>DASXNR010000445.1:0-8368 GCA_036494925.1 Acetobacteraceae bacterium
CGCCTGGAACAACCTCCCCCGCGCCGACCGCGCGCTCGACCTGCTGCTCCGCCGCCTCGACGTGCCCCAGGCCAACGCCTGGCTGCGCGAGTTCGCCAAACTCCCCGACCGCCAGCGCACGCTGATCCGCGCCACCGGCGTGATCGGCGACCCGCTCTACCTCCCCTGGCTGATCGAGCGCATGGCCGACCCCACCACCGCCCGTCTCGCCGGCGAGGCGTTCAGCATGATCACCGGCCTCGACCTCGCCTATCGCGACCTCGATCGCCGCCCGCCGCCCGATTTCCAGTCCGGCCCGACCGACGACCCGGCGGACGAGAACGTCGCGCTCGACGAGGACGAGAACCTGCCCTGGCCCGATCCCGACCGCATCGGCCAATGGTGGACCGCCAACCGCTCGCGCTTCGACGTCGGCACCCCCTACTTCCTCGGCGCCCCCAAAGCCGCCGCCGACTGGCTGGAGGCGTTGTCCGACGCGTTCCAGCGCCAGCGCCATGCCGCGGCGCTCGAGCTCGCCCTCCGCCAGCCCGACAAGGCGATGTTCGAGGTCCGCGCCCGCGGCCGGCTGCAACGCCAGTTGATCGCCCGCGCCCGCGGCCTGGCGTAATCCGTCAGCTCAGCCGCTGGCGACACACCGCCGACAGCCGCTCGGCCGCGAACACGATGACGAAGATCACGATCAGCAGCAGCGAGACCTCGCGGTACTGGAACAAATTCATCGCGGTCAGCAGCTCGAATCCGATCCCGCCGGCGCCGACGAACCCCAGCACCAGCGACGACCGGATGTTCTCGTCCAGCCGGTACAGACCAATCCCCAGCAGCGCCGGCAGCACCATCGGCACCACGCCATGGGAAAACACCTGCATCCGGTTGGCTCCGGTCAGGGACAGCGCGTCGATCGGCGCCATGTCCATGTTCTCGATCGTCTCGGCGAACAGCCGCCCCAGCATGCCGATCGAGTGCACCGCCAGCGCCAGCCCGCCCGGAAACGGCCCGAGCCCCACCGCGGTGACGAAGAACAGCGCCCACACCAGATCGGGCACCGCGCGCGTGAAGCCGATGACGCCGCGCGAGAGATAATACAGCACGCGCGACGGCGTCACGTTCGCCGCGGCCAGCACCGCGAGCGGCAGCGCCATCACGACCCCGCCGATCGTGCCGAAGATGGCGATATCCACCGTCTCCAGTGTCGGCCACGCCACGTCGGGCAGCCGGGAAAAGTCGGGCGGCGTGGCGCGCCGGATGATGTCCACCATGCCGTGGAAGCCGGTGATCAGGTCCTGCGGCCGCGCCTGCACCACGATCAGCGACTGCACCACCACCAGGATCACGGCCACCACCCCGACCGTGCGAATCGAGATCGCCGCGGCACCGGCCCAGCCACGCGGCGCGATCGTGGCGCTCACGCGGCTTCCGCCAGATACAGCAGCTGCACCGCATCGCGCGACAGGTCCGCGCGCTGCGCGTCGAATGCGATGCGCCCGTCGCGCATGCCCACGACGCGATCGGCGAAGTCGAATGCGAGATCGACCTGGTGCAGCACGCACAGCACCGCATGACCCTCGTTGTGCGCCAGGCCACGCAGCAGGTGCATGATGTCCTGCGCGGCCTCCGGGTCGAGGCTTGCCACCGGCTCGTCCGCCAACATGACCAGCGGCCGCTGTGCCAGTGCCCTCGCGATCGCGACGCGCTGTGCCTGGCCGCCCGACAGCGTGTCGGCGCGCTGGGCCGCCAGATGCTCCAGCCCGACCAGACCCAGGTAGTCGGCCGCCGCCCGCAGTTCCCCGGGCGGCAACCTGCCGAGTGCCGTCCACCAGGTCTGATGCCGCCCCAGGGCGCCGGAGGCGACGTTGGCAAGCACGCTGCGCCGGCGCACCAGGCTGGCGTGCTGCCAGATCATCGCGACGTCGAGCCGCGCGCGCCGCAGTTTCTCGCCGGCGACGTGGGAGATGTCGTTGCCGTTCAGCCAGACCTCGCCCTCGGTCGGCGTCAGCGCACGGTTGATGCAACGCAGCAGCGTGGTCTTCCCGCAGCCGTTGCCGCCGAGCACGACCAGCAATTCGCCCGCCTGAACCTCGAGATCGACACCAGTAAGCGCCAGCTTGCCGTTGGGATAGCGGAGCGTCAGCCCGCGGACCCGCAGTATCGGTGGCGTCAGCTCAGCTTCTCCAGGTCGATGTTCAGCGTCTTCACCAGATCGCGGATACCGTTATAGGCGCCGTCGGTCTGTGGCACGAAGTGCGTGCCGCCCAGGCCCATGAGCTTGCGATCAGCCTCGGGCAGTACGGTGAGGTCGAGCGTCTGCAGCACGTTGGTCAGGCGCGCCTTGAAGTCGGCGGGCAGATCGCCGCGCACCGTGATCGGATCGGTGGGGATCGGATCGGATTTCCACAGGAACACCACGTCGCCGTCCTTGTAGTGGCCGCGCTGGGTGGCGGATTCGAGCTGCTCGCTGTTCAGTTCGCCGGCGTCGACCTTGTGGTTGTACAACGCCTCGAACGACGAGGTGTGGCTGCCGGCATAGATCGGCCTGATGTCCTTGTCCGGATCGATGCCGGCCTTGCGCAGGCCATAAGCGGGGAACAGGTGCCCGGAGGTGGAGGCGGGATCGGAGAATGCGAACGAATGGCCGCGGATCTCGGCCACCGTCTTGATGCCGGAGCCCGGCCAGGTCACCAGGCTTGCCCAGTAGCTGTCCGGCTGGCCCTCCTTGTTGCCGAACGCGGCGACCGCTTCGGCCTTGGCAACCTGGTGCGCCAGCACATAGCCGAGAGGGCCGAACTCGCCGATCTCCAGCTTACCCACCCGCATCGCCTCGATCTCGGCGTTGTAGGTGGTGGTGACATAGACCTTCACCTCGCAGCCGAGCTTGTCGGCGATCGCCTTGGCGATGTGGTCGTAGATCGGCACCAGCTTGGCGGAGGTGTCGTACGGCTCGACGCCGAAACGGACCACCCCGTCGTTCGGGCAGTCGGGGGCGTTTGCCGCGAAGCTCGCTGGTGCCACGGCAAGGCCGATGATTGCCGCGGCCGCAGCGAGGCCGGGCCGGTGACGAAGTGGATGCATGTCCTTTGCTCCCCGTTGGTGCGGCATTGGCGGGGTTTCTAGGCGTCAGGGATGCTGTAATTGATGACGGGGATATGAAGGTTCCGCGTCAGAACGCTGTCGGCGTGGACAACCGGACAAGTGATCCGGCTGTCTCGACGTGAGGTTTCCGGCGATTTCGGCTATGCACCAGCGACATGTGCCTGCGAACCCGCCGCATTCATGTGTTCGGAGCGTCCGGCGCCGGCGTCACCACACTGGGCCGCGCGCTTGCGGATGCCCTTGGCATACCGCATCACGACACCGACGACTATTTCTGGCTGCCAACCGCGCCGCCCTATCTTCGCACGCGTGATGTTGCCGATCGGCTGCGACTGATGCGCGAGATGTTTCTGGAACGCTCGGACTGGGTGCTCAGCGGATCGCTGGACGACTGGGGCCGTCCGGTACATGCCATGTTCGATCTGGTGGCGTTTCTGTATGTGCCGACCGAGATCCGCGTGCACCGGCTGCGCGCCCGCGAGACGCGGCGTTTCGGTCGCGATGCCGTTTCCCCGGGCGGCTGGCGGCACCAGGAAGCCTCGGACTTCATCGACTGGGCCTCGCATTATGACGACGCCACGCGTGAAGGCCGCAACCTGCCGCGCCATCAGGCCTGGCTGAGCACCTTGCCCTGTCCCGTGCTACGGCTCGATGGCACGCTGGCGGTTGCCGATCTGGTCGATCAGGTGGTGAGGAGTTTGCCCACGTGAACAACCACGAGGTGACGGAGGACGAAGTCGCCGCCGCGCGGTGCTGGTTCGCCGAGGAGCTGCGGCATGTGGCGCGGGTGCGATCGCCAGCGGTCGTGCATGCGTTCGCGACCGTGCCGCGCGAGCACTTCGCCGGACCGGGTCCGTGGCGTCTGCTGAGCGCCTCGTTCGTGCGGGACTATTGGACCACCGAGAACGCCGATCCGCGTCACCTCTACCATGATGTGCTGATCGCGATCGACGAGGCGCGCAGGCTCAACAACGGCCAGCCGAGCCTGTGGGCATTCCTGTATGACCAGCTTGGTCTCGCCGCGGCCCAGCACGTCGTGCATGTCGGCATCGGCACCGGCTACTACAGTGCGATCCTGGCTGAAATCGTCGGCCGCGACGGCACGGTAACCGCGGTCGAGATCGATGCCGCACTGGCCGCGCGGGCGCGGACGAACCTGGCGCCTGCGTGGCCGCAGGCCAATGTCGTCACCGCGGACGGCTTCGCGTTCCGTCCGGAACAGCCGGCCGATGTCATCATCGTCAATGCCGGCGTGACGCATCTGTCGGTTGCGTGGCTCGACGCGCTGGCCGAGGACAATGGCAGGCTGCTGGTGCCGTTGACGGAAGCGGACCGGGCCGGCGTGTTCGTACTGATCACGCGCCGGAACGGTGAGCGTGAGCGCTACGCGGCGCGTCATGTCTGCCGGGTCGGCATTGTCGACTGCATCGGCGGCCGCGATGATGCAGCACAGGCGAGACTGGTCGCGGCGCTGCGAAAGTCGCGCTCCGCTCCACCTATCCAATCGCTGCGGCGTGCGCCGGACGAACCGGACGAAACCTGCTGGCTGGCCGGCGACGGCTGGTGGCTGTCAACGGCTCCACTGGAAGCGTGAGGATCGACCATGCTGCAACTGCGACCCAACTGCGAATACTGCGACAAGGACCTGCCGCCGAGTGCGACGGACGCACACATCTGCAGCTACGAGTGCACGTTCTGCGCCAATTGCGTTGAGGCGATACTATTCAACGTCTGCCCGAACTGCGGCGGCGGCTTCGTGCCAAGGCCGATCCGACCGGCAATCGAACGCCGTCCTGGCGTGGGTCTCGGCAGGAACCCAGCCTCGACCACGCGCGTGCATCTGAAATGGGATCGCGCCGAGTTGGAGGCGTTTCTCGGGTCAGTGCGCAATATCGCACCGGAGGCGCGATAGGGCGGTGCCCTCGCCTTCGCGACCCTGGCGAGTCACAGTTGCCACCGCCCAGGAGGATCCAATCATGCGCGCGATCCGCATCGACCGCAGCAAGCCGCTCTGCGACGAACCGAACTGCGGCCACAACCGCTACCACCCCGACATCGCCCCCGCCGCCGAGATCGGCGAAGGCGAGGAGATCGCGTTGGAAACCCGTGATGCGCTCGACGGTCAGATCACTCCGACCACCACAGTTGGCGACTTCGCCTCACTCAACGCCGGAGCAGTGCATCCGCTCACCGGCCCGGTGTTCGTCAAGGGCGCACAGCCCGGCGACGTGCTGGAGATCGAGTTCACCGACATCATCCCGCAGCCCACCGCGTTCAGCGCGATCATGCCGGGCCTGGGCTTCCTGCGCGACGTGATGACCGAGCCGTTCCTGGTGCACTGGGAGCTCAAGGACAACTGGGCCACTTCGGCCCAGCTCCCGGGCGTGCGCGTCCCCGGTGCGCCTTTCATGGGCGTCTCCGCGGTCGCCCCCACCGCCGAACAGCTCGCCGCCTGGACCGCGCGGGAGCAGCGGGTGATCGACCGCGGCGGCTTCGCACTGCCGCCTGACGCCGACGGCGCGGTGCCTGCCGGTCCCTGCGGCCTTACCGGCCTGCGCACGCTTCCGCCGCGCGAAAACGGCGGGAATTTCGACGTGAAGCAACTCACCAGGGGTGCCAGGCTGTATCTGCCGGTGTTCAAGGAAGGCGCGCTGTTCTCCACCGGCGACGGCCATTTCGCGCAGGGCGACGGCGAGGTCTGCGTCACCGCGGTCGAGATGGGCGCCACCGCGGTGGTACGCTTCAGAGTGCACAAAGGGCTCGCCACCCGGCGGAAATTCGTATCGCCGGTGTTCTCGCGCACCAGCTACTTCACAGATCCCCGCTACGCCGCGCCGGAACGGTTCCTTGGCGTCATGGGCATGCCGATCAATGCCACCGGCGAGATCGAGGCGGAGAACCTCACGCTCGCCTGCCGCAATGCCGTGCTGAACATGATGGAGCTGTTGCAGGAGCGCGGCTTCAGCCGCCAGCAGGCCTACGTGATTTGCAGCGTCGCGGTCGATCTGCGCGTCTCGAACGTGGTCGATGTGCCGAACTATGTGGTCTCGGCACTGCTGCCGGAGGCGATCTTCGGCGGAGATTGACATGACGTCCGCTCATGCGACGGCTGATAAACTATCCTTTGTAAGGCCAACCGTAGAGACACACCTGACCGTTACTTCCTATACCAGGAGCAACGGCAATGTCCGCGACTTCCCATCCTTTCCTGACAAATTCTCAAGTGATCGGCGTACACCGGTCGGCCGGCGGCAGCCCGCGTCCGCTGGCACGGTTCGCCGCGACGCTGCGGCTCTGGCGCAACCGCATCCGTGAGCGGCGGACGCTGGCCAACCTCACGCAGCAGGAGCTGGCGGACTTTGGCGCGACGTCCGCCGATGTGTATCGCGAACTTGCCACGCCATTCTGGCGTGCGCAGCCACCGTGCTGAGGCCCCGGAGTAGGAGCAAGCGACTATCACCGCCCGACACGGGCGGCGGGCTCACTGCCCGCCGCCCATCCCCTTGCCGATCATCGCCAGCACCTCGCGCCGCGTCGTGGGATCGTCGCGGAACGCTCCGAGCATGCGGCTGGTCACCATGGTCACGCCGGGCTTGTACACGCCGCGGGTGGTCATGCATTGATGCGCAGCCTCGATCACCACCGCGACGCCACGCGGTTCCAGCACCTGCTGGATCGTGTTGGCGATCTGTGCGGTGAGCTTCTCCTGGATCTGGAGCCGCCGGGCGTAGGCGTCCACCACGCGGGCCAGCTTGCTGATCCCGACCACCCTGCGATGCGGCAGGTAGGCAACGTGGGCGTGGCCGATGATCGGCACCATATGGTGTTCGCAGTGGCTCTCCAGGCGGATGTCGCGCAGCAGCACGATTTCGTCGTAACCGTCGGTCTCCTCGAAGGTGCGCTCCAGCAGCGCGACCGGATCGATGGCGTAGCCGGCGAAGAACTCCTCATAGGCGCGGGCCACCCGGGCGGGTGTATCGACCAGTCCCTCGCGCGTCGGGTCGTCGCCGGCCCAGCGCAGCAGGGTGCGAATGGCGGCTTGGGCCTCCTCGCGGGTCGGCCGGTCGGTCGAGGCCGCCGTCGTCTCGCGGGCAACGGTCGTGACGATATTCACTGCGCTCGTCCTCCGGATCTGGAGATGGTGGGATTCCGGGCAGACCGCCCGATAGGGGTTTAATGCACCCTACTGCTCTGGTGGGGGCTGTCCAGGCTGAACGCAGGAATGGCCACGTCGAAGTTCTCGCCGGACGACGGCAGCACCATGTGGTAGGCGCCGACCATAAATCCAGAGGGGGTGTCGAGCGGCGTGCCCGAGGTGTATTCGAAGCTTTCGCCCGGCTCGAGCAGTGGCTGCTCGCCGACGACGCCGGCGCCGTGCACGTGCTGGGTACGCCCACGCGCGTCCGTGATCTGCCAGGTGCGGCGCAGCAGCTGCACCGGCTCGCGCCCGCGGTTCTCGATCTTGACGCGATAGGCCCAGACGAAGTGGCTTTCGTCCGGCTGCGACTGGTCCTCCAGGTAGAACGACCGCACTGAGACGCAGACATTGCGCGTGATCTTTGAATAGGCTTCCGGCATGGCGCGACCAGTTGGTTTGCTTCAGGAAGCGGGATTCAAGGCGCGCAGCGCAAGATTGTCCAGTGTGCCGCTCGCGCAGCGAAAATCATGACGCGTTGGCGACAAGAGCGGCATTTGCCGCGGGCGGCGGAAGGGCGGTCCTGGTCCCTTCCGGCAACGATACCAGATACGTAATCTCAGCCTGCAACGGGCGCGCGTGCCGGATAAGAACGGCGCCGGCATTCGCGCGGAAGGCGGCAATCTGACGATCGAGAACAGCCGCTTCATCGACAATGAAGACGGCATTCTGGCTGCCCGCCCGAGGGGACGGAGATCCCCATCGTGGGCAGTGAGTTCGTCGGCAACGGGAAATGCGATCTCAGTTGCGCGCACGCGATCTACGTCAACCACGTCGCGTTGTTGCATGCGGAGCGGTCAAAGTTCCTCGATACGCATGTCGGACATCACATCAAGTCCGCACCTTGCGAACCGAGGTCATCAACAGTGATCTGCAGGATGGCCCCGATGGATCAAGAGCAACAATTTCACCAACGACCAGAATCGGCCGACCACCTTCGTCCACAACATCACCGCGACGCGTGCCCAGCTGGTTGGCAATGTTTTCAAGGGTGAGGTGCGTCCGCTGGAGGGTGATGGGACTGTGCGTTAGTCGAGTGTCCGGGCGGTCGCGCACCATCGGCAATTCAGCCTTGTTGGCGCATTC
>DASXNR010000446.1:0-22063 GCA_036494925.1 Acetobacteraceae bacterium
ACCGCCTCGTATCATCAGAAGAGCAATCCGCGGCGACGCCGGCTTCGGCAAAGTCGCCTCAGCGGAACCGGCGAGCCGTTACTGCGCCGGCACGCGCGTCTCGGCGAGCTCCGCCTCCACCGCCGCGCTCACCGCGGCCAGCGTCTGCTTCACGTCCGCCGCATCGTGCGCCAGCGAGACGTAGAACTTGCTGTCGCCTTTCATGATGCCGCCTTCGCGCAGCTTGCGATTGAACCGCCGCTGCATCTCTATGTCGCCGCGCAATGTCGCGCGATAGTTCTCGACATCGCCGGTGGCGTAGATGATGTCGAACAGCGGCGGCACGCCGATCACCTGCGCGGGCAGGCCGGCCTTCTGCAGCAGGCCGGAAATACCGGCTATCAGTTCCCGTCCGGTGGCGAACACCTTCTCGTAGGCGCCGGGACGTCGCAGCACCTCCAGCGTCGCGAGGCCGGCCACCGCCGCCACAGGATTGCCCGACAGCGTGCCGATCTGGGTCAGGAACCTGTCGTCGCCGACCTTGCCGCGATCGAACAGCGACATGATGTCCTCGCGCCCGGCGATCGCCGCCAGCGGGAACCCGCCGCCGATGATCTTGCCCAGCGTGCACAGATCGGGAGTCACGCCGTAGAACGCCTGCGCACCGCCATAGGCGAAGCGGAAACCGGTGACCACCTCATCGAAGATGAGCGGGATGCCGTGCTCGGTGCACGCGTCGCGCAGCGCCTGGAGGAAGCCCGGCTTCGGCGGCAGCAGGCGCTGGAATGGCTCGACGATGACGCCGCCGAGTTCGTCGTGGTGCTCGTGGATCAGGCTGACCGCCATCGCCGTATCGTTGAACGGCGCGATCAGCATCTCGTCGCGCACGCTGCGCGGAATGCCCGGCGAGTCCGGTGCGGCCTGCGGGAAGTTGCCGGGACGCTTCGGCGCCAGGCTCATCAGGCTGTAGTCGCTCATGCCGTGATAGCCGCCCTCGAACTTCAGGATCTTGTCGCGGCCGCGGAAAGCGCGCGCGACACGCATGGCGTAGGCATCCGCCTCGGTGCCGCTGCTGACGAAGCGGACTTTGTCGGCGCACGCCACGGCATCGACGATTTCGGCGGCCAGCCTGATGCCGTGCTCGTTGTTGGCGAAGAACGTCGAGCCGCGCGGCACCTGCGCCAGGACGGCGGCGGTCACGTCGGGATGCGCATGGCCGATGAACATCGGGCCGGAGCCCAGCAGGAAATCCACGTACTCGTTGCCGCTGACGTCCCACACCCGGCCACCGCGGCCCTCGCGGATCACGATGTCGCCGGCCAGGTTGCCGAAACTGCCGGCCGGCAGCACCCGCTGCGCCAGCTCGATCAGCGCCAGCTCTTCGTCATCCCGGTTCCGTGCCATCGCCATCACTCCGCCTGTACCAAAACCATACCATGCGCCCTGCGGCGCGACCGCCGGTCGCCCAACAGGACTGCCAGCACGGTCAGCAGCATGAAGCAGACCGAGCTGTAGAAGATCCAGCGCGGTGCCCCATTGTCCATGAACCAGCCGCCGAGCATAGGGCCAATCGCCCCGCCGATGTTGAAGCCGGTGGTGACCATGCCGAACACGCGGCCGGCCATGCCGGGCGGCGCGGCGGCGCGCACCAGCATATCGCGCGACGGCATGATCATGCCAGACAGGAAACCCGCCGCCGCCATTGCTGCCATCAGCAGGATGACGCCGAGGTCGAACGTGCCGATCACGAACATCAGCGCCGCCGCGGCGCCGAACCCGACCGCCGCCACCTCGGCGTGGCGGCGGGTCGCGTCGGCGACGAACCCGCCGGCCAGCACGCCGATCGCGGTCGCCATCAGATAGGCGGACAGCGCGGCGTTCGCGGCAGAGAACTGGATGCCATACAGCGCGACCAGCGCCACCACCGAGAACGTCGAGATTGCACCGGAGGACAGGCTGAGCAGCGCGAACAGGCCGGTCAGCCCGATCACCGCGGGCGACAGCAGGACCCGCGCGGGCGGCCGGTCTGTCTCCTGCCGCGTCGCCGCGGGGCGAGGCGCGATCAGGTCCAGTCCCGGTGACAGCAGCAGCGGCACCGCTACGACCGGCCCGATCAGGCCGGCGAACATCAGCGCCGCGTCGAGGCCGGCCGTGGAGGCGACGACCAGCATCACGGTCGGCGCGATCGCGCCGCCGAAGAAGCCGGCGAAGGTGTGGATCGAGAAGGCACGTCCGACGCGTGCCGGATCAATCACCGCGCCCAGGATCGAGTAGTCGGACGGGTGATACACCGCGTTGGCGATGCCGATCAGCACCGACGCGCACAGCATCCAGGAATACAGCGGGAACACGCCGACCGAGCCGTAGGCGACGCCGGACAGGCAGAGCCCGGCGATCAGCACGCGGCGCGCTCCCACGCGATCCACGATGTAGCCCATCGGCGCCTGGACCAGGGCGGAGGTCACGTTGGTGATGGTGATCGCAAGCCCGAGCTCGACGAAGCCGACACCCATGCGCTCGCGCAGCAGATAGAACAGCGGCGGGAACACAAGGTAGTGGAAGTGGCTGACGAGGTGGGCGGCGGAGATCAGCCAGAGCGCGCGCGCCTCGCTGACTTTTCTTGGCTCGGACGTCATGGCCGCGTCCATACGTCATTCCGTCGGAAGCGGGAACCCGGGCATGCGGGTTCCAGCATTGGCCTTTCGTCATGGCCGGCGCCACGCAGGCCATGGGCAGGGGCAACATGCCGATCGTTCCGGCATTTTCGGCCTGACTGGAAACTCGTACGATCACCTGGCTCGATGGGTTTCGCTGCCGCTCCACCCATCCTACGAGTTGCTGCGCGCTCGCTCTAGAACCGGTAGGCCACCGACAATTGCCCGTTGACGCCGGTGCTGCCGTCGCCTTGCACCGCGTTCACACCCGCCTTCACGCCGAAAGCGCCATGCTGCGCAGTGACGCCGAGACCGCCCTCGAGCAGGTACCGGCTGTCATACGCGGCATACTGGCTCACCGTGAAACCGTACAGGCTGCCGCTGCTGGCCACCTTAGTGCTGCCCAGCGCGAGCTCGACGCCGAGGGTGACCATCGGCGTGATGGTCCATTCGCCCAGTGGCTGCGGAGCCAGTCCCACATTGACCCCGGCCAGCAGGTTGGAAGCGGTATGGCTGACGCGACCCACGTCCAACGCGAGCTCACTGCCGCTCTCGTTGAAGCCGCCCAGCGTGACATGGGCGACCCGGATGCCAGCCTGCGGCGTGACGGTGAACGTCGCCAGCTGGATCACGTCGCCCAGCACCGCCTGCCCGCCATAGACCACGCCCGCCGTCGTGCCGCGTGCGGTCCCCAGCCCGCCGCCGATTGGCCGTTTGTCCTGGTAGTCGACCCCGCCGATGTCCGCGCGCGCCGCCAGATACGGTCCCTCTTCCAACGAGGCGAAGGCGTAGCGGGCGCCGATCGTGCCCACCACGGTGCCCACATCGGCATTGGCGCCGGCGCTGCCCACCGTGCCCCAATCGTAGCCGATGCCCAGGTACGCACTGGCCTGGCTGTCGATGCGATAGGTCGCACCCATCACCGGCCCGGCGTTCTGCTCCGAACTGCCTGCCGCGCCACCGTGCGCGGCGGTAGCGAAGGTGCCGCCCAGCCCGGTCAGCCAGATGCGTGTCTGCCCCTCGGCAAGGTCACGCCCGTCGGCATAGGGCGCGAGCGCGGCATCGAGCCATAGCGGCTGGCGCAGCAGATAGGCCGCGGCGTCGGCGTTCACCTGGCCGCCCACCTGCGCCTGCACGCCGCCGAGCGTGCCCGCGTCGATCGCCGACTGCAGGTAATAGTTGAACGCGGTATACGCGCCGGACAGCGGCGAGTCCTGCAGTTCGTTCAGCAGCGCGGTCCCGGCAGCGGCGTTGCCAATGAACCCACTCTGGCCCGGCAGGGTCAGGTAATCGACCAGCTTGGCGCGCAGCACATAGATGTCGGCCTGGCTGAGCCCCAGTCCCTGGGTGAGGTAGGCGTTCATTGAGCCGTACGACGCGATCACCTGATCGAGCGCGGCCTGCAGGTAGCCTGACTGCACGCCCAACGTCGGACCGACGATCGCCGCCGCCGCGTCGCCCTTGGTCGCCCGGATCGCCGCCAGCTCGGCCGCGATCTCCCCGGCCTCATACCGATTGGTCGCCAGATAATCGCTCTCGAGCGTCGCCGGTGCCACGCCGGCGATGCTCTGCAGCAGGGCCGATGTCCATCCGGTCCGATCCTTGCCGGCCGAGCAGTGGTACAGCGCTGCGTCGGAGGCATGCGCCAGGTCGATCAGCACCGTGCCGAATGTGGCTCGCTCGACCGGGTTGGTCACAAACGCGCGGTACAGCGTCTCGAATTGGGCCGCCGCCTCGGCCTGGGTGGCGGGCGCTCCCGCCGGAGGCGGCGCCGGGGTGCCATAGATGTTGACGTTGGTATACGCCGCGCCGATCGGCACCCGGTCCGGCGTCGCAGCGATCTCCGCCGGCGTGCGCAGATCGATGTCGCGGGTGATGTGCAGCGAGGACAGCGTGGCGAAGTCCGCATTGCTGACGTTGAGCACCTCGGAGCGATAGAACACGCCGGTGCGCATGACGCCGTTGTTGGCAGTCGTGTCGGCGAACCCGGTGCCGCCGTAGCGCGCTGCGATACCCGCAAGGTCGCGGAAGTTCTCGTCGGATGTCAGAATGGGCGTGGAAATCACCTGCTGCGCGAGGGCGTGTGGGACAGCCAGCCCGAACACGGCCGGCAATGCGCAGAGCAGAATGCGTCGCATAGCAGCCACCTAGCGCGAGATGCGGCGCAAGCGGTCTTCGCCGTCACATCGCCGGCGCATCCTCGTGGAACATGGTTAGAGAAGCGCTAAGGCCGCAATGATCCGTGCTGCGGGGTGCCTATCCGCCGCGCGCCAGCTTCCGCGCTACGAACTCGAGGCGGTCCTGGCCCCAGAAGATCTCGTCGCCGATGACATAGCTGGGCGCGCCGAACACGCCGCGGTCCAGCGCGGCCTTGGTGTCGTCAGTGCGGCGCTCGGTCCAGCGAGGTTCGGCGCCAAGGCTCATTACCGCATCGGCGTCGAGGCCAATTTCGGCAATCAGGCGGGCGAGTGTGGCCGGATCGCCCGGGTTCAGCTCGTCTTGCCACACCGCACGCAGCACACGATGCGCCAGCTTGATGGCGGGCGCGTCGCCCTGGGTCTCGCGCAGCGCGATGACGCACGGGGCGGTGAGTGCCTCGCTGGAGGGGAAGTGCTTCGGCTCGACGTTGATCGGCACGCCCAGGAAGTCGCGCCAGCGGCGGAGTTCCATCAAGCGGTAGGCCTGGCGCTGCGGCGCGCGCTTCGGCAGCGGCAGGCCGCCGGAGGCGGGGAAGATGGCGCCGAAATCCACCGGGTAGATACGCAGCGCCGCACCATGCTTCGCCGCCAGCGTCTCGATGCGTGCGGCGCCCAGATGGGTCCAGGGCGAGTTCAACGAGGCGTAGTAGTCGATGTGCTCGGCCACGGCGGTGTTCTCCATATCGGCGCCGCGACAGTGGTTTAGGTCGGCCGCAAGGGCAAGCCGTCGGGGTTCCCGCAAAGCGCAAAGTCATTGCCAATCCAAGGCAACGTGACACGGAGTTGCACGGAGTTGGCACGGAGTTGCATGGAGACGATTCTTATGCGCTTCGCGCTGGTCCGGATCATGTTCGGCCCGAAGCGCCCAATCGATGCTTCCTCCGTGAAACTCCGTGCCAACTCCGTGCAACTCCGTGTCGAATTTGCTGGTTGAGGTGATTTCCCGCCCTCCGCATGACCGCATAGCGCCGACATGTATGAAAGCCCCGATATGCCTGTCATTGCGCTTCCAGCACCTGGCGCACTGCGATCTCGTATTGCGCGCGATTGTTCTCCGCGCGCACGCGCTCCAGCGAGTTGTCGCGCAGTGTCTGCCACAGTGTGGGATCTCGGTATAACGCGACGATCCGCCGCGCGAATTCCGCCGGATCCGCCGTGTCCACCGCAATCATCTCGCGTCCGCTCTGCCAGCCCAGCTGCCGGCACAGCAGCTCGCTTGCGACCACCGGCAAGCCGTAGGATGCCGCTTCATGCACCTTGTACGGCACGCCGGCGGCATAACGCGTCGGAGCGACGAAAATACGATGTGCGTCGTATAGCGGCGCAACATCCTCGACCGTGCCACGCAACGTGATCCGCGGATGTTTGCTGTAAGCGTCCAGCGAGATCGCCGGATCGATGTAGCCCGCGACGGTCAGCCGCGTCTCCCACCCCAGCGACTGTTCCACCAGCGGCAGCACCTCATGCACCAGCCACGCGAGCGCGTCGCGGTTGGGGCTGTCCGGCTGATGGATCGCGCCGAGGAACAGTATGCCCGCACGGTCGGCGAACGCGCACGGTGTTGGTTGTGTCTCGCGCCAATGGCCGATCACCATGACATCGGTGAAGCCCAGATCGCGCAGTTTCCGTGCTTCCTGCGGGCTCACCGCGATGATGCGCTGGCACAAATGCGCGTTGGCGAATTCCCGCATGATCGCCGTATCAACATCGAACGGCGTCACACCGGCGAGCGCTGCGTGTTCCGCCTCGCGCAGCGCGGCAACCGCCTCGGTGTCCAGCACAATGCGCGGTAACTTGCCGCTACCGGCGGTGATCCGTTCCAGGATTGGCCTGATGCGATCGAGATTGTGCGTGCGCGCGATCCAGATCGCGTCGTAATAGCCCTGGCGCGCGGCGAGGAAGGCCGCAAGATCCTCATGTGTTCGGTCGTGCATCACCTCGACCGTGTCGGGCACGTCGCCATAGATGGTGGCAAGACCGAACCGGCAGTCGTTCATCGGGTACACCGTGACGCGATTGCCGAGTGACGCTATCACCTGGATCAGATCGTTGGAGCGCACGAAGCCTGAACCAAGCCGTCGCAATGGTATCATGTCGTCGATGAACAGCACGCGACGACCGGCATCGTTCGAGCGCGCGAATACCTCGACACGTCGGTCGGAGACATGGCTGAACCGCAACCGGTTGACGTGCTTCCGAAGCATCGCCTCGCGCGCATTCCCCGGACCCGGACCCGGGCCGATCTGCGTCAGCCGGTTGACCACGACGGCAGGATCATACGTTACGCGCGAGCCCGCCGCGGCGATGCGCAGGCAAAGATCGACATCGGCGTAGTCGCCCTCGGCGAATGCATCGTCGAAACCCTCGATCCGGTGCAGCAGGTCTGCCCGCAACAGCAGGAACGTGGCGGAACAGAAGTCGACGTCGCGCACGAAATTTGCTTCCGGCGCAAGCGGCGAGCCATCGCGCAGATAGCCGAGAGTGGCGCCATCCCGCCAGACGATGTTGCCGGCCGCTTCCAGCCGGCCGTGCGCGCGCACCAGCTTGCCGCCGACCGCGCCGACGCCCGCATCGGATTGCAGCCGCCGCAGCGCCGCGGCGAGCGCGCCGGGAGCCAGCTCGACCGCACCGTCCATGAACAGCACGGCCTCCGCGCTGGCGCAGTTCAGCGCCGCGTTGCGCACACTGATCAGGTTGAGCGAAGTGTCGAACCGCAGCACGCTTGCACCACGCACGAAATGCCCGATCCGTCGCGTGTCGTCCGTCGAGCCGATGTCGATCAGGATCAGCTCGATGTCACCGGCGAAGTTCGCGCGCAATGTGCCCAGCGTCATCAGCGTCAGCGCAACCCGATCGCGCAGCACCAGGATCACGCTGACCGCGGGCGTACCGGCGCAGGAGAAGTCCAGCACCATCCGCGCACTGCCAGGCATCAGATTGTCCGCGCGCCGGCGATTGAGCGCGGCGGCCTGCCGTTCGGTGACCTGATCCTCGATCGGCGGCACGGCAGCCAGTCCCTGACCGCGGCCCTTGGTCAGGTAGTGGGCGAAGGCATCGCGCACCTGGCCGCCGTCCAGATCGCCGCGCACCGAGGGATGTGTCGTGCGGTAGTACCGCAGGTCGATCGTCGCGTGCGACGCTCGCAGCTCCGAAATTCCTTTGGCGAGGAAATGATCGTAGCCGTTGCGTCGGTCCTTCGCCTCCACCGCCGCCGCGACATCCTTGTAGCGATCGAGGTAGTAGGTTTCGGAGAATTCCGGCAGCGGATCGAACCCGGTCGGCGTGTCGTTGGCCAGATAGTGGTGCAGCGCGCAGAGCCACTGGCCGGCCGCGATTGCCCCGGCGACCGCCGGATGCCGGCGCAGATACCAGACCGCATCGAAATAGTGCGACGCGGCGATCTCGGGCCGTCGCTCCAAAATGCCCCGGAGATAATGCGCATAATCACCGATCATATCGGCCACCGCCCGCTCGTCCGCGTTCAACCGCGAACGATACACCACGGGGTCGAACAGCATGTGCCCGATGCGGCCTTCGCGGCTGCCGTGCTTCAGGTAGTGATCGTAGCCATTGACGTTGCCGTCGGCGCCCAACGCTTCATCGTGCAGATCGGGATAGCGCTGGCGATATGCCGTCTCCTGGAACAGCCAGTGCGGCGAGCGGGCGCGGAACCCGGCACGGCAATAGCTGTCGAACCCGGATTCCGCATGACCCTCGCGTACCGCGGCGGCCGCACCCGGATGCACCTTCACGTGCCAGGCTTCGTCGAACCAGATGTTCGGTGAATGCCCGCGCCGCTGACCGTGTTCCAGATAGAACCGCAGCACTGCCGTATTGTCCGTATCGTTCAGTTCGACACGCGCATCGGGATTGGCGGCGAGATACCACCCCGCGTCGAACGCCGCCCAGGCAACCGTCGCCTGCCCGGACAGCTTCAGCATCTCGCGTGCCGGCAGTGCAGCCTCTGGCATATGGGTGGTTCTGGTGCTTGCTGGCTCCGCCGCTATTTGCGGCGTTCGGTCAGCAGGACGCCGTCGCGTTGCAGCGCCGCGATCTGTTCCGCGGTGTAGCCGTGCTGCGCCAGCACCTCGGCACCGTCCTGTGCGAATTTCGGCGGCGGCCGGCGCGTGCCGCCAGGCGTGCGGCGCAACTTGATCGGCGTGCCGAGCCCGCGATACCAGTCCAGCTCCGTGACCATTTCGCGGTGCGCGGTGTGCGGCGCCGCGGTCGCTTCGTCTACCGGCAGCACTGGTCCCGCGGGCACACCGCCGCGGATCAGTTTCAGCGACAGCTCGTTGCCGTCATGCTCGGCGAAGGCGGCCGCAAGCACCTCGGTCAGAGCGGCGCGGTTGACGTTACGCTTGCCGTTGTCGGCAAAACGCGGATCATCGGCGAGTTCCGGCCGGCCGATGATCTCGGCCATCTTGCGGAACTGCCCGTTGTTGCCTGAAGCGATGAAGATGTCGCAGCTCCTGGTGGGAAACTTGTCATACGGCACCAGATTGGGATGCGGATTGCCGGTGCCCGCCGGTCGTTTGCCGTTGAGAAAGAAATTCGCTGCCTGCGGGTGCAACAGTGCCATGCCGCAGTCGTACAGCGTCATGTCGAGATACTGGCCGCGGCCGGAGCGTTCGCGCTCGTGCAGCGCCATCAGGATGCCGATCGCCGAATACAGTCCGGTGCCCATGTCGACGATCGCGGTGCCGAGACGCATCGGCCCGGTGGAAGCGTCGCCGTTGACGCTCATCAGTCCGGTCATCGCCTGCAGGATCGCATCGTAGCCAGGCAGGCCGCCGAGCGGCCCGTCGGCGCCGAAGCCGGAGATGCGGCAATGGATCAGCCGCGGGAAGCGTTCTGCCAGCGTTTCGTAACCGATGCCCCATTTCTCCATCGAGCCTGGCTTGAAGTTCTCGATCAGGATGTCGGCACCGTCCAGCAGGCGCAGCAGTACGGCACGACCGTCCGGCTTGCCGATGTCGAGCGCAATCGCGCGTTTGTTGCGGTTGATGCCAATGTAGTAGCTGGCGTCGTCGTCATGGAACGGCGGGCCCCAGTCGCGCACTTCGTCGCCCTGCGGCGGCTCGACCTTGATCACCTCGGCGCCGTGGTCGGACAGGATCATCGTGCAGTACGGCCCGCCGAGGACGCGCGTCAGATCGACGACCTTCAGGCCGGCGAGCGCGCCGGGGGATTTCGCCAGCCCTTTGCCCTGAGTGGCCGGCCGTTGCGTTGCGTCGTTCATCGGGCTGTCCGCTCCCTGTCTCCCGCGGCAATTCAGCACGGCGGGCGGGGTTGTGCCAGACCTGATGGGTATCGCTTCGCTCCACCCATCCTATTGTTGCGTCAGGACCTTTGCGTTGGAACCATTGCGTTGGAACCCTGCAGGATGGGTGGAGCGAAGCGATACCCATCACCCATCCAGCTTCAATACCTCGCCCGCCAAGTACAGACTGCCGCAGATCAACACCCGCGCCGGCCGATCGCGCGGCAGCGCTCGCAGTGCGTCCGCTACGCGCGGGCCTGGCCGCGCGACGCCGCCCGACGCTTCAATGATCCCCTCGATCGGCCGCGCGTCGTGCTGCCCCGGTTCGGCCACCGCCCACAAAGTGGTTGCAAACGGAACCAACGGCCGCAGGAACTCGCTGGCGTCCTTGGTCTGCTTCAAGCCAACGACCAGATGCACCGGCCGATCCGACCACGACCGCAGATGTTCGGCCAGCACGACGCCGGCGCCCGGATTGTGGCCGCCGTCGAGCCACAGCTCCCAGTCCGCCGGCAACAGCGCTGCCAGCCGGCCGCGCAGGCGCTGCAGCCGCGCCGGCCATTCCGCGGCAGCGATGCCGGCGACATCCATCGCCAGCCCCGACGCGCGCAGCGCCGCGATGGCGATGCCGGCGTTGTCCAGCTGGAATGCACCCGGCAGCGACGGCGGCGGCAGATCGAGCGTGCCGCGTCCATCGCTGTAGCGACCCGGGGCGATGTGCCAATCGCGATCCCTCAGCGTCACCGGCGCACCGGCTCGCTCCGCCGCTGCCAGCAGCACGTCCAGCACCTCGGCCGGTTGTGCACCGATCGCCACCGGGACACCGCGCTTCATGATGCCGGCCTTTTCCGCGGCGATCACGTCCAGCGTCTCACCCAGCAGCTCGCGATGATCGAGCGAGATCGACGTGATCGCGCAGGCGGCTGGCCGATCGATCACATTGGTTGCATCGCCACGGCCGCCGAGACCCACCTCCAGCACGCACAGATCGGCCGGTGTCTCAGCGAACAGATGGAAGGCGACCGCCGTGATCACCTCGAACACGGTGATCGCGGCACCGGCGTTGACCTGCTCGACATGCTCGAGCGCGGCTGCCAGCGCTTCGTCCGACACCAATTCTCCAGCGATCCGCATGCGTTCGTTGAACCGCACCAGGTGTGGCGAGGTATAGACGTGCACGCGCTGCCCCGCCGCCTCGGCCATCGCGCGCACGAACGCGCAGGTGCTGCCCTTGCCGTTGGTGCCGGCGACATGGACGATCGGCGGCAGCCGCCGTTCCGGATGATCCAGCTTCGCCAGCAGATCGCGCAGCCGATCCAGGCTGAGATCGATCAGCCGCGGATGCAGGCCGTGCAGACGTGCGACGATGCCTTCGATGCGCGCGCTCACGCGGCGACCGGCGCTTCCTTGACGCGCAGCAGCGAGATCACACGCGCCAGCGTCGCCTTCAGCTCGGTGCGCTTCACCACCATGTCCACGATGCCGTGCTCGTGCAGGTACTCGGCGCGCTGGAAGCCCTCGGGCAGCTTCTCGCGTACCGTCTGCTCGATCACGCGCGGCCCGGCGAAGCCGATCAAGGCGCCGGGTTCGGCGATGGCGATGTCGCCCAGCATCGGGAAGCTCGCGGTCACGCCACCGGTGGTGGGATCGGTCAACACCACAATGTATGGCAGCCCGGCCTCCTTCACCAACCGTGTCGCGATCACTGTGCGTGGCATCTGCATCAGACTGATCGCGCCTTCCTGCATGCGCGCGCCGCCCGAGGCGGTGAACACGATCAGCGGCGCGTCCTGCAGCACCGCGAGGCGCGCCGCCGCCAGGATGCCGTCGCCGACCGCGGCTCCCATCGAGCCGGCGATGAACTCGAACTCCATCGCCGCGACGACCGCCTGCTGACCGTCGATGCGGCCATGTGCGACCACGATCGCGTCATCGAGGTGGGTCTTGTCGCGCGCCTCCTTCAGCCGGTCGGTGTAGCGCTTGGTGTCACGGAAGCGCAGCGGGTCGGCAGTGACCTTCGGGAGTTCGATGCGGGTGAAGCTGCCCTCGTCGAAGGTGTAGCCAAGCCGTTCGACCGCGCCCAGGCGCATGTGGTGCGAGCAGTGCGGGCAGACCTTGAGGTTCGCGATCAGGTCGCGGTGGAAGATCATCTGCTGGCACGCAGGGCATTGGTGCCAGAGGTTCTCCGGCGCCTCACGCCGCGCGAACAGCGTGCGGATCTTCGGACGGACGAATTCGGTGAGCCAGTTCATGCGTGCACCCGTGCGCCGCGCACGCCGGCGGCGAGTTCGCGCACCTGGTCCAGCACGTTGCGCACCAGATCAGGCTTGCCCAGGTTCGCCGCGATGGTGCTGCACAGCGCCGAGCCCACCACCGCCGCATCGGCGACGCGCACGGCCTCGGCCGCCTGCGCCGGCGAGCGCACGCCGAAGCCCACGGCAATCGGCAGATCGGTGACACGGCGGATGCGCGGGATCGCTTCACCGAGGTGCTCGGCCGTGGTGCTGCGCGTGCCGGTGATGCCGGTGATGCTCACGTAGTAGACGAAACCCGAACTGCCATCGAGGACCAGCGGCAGGCGCGCATCGTCGGTGGTCGGCGCCACCAAGCGGATGATGTCGATGCCGTGCGCGGTCGCCTGTGGCACCAGCATGTCTGCCTCCTCGGTGGGGAGGTCGACCATGATCAGGCCATCGACGCCGGCAGTGACCGCATCGGCGCAGAAGCGCTCCGCGCCGTAGGACAGGATGGGATTGAGATAGCCCATCAGCACGATCGGCGTCGCATCGTCTTCGCGGCGGAACTCGCGGACCATGGCCAGCACAAGGCTGACCTTCACACCCGCCTTCAGGGCGCGCTTGCCGGACGCCTGGACGATCGGACCATCGGCCATCGGATCGGTGAAGGGGACGCCGAGCTCGATCAGGTCGGCGCCGGCCGCCGGCAGGCCACGGAGCAGCGCCATCGACGTGGCGGCGTCGGGGTCCCAGGCCTCGACGAATGGGATGAACGCGCCGCGGCCTTCCTGGCGGAGCGCGGCGAAGCGAGGGGTGATGCGGGTCACAGCTTCACCCCCAGATGCTCCGCCACGGTGAAGATATCCTTGTCCCCTCGCCCACACAGGTTCATCAGGACGATCTGATCCTTGCCCATCGCCGGCGCGAGCTTCGTCACATGCGCCAGCGCATGCGCCGGCTCCAGCGCCGGAATGATCCCCTCGGTGCGGGTGCAGAGCTGGAACGCCGCCAGCGCCTCCTCGTCGGTCGCCGACACGTACTCCACCCGGCCGATGTCGTGCAGCCAGGAATGTTCCGGCCCGATCCCCGGATAATCCAGCCCGGCACTGATCGAGTGCGCCTCGATGATCTGCCCGTCATCGTCCTGCAGCAGATAGGTCCGGTTGCCGTGCAGCACGCCAGGCCGCCCGCCGGTCAGGCTCGCGGCATGCTCGCCGCTCTCGATGCCGTGTCCCCCCGCCTCCACGCCGATCAGCCGCACCGACGGATCGTCGAGGAACGGGTGGAACAGCCCCATCGCGTTCGACCCACCGCCGATGCACGCCACCGCCGCATCAGGCAGCCTTCCCTCGGCTGCATGCAACTGCGCCTTCGCCTCCTCGCCGATCACCGACTGGAAGTCGCGCACCATCATCGGATAGGGATGCGGGCCGGCGACTGTGCCGATGAGGTAATAGGTGTCCTCGACATTGGCGACCCAGTCGCGCAGCGCCTCGTTCATCGCGTCCTTCAGCGTGGACGCGCCCGAGGTGACCGGCTTCACCTCCGCGCCCAGCAGCTTCATGCGAAACACGTTGGGTGCCTGCCGCGCGACGTCCGTCGCTCCCATGTAGACGGTGCACGGCAGCCCGAACAGCGCGCACATCGTGGCCGCCGCCACGCCGTGCTGGCCGGCCCCGGTCTCGGCGATGATCCGCGTCTTGCCCATGCGTTTGGCCAGCAGGATCTGGCCCATGCAGTTGTTGGCCTTGTGGCTGCCGGTGTGGTTCAGCTCGTCGCGTTTGAAATACACCTTGGCGCCGCCGAGATGGCGGGTCAGCCGCTCGGCGAACCACAGCGCGCTGGGCCGGCCGACGTAGTTCTTCAGGTACGCATCCAGCTCGGTCCGGAACGCCGGATCTGCGCGCGCCGCCACATACGCCTGCTCGACTTCCAGGATCAGCGGCATCAGCGTCTCGGCAACGAACCGACCGCCGAACTCGCCGAAGCGGCCACGCCCGTCCGGGCCATTGCGCAGGCTGTTGACGCCGAAAGACTGGTTCACGTCGCGCGGTCCTCCCGTGCGCGCGTCATAGCGCAGGCCCGGGCGGGGGTCACGTGCCGCTCAGCCCAGATGCCCCGGCGCGATCGCATGCAGTTCCGGCGCGGCGGCTTCCTACCGGCTGGCGGTCATCCGGTGGCCCGGCGCCAGGCCGGCCAGGATCGCGTGCGCCAGTGACTGCGCCACGCAGAGATAGCCGCGGTCGTTGTGATGCAGCCCATCGGCGGCAATGAACTGGGCGAGCGGCGCGCCGTCGTGATGCCACCCCAGCATCAGGGCGCGGCGAGAGAACAGCGAAGCCCCGGTCTCCTTGGCCACCTGGGCCAACTCCTGGTCAAACACCGGTTCCGCCGCCTTCGCCAGCAGTGCCGGCGACTGCTGGTTGTCCATCAGGATGACATCGGCGCCGGCGGCCTGCATCCGGCGCACGCCGGTGGTGACCGTGGCGCGGAACACCGAGGGATCGGCGTTGCGCAGTGCACCGTTGGCGCCTACCTGCCAGATCACCAGCTGCGGGCGGACCGCCAGCACATCGGCGTCCAGCCGCGACAGTTCCTCGGCCGCGTCCTGGCCGCCGATGCCGCGATTGATCACGGCGACATGCGCCTCCGGCAGCCCCGCGGACAATGCCTGCTGCAGCACCGCCGGATAGGAGTGGCCGAGATCCGATGCCATGGCGCCCTGTGTCGAGGATGATCCGAGCGCAACGATCGTGCCCTCGGTGCCGTGGCTCACCGCGCTCAGCAGATTCGGCAGGGAAAGCAATGGCGCGGTCGGCGTGCCGGGACACGCTGGCGCACCGTGCGCCGACGCGAGCGGCGACAGCCAAAGTGCGAAACTGAACAGGGCAGACAACAAGCTTGAGGCAACGGTTTTCATGACCGTCTTCAACTATATGCGAGCCAGGATGTCCAGACGATTAACGGCTCAGCCGCCAGGCTTTCCCCCATCCTCCGCGGCACGACGCTTGCGCGCAGTTGCTGCGTACTGACCGCGTGGGCGGGTCTCCTGGACGTGCGGACGGACCACCGTGTCGTAATAGTCGTCCCAGTCCTCGGGGGTGAGCTGTGCGAGATCGGGGACCAGTTCGTAGTTGTTCAGCGTGGCATCGTCATAGGCGTTGCGCGGGATCGGCTGCACCTGGAGCAATGGGAAGTCGGCGCGAAAGTCGATCGGCACGTCGGTCTTGGTCAGGCGCATGTTGGTGATCAGGGGCCCGAACCAGCGGTCGGTCTCGATGATCCCTTCGAACATCTCGTAATGGCCGCTGCGCGGAATGTTGGCGGGTGCTCGCACCATCAGGCTCCAGCCGGGGGCGGTGCGGGCGACGATGCCGGTCCAGCACTGGATCAGACCAGGCTCCTGCAGCGCGCCGAGAAACGGTGGCGAGTATTCCCGAATCTCCTGGGGCGCGACCGCGTCGAAGTGGTCGCGGAAATTGGGGAATTGCGCGGACCGGAGCGGCAGCCACGTGCCGGCGCCGTCCCAGGTCCACATCACGTCCCGCCCGTCCCACTGCAGGCTGAAGCTGATCGGGGGGAATACGTAGTAGCCGTAGCCGGACGCGCTGGTGGCGGGCTCGCAGTAGCGGAAGGCACGCGTCGGCAAAGAGCCGGCGGCGGAACGGTCAGCCCGCTGCGGCAGGCGCGCAGACGGGACGAAGCGGTGGAAGGTGACGAGAGGAGCCTTCTTCTCGGGCTGCTGCGGGGCAGGGCGTGGCGATGCTGTCGTGGACACTGGCGCTGTCCTGGTGAGTCCGATCAAATGCGGCGGACCGGGCAGACAATGCCCGGCCCGGTATCCCGGCGGCGTGGCAAGCGCGTCGCTGAGGTGGTTGCCCCCCTCAACGCGCCGGCGCCAGGGTCGGGGCGTAGCCGCCGAGACGGACCTTGCCGGCATCGGCGGTCGGCGCGAGGGTCGGAGCATAGCCGCCGAGACGGACCCTGCCGGCATCGGCGGTCGGCGCGAGGGTCGGGGCATAGCCGCCGAGACGGACCTTGCCGAAGTCTGCGACGGCAGCAACTGGAGCATTGGCAAATAGACGCATTGTCGGAACCCTTCCTTTAGGATGCAGTGTCTAGTTTCTTACACAGGCGGCCATCGCTTAGGCCTGATCTGTTAGCCACGATGATCCCACGTTGAGGATTTTTTATCGTTGTTTTGACGTTACCGTGCCGTCAAATCGGAACCGTGGCGAGTGAGCGCTCGCCAAAGCGTCCAGTAATGAGAATTGTGTCTGACCATACGCGCGATACGAGACTGGTCTCTCGTCATGCGTCGCAATAGCGACGAGTTTATCCTGCGCTACAACCTATTGGTGCATAGGCCCTGCGGAGCGCCGTGAAAAATATGTACAATACGCGGAGCGAACAGGAAATTCAGGGAAAAGGAGCGGTTGTTTTAACGATCAGTTGTCAAAACATTCTTGCGGCCGGCGCCATCAAGAGGCGGTGATGGCGCCGGCCGCGACCGTCAGGTGGCGGTGCCGCCGACGGTGAGGCCGGTCAGTTTCAGTGTCGGCTGCCCGACGCCCACCGGCACGCCCTGGCCATTTTTGCCGCAGGTTCCGATTCCCGGATCAAGCGCCATATCGTTGCCGACCATAGCCACCTTGGTCAGCGCGTCAGGGCCATTGCCGATCAGTGTGGCGCCCTTGACCGGTGCGGTGATCTTGCCGTCTTCGATCAAATAGGCCTCGCTGGCGGAGAACACGAACTTGCCCGAGGTGATGTCCACCTGCCCGCCGCCGAAGTTCACCGCGTAGAGGCCGCGGCGGACCGAACGGATCATCTCGTCAGGGCTGTGCGGCCCGGCCAGCATCACGGTGTTGGTCATCCGTGGCATCGGTGCGTGGGCATATGACTGGCGCCGTCCGTTGCCGGTCGCGCGCATGCCCATCAGCCTGGCGTTCAGCCGGTCCTGCATGAAGCCGACCAATATGCCGTCCTCGATCAGCACCGTACGGCTGGTCGGCGTGCCTTCATCGTCTACGGTCAGGCTGCCGCGCCGGTCCGGCAGCGTGCCGTCGTCCACCACGGTGACGCCCGGCACGGCAATGCGGCTGCCGAGCAGCCCGGCGAACGCCGAGGTCTTCTTGCGGTTGAAATCGCCTTCCAGGCCGTGGCCGATCGCTTCGTGCAGCAGGATGCCCGGCCAGCCGGAGCCGAGGACCACCTCCATCTCGCCGGCCGGCGCCGGGACGCTGTCCAGGTTGACCAGCGCCTGGCGCAGCGCCTCGTCGACCGCGCCGCGCCAGACCGCGGGCGTGGTGACGTGGTCATAGGCGAAGCGGCCGCCGGTGCCGTAGCTGCCGGTCTCGCGCCGCCCGTTCTGTTCCACCACCAGCGACACATTGAGCCGCACCAGGGGCCGAAGATCGGCCACCCGCGTGCCGTCGGCGCGCATGATCTGCACCGCCTGCCATTCGCCGGCGATCGAGGCCATCACCTGGACCACCCGCGCATCCTTGCCGCGTGCGTAGCCGTCGATCTCGGCCAGCAGCGCGGTGCGGGCGGGGAATTCGGTCGCGCCGAGCGGATTGGCGTCGGAGTAGAGCCGTGCGTTGGTGGCTCGCGGCGGCTCGGCGGCGACGCCGGAATGCCCGGCCGCCACCGCCGCCACGCTGCTCGCGGCGCGCTTCAGGGCAGGCTCGGACAACTCGCCGGCATGGGCGTAGCCGGTGGCTTCGCCGGCCACGGCGCGGAGGCCAAAGCCAAGCGTGGTGTCGAAGCCGGCGCTGCGGATCCGCCCGTCATCCAGGCTGATCTGCTCGCTTTCGCGATACTCCAGATAGAGCTCGCCGTCGTCGCTGCCGGCCAGCGCCGGGCTCAGCGCAGCCTCGGCCGCGGCGCGGTCGAGCGCGGCATCGGCACGCTCGAAAAACAACCTGTCTGTGGCGGCGAGCGGCGTCATGGCGGAATTCCTTCAACGGCGGTCGATGGACATGAATGTGGGGCGTCGATCCCGGCTTGACTACTGAACACCGGCCACCAGCCGTTCGGCCGGCAGCCGAATTTCGGCTGCGGTTCCAGCGCCTGGCGAGCTGCGCAACGACAGCTCGCCGCCATGGCCGACGACAAGGGCGCGCGACACGTATAGGCCAAGACCCGCGCCTTGGAAGCGTCGCGCCAGCGTGCTGTCGAGCTGAGTGAACGGCTCGAATACGCGCGCGATATCTTCCTCCGGGATCCCGATGCCGGTGTCATGGACGAACAGCAATAGTCGGCCGTCGGCTTCCAGCGATGCGCCGACGTCCACCGTGCCGCCCGCCGCGGTGAATTTCACCGCATTGGAAAGCAGATGGTTGAGCGCCTGCTGCAGCCGCCTTTCGTCCGCCATGAGCTGCGGCAGATCGGTCGGGACATCGGCGGTAAGCGTGAGCTCGGCAGCCTGTGCGGCGGCGTCCGACTGGCGCACGCAATGGCGCACCATGCGGGCGATGTTGATCCGGTCGGAGGCGAGGTCGAAGCGGCCCGACTCGATGCGTGCCACGTCGAGGATGCTGTTGATCAGTCCCAACAGATGGCGACCGGCCTCGTTGATCTGCGTGGCATACTCGGCCACCCGGGCGCGCGTCGGATTGACCGCCTCGTGCAGCAGCGCATCGGAAAAGCCGATCACCGCATTGAGCGGGGTGCGCAGTTCGTGGCTCATGGTGGCGAGGAAGCGCGACTTCGCCTGGTTCGCCGCCTCCGCCGCCTCCTTGGCGCGGCGCAACTCGTCCTGGGCGGCTCGCGCCTCCGTCACGTCGGTGAAGGTGCTGACCCAGCCGCCATCCGGCGTGGGGTCGGATCGGAAGTCCAACACCCGGCCCGACCTGCTGACCGACTGACGGATCACCGGCACCGACCGGTCGATCGCGCGCAGCGCCAGGAGGCGCGACGCAGCCGGATCGCCTTCGCCGAAATGGCCACGCAGGGACATGGCGTCGATCAGTTCGTCCCGTGTTCGTCCCGGCGTCAGCAGCCCCGGCGGCAACTCCAGAAGCTCGGTCGCAACCGCGTTGCTGGCGACCAGGCGTGCGTTGGGTCCCCACAGTACGACCCCGTGGCGAATGTTGGACAGCATGAACGCCAACTGCTCGGCACGGCGCGAAACCTGCGCCTCCGCCTCGGTCAACGGGGTAATATCGGTCACCACGCTGATGTAGCCGCCATCGGGCAGTGGCGTGGTGCGTACGTCCAGTGTCATGCCATTCGGCCGGCGCCGCTTGCGGACCTGCGGTCGGGTGACATCGAAGGCCATCTGCTGGGCATAGATCTCGTCGGCGACACCCGTCCCGTACTCGCCCGCCGCGGCGCGCCGCCGGATCACGTGTTCCAGGTGATCGCCGACACTCAGCGGCGCTCCCGCCATGACCTGCAGGTATGCCTGATTGAACATCGTCACGCGACGATCCGCACCGTAGACGCAAACACCGTGCGGAAACGCCTCCAGGATGGACTGCAGCAACGTGGCCCGGCGGATGGCGTCGTCCTCGGCCCGCAGGATCGGACTGACGTCGGTGACGGTCAGCGCCCAGCCACCGTCGGGCAGCGGATCGGAGACGATATCAACGACGTGCCCGCCGACGCGCGATCGGCGCATCGCCGAGGGTCGCGTGCGATCAGCCTCGCGTTGTTCAGCAATGAAGGCCGCACCATCGGTGCCCGCGAACGGCTGGCGCGCCGCCATCAGGTCGAGCAGATGCGAGAACGGCACACCGTCTGTCGGGTAGCCGGACCCAACAGCGAACAGTTCGCCAAAGCGAGGATTGGCGAACAGCAGGGCGCCATCCGGGCCAAAGGTGGCGAGGCCGGTACGCAGCGTTGCAAGCGCCGCCTTGACCCGACTTAGTGCCGTTTCGAAACTGGTCTCCGGCGCGGATTGCGGCATCAGCGCATCCGGAGCATCGGTCGACCTCACGACCGCCACCGAGCCTGTGGCGGGCGGCTGGCATGCAGCAGAACAATCGCGGCGGTGAGCAGCAGCGCGGCGACTGTCTGATGCAGGATCGCCAGCGCAATCGGCACGACCAGGAGAAGCGTTGCTATGCCCAGCAGATATTGCGCCAATGCGGCGCCGGCAACGGCGGATAGCGCATACCGAGTCGCCTGCGGCGGGCCCGCGGCAAAGCCGACGACCAGGGTGGCAATGGCCGCAATGACGGTCAGTGTCGCCAGCACTCGGTGGTCGAACTGAACCGCGGCGATGTTATCCGTCAGATTGCGAACGAATGGCTCGAGCTCCGCGTAGCCCCGCGGCACCAGCCGCCCGTCCATCAACGGGAACGTATTGTAGTCGAGACCTGCGTGCGTCCCAGCGACGAAGCCGCCGCTCAGCATGGTGAGCGCGACGCACGCGCAGCAGGACCAGGCCAGCCGGTGCAGCAGTCTGCCCGCCGGAGGGTGTGGCGGCGCGGGCCGCAACACCGTGAGGCCGGTCCACAGGATGGCGGCGTAGAGGATCAAGGCGAGTGCCAGATGAATCACCAGCCGGTCCGAAGACACGGCGGTTGCCGCGGGCTCGAAGCCCGATGCCACCATGAACCAGCCGACCGCTCCTTGCAGCCCGCCCAGGATGAACAGCACGGTGAGACGCGGGCGCAGCCTGCGCTCAATCCTGCCGGTCGCCCAGAACCAGATCAGGGGCGCGATGAACGCCAGCCCGATCAGCCGACCCCACAGACGATGGGTCCATTCCAGCCAGAAGATCCGCTTGAATCCGCTGAGGCCAAGACCGTCGTTCACCAGGACGTATTGCGGAATCTGCTGGTAGAGGTGGTAGAGACGCCGCCACTCCACATCGCTCATCGGCGGCAGCGTGCCCGCGAATGGCGCCCATTCCATGATTGAGAGGCCGGAGCCGGTGAGGCGCGTAGCGCCCCCGAGCACTATCATCACCAGGACCATGCCGGCGACGCCAAACAACCAGATCGCGACCAGCCGGCGACTGCGTCGGCCAGCCGCGCGGTCCTCCGGCGGAGCGCCGGGAAAGTCGCGAACGTCGAACGGCATGGCACGCTATATAGTGAACCGAACCTTTCGCGGATACTGCGGCCAGTTGCGCGGACGTCAATGCAGCCGCAGGTGCGCGCCCGGGCTCCGATACGACGGGGGCTTGATCAGCCTAGCGGAACCGACGCGCACCGAGTGCACCTCGCCATCCAGTTCGCGGCGCCAGAAATCCAGAAACTTGTGCAGGACGGGGAAGCGCGGGGCGATATCCAGCTCCTGCCAGATGTAGCTTTGCAGGATGCACGGGTGGTCCGGCAGACGATACAGAATCTCGGCTGTGGTGAGCCGGTAGTCATTCAGTTGCAGCGCGATACTCATTCCGGCGGTCCTCCGAGTGTCCTCCGTCAACAGCATGACCTGAACATGGGTTGCTTGTGCAAGCACGAATCGCAGCAATTTCAATGAGTTGGCACTCGCTTAGGGTAATTGCTGCCGGGCGCTTGACTCCGCACGCGGACGCGACTAGATCGCTGGCACTCTCCGGAGGGGAGTGCTAGCAAGCGCCGTGGTGCCCATGAAGGGGCCGCGGCAGGCGCGCTGGCAGAACCACATCATCCCACAGCGAGATCACTCAGGAGCGATCCGAATGAAGTTCCGTCCCCTGCACGACCGGGTCGTGGTCCGTCGGCTTGAAGCCGAGGAAAAGACCGCGGGCGGCATCATCATCCCCGACACGGCGAAAGAGAAGCCGATGGA
>DASXNR010000447.1:0-19658 GCA_036494925.1 Acetobacteraceae bacterium
ACCGACATTGTGGTCGATGGCGGGTGGTTTTCCTCGGCTCCATACCTCGCCAACGAGCGCTCCCACCACATGCTCCAACTGCTGGACACCAAGGACAAAGCCAAACAGTTGCTGGACGATCTGCTCAAACACTTCCGTTAGCGGTCGGGCGGACCAAGGTGCGGCGGGGCTGAAGCACGGGCTGGCAAGCGGGGACCATTGGTCAACGCTCGGGCATCCCCGCGGCACGAAATGCATGTAGAAAGCGGGCCGTGTCGGAGTCGTTGCGAAACCCGAAGACTCCATCGTAGTCACTGATCACAAATCCCGCCCTGAGCCGAAGGATCTCGCGCACGGCGTCCTGTGCCTGATCCAGGCGTCCTGTCTCAACGCAGGCCACGACCAGTGAACTATAGCCTGGGCGATAATCGGGCGCCCGCGCCATGCAGCGGCGCAGTTCCACAAGCGCCTGTTCAGGCTGTCCCGCGAGAACCAACGCGCGGCCGATGGTTCCCCACCAGAACGGAGGATGGAAGGGATCGAGCGCCAGTGCGATGCGCAATTCCGCCACGCCCGCCGCATGTGAGCCGGCCATGCTCAGCACTTCGCCGTAGCTGGCGCGACACGCCGCATCGCATGGATTGGCCCTCGCCGCGGTGCCGGCGATTTCCACGGCCTCGTCGTGCCGGCCCAGAAGTGCCAGCACCAGGGCGCGCCGGATGATGCAGAGCGACGATTCCGGTTCAAGCGCCACGCCGCGGTCCGCGAACCCGAGCGCGACGTCCAGGGCGGCGGAGCCGCGTGGCTCGCCCCATCCGAGGGTGAACCCGCGCTGCACCGTATAGGCCTGGTAGGCGTAGGCGGGCGCATAGCCTGGATCCGCGGCAATGGCGCGATCAAACATCTGGCGCGCCACCGACGTGGCCGCTTCGGTCGCAAGTCCGTGCAGTTCCCGCCCCTGGAGATACAGGTCGTAGGCGTCCAGATTGGCCGGCGGACGACGCCGTACCCGGCGCAGACCTTCGCGCCCGACCCGGCCATTGACCTGGGCCGCGATGCGATTGGTCAGGTCCTCCTGCACAGCAAACAGGTCTTCGAGCGGCCGGTCGAAGCGCTCCGCCCAGAGATTGACGTTGCTGCAGGCGTCGGTGAGCCGAACCGTGATGCGGAGCCGACCGCCGGCGCGCCGCACAGCACCACCAAAGACGAAACGTGAGGCCGCGGGGAGCGCCTCAGCGACGGCGTCAGGCGCAGAGTACTCTGCCTGACGCGGTGGACTGGCGATGTGCAGTTCCTGGAAACGCGTCAGATCGGTCACCAGGTCGGCCGTCAGCCCGTCGGCGAAATAGCCCTGTTCCGGATCGTCGCCGATGTTCTCGAACGGCAGTACGATCACCAGCGGACGGCCGGTCGGCGGCAAGGGCATTTCGGCCCGCTGCTCGCCCAGGGCCGAGGCGGCGGCGGACCACGCGGCGGCGCCATTTTCGTGCCGTGAGACCGAGCCGGCGAGCAGATAGCCGCGCCGCGGCACGGTGCGCAGCGTGACCTGGCCCGCGCGACCGAGGACGCGACGGATTTCCCCGACGCATTGTGTGATGCTGTCCTCGGTGACGAACGTACCCGGCCACACCGCCGCCATAATTTCGTCGCGGTCGATCAGCCGATCAGCGTTTTCGACCAGGTGGCGCAACAGGGTGAAGGATTTCGGACGCAGAGCGCGTTCCTCTCCGTCCTCCAGCAGAACCCCGCGGCCAAGGTCCAGCACGAAGCGGCCAAATGCGTATCGTGCGGATCCTGGCTTGGAATCCATACGTTCCATTGCTCGCGGCGAAGGCACTATCGGAACAATATCGGCGAACTTTCGGCCCGCTGTCGAGACATCAGCCCCGCGCCGGCTTCATCTGTCGCGCAGGCGGATAGCGCTGTCAGCAACTGCGAGGCCAGAATGACCATTCAGACCACCATACCGTTGCCGGTTTCTCTCTCCCGCGGGACGGACGCGCGCCGCCTCGGGTCAACCGCCGCCGCCGTTTCGCCGTGGCTCGCCGGCAACTTCGCGCCGATCGCGATGGAGCGCGACGCGCCGCATCTGCCGGTGACCGACGATCTGCCACGTGCGGTTTGACTGCGCCTCTCAACAACACCTGACCCGGAGCGTGTGATGAATATCCTGCTGGCGTTCTCGCCTTTTCTGGTCTTTGTCGTTTTGCAGCGGCTCATCGGGGTCGAACCCGGGTTGCTTGGCGCGTTGACGATGTCGCTGCTGCTGTTGGCCAGGGACGCGGTGATCCGACGCAAGCTGCCCAAAGTGCTGGAGATCGGCACCGCGCTGTTGTTCGGCGGCGTTGCGCTCTACCTGGGCGTGGCGGGAGCTGCCTGGTCGATCGCCGGGGTCCGGCTTGCGGTCGATGCCGGCCTGTTGCTGATCGTGCTGGTCTCGATGGCGATTGGCCAACCGTTTACCCTGCAATATGCCCGGGAAGGCGTTCCGCAGGTGTTGTGGCACCAAGCGGAATTCGTGCGCGTCAACATCGTCATCACCGCCGTCTGGGCTGCTGCGTTCGCGGCACTGGCTGCCATCGACCTGGTGTGGCTCTTGATCCCGGCCCTGCCGCCGCGGGTGGCGATCATTGCCACGGTGCTGGCATTGCTTGGCGCGGTGAAGTTCACCGGCTGGTATCCCGAGCGCGAGCGCGCTGTGTCCGCACACCCAACCAACGCATAGCGAGTATCGTCTTCACCAGCTGCTCAGTCCGCCGCCTGGCGTTCCGTCACGCCGGCCATCTGGTGCTCGACCAACTGCGCATAAAAGCCACGCTGCGCCAGCAGTTGCTGGTGCGTGCCGGCTTCGACCACCCGCCCGGCATTCAGCACCAGGATGATGTCGGCGGCCTGGATGGTGGACAGCCGGTGCGCCACCACGATCGTGGTGCGGTTCACCATCAGCGCGTCCAGCGCCGAACGCACCAGCTGCTCGCTGATCGTGTCGAGATGCGACGTCGCCTCGTCCAGCACCAGGATCGGCGCGTCCTTCAGGAACGCCCGCGCGATCGCGATGCGCTGGCGCTGACCGCCGGAAAGCTGCACGCCGCGCTCGCCCACGCGCGTCCGCAAACCGTCCGGCAGATCGGCAACGAATGCCGCCAGCGCAGCCTGGCGCAGCGCGGTCTCGATCTCCTCGCGCGTCGCCTCCGGCCTGGCGAGGCGGACATTCGCCTCCAGCGTATCGTTGAACAGATAGGTGTCCTGCGCGACCAGCGCGATGCGGCCGCGCAGCCCATCCAGCGTCAGTTCGCGCAGATCGACGCCGTCCAGCCTGATCCCGCCTTGCTCGGGATCCCAGAACCGCAGCAGCAGATTGGCGATGGTGGTCTTGCCGGCGCCCGACGGTCCGACCAGCGCCACGGTCGCGCCCGCCGGCACGGCGAAATCGACGTCCGCCAGCGCCGGCCGCGTGCGGCCCGGATAAGTGAAGCGCACATGCTCGAACCGCAGCGTCGAGCCGCCGCGGGGCGCAGCCGGAACGCGCGGGCCGTCGGTGATCAGCACCGGCTCGGAATGCACCACATGCAGGCGGCGTGTGGATGCAATCGTATCGGCAAGCTGGCGGCCGACCTGGGCGATCTCGGACACCGGCAGGAAGGCCGCGACCGACACCAGCACCAGCAGCGGCAGCAGCGTCGGTGCGATCCAGCCGTGCAGCACCAGCGGCGCGCCCACCGCGGCGACCGCCAGACCGCCGAGCCCGGTCGCCACCTCCAGTCCGGCGGTCTGGACCGTCAGATCGTGCAGCAGCGCGAGCCGCATCGCCTGGTAGCGCCGCGCGTACGCCATGAACTCGTCGCGCCGCCGCGTGGTGGCAGCGAATGCCATCAGTTCGGCGAGGCCCTGGATGGTCTCGGTGGTGTGGGCGCCGAGCTCGCCCAGGGCACGGCGCGCGGTGGAGGCGAGGCGGTCGATGCGCCGGCGTCCCAGCACGGGTGAGCCGGCGGCATAGGCCAGGAACGGCAGCAGCGCGAGCGCCAGCGGCCAGGCGACCACGGCCAGCGTCACCAGCACCGCGCCTGGGATCAGCACCGCGACGAACGCCGGCGCGACGGTATGGGCGTAGAAGTATTCGATCGTCTCGACATCCTGCGTCGCCAGCGCGACCAGGTCGCCGGAGCGGCGCTTCAGCAGGTACGCCGGCGCCAGCGCATCCAGCTTGCGATACAGCTCGACCCGCATCACGGCGAGCAGCCGGTACGCCATGTCGTGTGCGAGGAACGACTCCAGCCAGTGCAGCAACCCGGCGACCGGCGCCGCGGCAAGCACCAGCACCACCAGCAGCAGCGACGGCGCGTTGGCGCGCACCGCGGCGATGATCAGCGCGCCGAGTACGCTCACGCCGATGAACGCGACGACGCGGCCGATGCCGCACGACACCGTGACGGCGAGCTGGCGCCGCCACGGACGGATGAAGCCGAGCAGCGTACGGATCGTCGCCGGCCAGCCGACCTCGGCCGCATCCTGCGCGAGGTCCCGCACCACGGCCGTGGTATCTTCAATCGGCGCGTCGCTCGGCGCGGCGAACTCGGCGAGCGGCGCGAGGGCGTCACTGCGTTCGGCCAGCTGCGGACCCATCAGCAGGCGATACGGGCCGTCGCGGGCGATCAGCTCGGCGTGGCGACCGCTGTCCACCACAGCGCCGTCGGCCAGCACCAGGATGCGGTCGGCGTTGATCACGCTGGACAGGCGATGCGCCAGGATCAGCGTGGTGCGGCCGAGCATCAACCGGTCCAGCGCCTGCTGGATCACCGCCTCGTTCTCGGCATCGACCGAGGACAGCGCCTCGTCCAGCACCAGGATCGGCGCGTCGCGCAGCAGCGCCCGGGCGATGGCGATGCGCTGGCGCTGGCCGCCGGACAGGCGCGCGCCGCGCTCGCCGATGACGGTCTGGTAGCCTTCGGGCAGTGCCTCGATGAAGTCGTGCGCGTTGGCGGCGCGCGCGGCGGCGGCGAGCTCGGCCGCGCTGGCGTCGGGGGCGCCGAGGCGGAGGTTGTCCTCGATGGTGCCGTGGAACAGGTAGGTGTCCTGCGCCACCACCGCGATCATGCCGCGCACGGCGTCCGGGTCGAGCGCGCGCAGGTCGTGGCCGCCGATCCGCACCGCGCCGCTTTGCGGATCGTGCAGGCGAAGCAGCAGGCGGACGATGGTGGATTTACCGGAGCCGCTGGGACCGACGATGCCGACCCGCTCGCCGGCGGCGATGGCGAAGGTCAGGCCCTGGTGGGCGGCGCGGCGGCCGCCGGTATAGGCAAAGCTCACGGCGTCGAAGGTGATGCTGCTCGCGTCCGGCTGGGTCCCCGCTTGCGCAGGTATGACGGTTGGAGCACCAGGTGCCGTGATCGGCTCATCCAGCAGCGCGTTGATCCCTGCCGCCGCCGCCTGGCCGGTCAGGCCCTGGTGCAGCACGGTGCGCAGGTCGCGCAATGGCCGGAAGATCTCGGTGCCGGCCATCAGCACGATCAGCAGCGCCTCCAGACTCATCTCGCCGTGACGCACCCGATAGGCACCCAACACCAACGCCGCCGCCGCGCCGAAGGCGCAGCCGAGATCGGTGATGCCGCGTGTCAGGATACTGGTGCCGAGTACCAGGAACGTGCTGTCGGACAGCGCGCGCGCCTTGTCCGCCAGCATCCGCCCATAGGCGCCGCTCTGGCCGAACGCCTTCAGCGTCGGCAGGCCCTGCATCGCGTCGAGGAACTCCTCGCCGAACGCCTTGAACGCACGCTGCCGCTCGCGCGACGCCTGGCCGGTGCGTTCGTTCACCACCGAGGGCGCCACCAGGGTGAACAGCGCGGCGCCGAGCATCACCGCGGCGACGGGAACGTCCCAGAACGCCATGAAGGCAAAGATCGCCAACGGGGCGCAGGCGGCGATCGATACCTGCGGGATGTACTGGCCGAAGAACGACTGCAGCTGCTCGACGCCATCGATGATCGACAGCATCACGCCGCCGGTCCGCTCCGCACCGAACCACGCCGGCCCAAGGGCAACGATCTTGTCGTACAAACGTCCGCGCAGCGTGTCCTGCACGCGGGCCGCGGTGCGGTGCGCGACCATGATGCGCAGGTGGTCGAGCCAGCAGCGCAGCAGGATCGCGGCGAGCGTGGCGACCAGCGGGACCACCAGCTCGGCGGTCGGCGCCGCACGGAACAGGCGGGCGAGGAACTGCCCGAGGAAGGCGAACCGCGCGATGCCGATGGCCAGCGCCAGCAGGCCGAGCGCGATGCCCAGCGCGATCCTCCACCGCAGGCCGCCGGTCATCCGCCACAGTCTCAGATCGAAATGCACGTCGGCCCTCCTGAGGTCGCGTCACCATCCTGGGCGCTGTCGCCAGCGTTGCGCAAACGCGAGATTTTCAACCGCTGTTGAGCTATATCGAACGGCGATGACCGACCGCATCCCTCCGCTGGCCGCGTTGCGAGCCTTCGCCGCCGTCGCGCGTCACGGCAGCTTCGCGCGTGCCGCACTGGCGCTGCACGTCAGCACCAGCGCGGTGAGCCACCAGATTCGCGGCCTCGAGGCGACGCTTGGCACATCCCTGCTCACGCGGGCGCGCAACGGCACCGGCCATACGCGGACCGCCGTCACGGCGGAAGGCGAGTCATTGCTGCGCGCCGTGGAGGCGACCTTCGCGCAGCTCGCCACGGCTTGCGAGGCGGTGCGCGAGCGCGCACGCGGCGCGCGACCGATGCTGGCCATCTCGGCCAATGGTTCGGTGGCTTCGATGTGGCTGGCGCCGCGACTGGCGGCCTTCGCGGCGCTGCATCCATCGGTGCAATGGCAGGTGCGCGCCATCGAGGCGGAGCCGGACATGGTGCGGGAGGGCCTCGACCTCGCCATCCTGCGCTCCCGCCGGGGCAGCCTCGCGGACGGCGACCGGCTGCTGTTCAGCGAAACGGTGTTCCCGGTCTGCAGTCCGTCGCTGCTGCCGGTCGAGGCGACACAGGACCTGCTGCGTCACAACCTGCTGCAGGAGGATCATGGCAGCAGCCGGGAAAAGGCCTGGTCGACCTGGCTCGACCTGCTCGGCATGCCGGCCCGTGCGAAGCCGACGATCGTCCGGTTCGATACGTTCAGCGCCGCCATCGGCGCGGCGGTCGCGGGCGCCGGCGTCGCGCTCGGGCGCCGGCCGCTGATCGACTTCGAGTTGTCGAGCGGTCGGCTGACGCGACTGTTCGCCGATCGGTCGCTGCCGGGATCATGGGATTTCGTGATTCGGGGCCGGCCCGATGCGGTGCGCGACGTGCACGTGGATCACCTGAGGGATTATCTGCTCCTGCGGCCAGCGGCGCACTCGCATGACCGGGGATAGAGGGAGGAAGTAAGCAGAGGTTTCAATCGGCGGCGGTCGGTGTCATCCTGCTGACCGCAGTCGTAATGGCGAAGGCGGCCGGCAATTTGCGCACCGGGTGTAATCGGTATCGCTGCGGCGCGCCGTTACGCGAACCGCGAAAAATCCGGCCGGCGCTTCTCCATGAACGCCCGGAACGCCTCGGCTGCCTCGGGCGAGGCGAGGCGTTCGCGGAACAGGACGAGCTCTTCCTCCATCCGTCCCGCCACATCGCCGGCGCCGTGGCGGATCAGCCGCTTGGTCAGCCGCACCGCCTGCGGCGGCAGTGATGCGAGACGATGTGCGATCTCGCGCGCCGTCTCCATCAGTGCCGCATCGTCGACCACGCGATTCACAAAGCCCCATTCGTGCGCGGTCGCGGCATCCAGCGGCTCGCCCAGCAACAGCAGCGCGCTGGCACGCTGCACGCCGAGCAGGCGCGGGAACAACAGCGAACTGGCGGCCTCGGGCACCAGGCCGAGACCCGTAAACGGCATCACGAAGCGCGCCGAGCGTGCAGCGACGATGAGGTCGCAGTGCATCAGCATCGTGGTGCCGACGCCGACCGCGGCACCGTTCACCGCGGCGATCAGCGGCTTCTGCAGCGACGAGATCGTCGGCAGGAAGCGCGAGGCCGAGCTGTCGCGATTGCTGCTCGCGCGTGCCTGGAAGTCGCCGATGTCGTTGCCGGAGGTGAACGTATCGCCGGCGCCGGTCAGCAGCGCCACACGCAGCGTGGGATCGGCGTCCACCTGGGTGAACGCGTCGGCCATCGCGTCGTACATGGCGCGGGTCAGCGCGTTCTTCTTCTCCGGCCGGTCGAGGCGGATTTCCAGCACGCCATCGGTGCGGGTGGTGACGACATTGTCGGTCATGATGAGCTCCGCATTGCCCGATATTCGCGCCGCACGATGTCCATCAGCTCCTCGACCGAGGTCGCGGCGGCGTCCCTCTCGTAGGTGATCTGGCCATGCTGCATCAGCACGATGCGATCGGCAATGTCGAGTGTCTGCGCGTAGTTGTGCATGATCATCGCGATCGAGATGCGGCCTTCGCGTTTCAGCCGTATCAGCAGATCGATGATCAGCCCCGCCTCGCGCGCGCCCATCGCCGCCAGCGGCTCGTCCAGCAGCAGGATGCGTGCATCCGAGTTCACCGCGCGCGCCACCGCGATCGCCTGACGCTGACCGCCGGACAGGCGTTCTACCGGGACATCGACCGAGGGGATGTGCACGCCGATCTGCTCCAGGAACGCCGCCGCGCGCTGACGCATGGCGCGATGGTTCAGCAGCCGGATCGGGCCGCGATACACGATCTCCCGGTTCAGGAACATGTTGTGGTACACACTGAGCGAGTTCGCCAGCGCGAGGTCCTGGTACACGCATTCGATCCCCAGCGCGCGGGCATGATCCACCGAACGCAGCGCAACCTCGCGGCCGGACACGAACAGGCGGCCACCGGTCGGCGTTTCGTAGCCGGTAAGAATCTTCATCAGCGTAGATTTTCCGGCACCATTGTCACCGAGGATGCCGAGGATTTCGCCCTGGCGCAGCGTCAGCGACACGCCGTCGAGCGCGGTGATCGCACCGAACCGCTTTGCGATGTTGTCCGCGCGCAGCGCCTCGCTCATCGTGCATCGCCCAGGCGCGCCAGGCGCGTCACATGGATGTTGAACAGCATTGCCGCCAGGATCGCCGCGCCGAGGATGATGTTGAAGGTGAAGGCGTTGATGCCGATGAGAGTGAAACCGTCATTCAGCACGCCGAGTACCGCCGCGCCGATCAACGCACCGATGATGGTGCCTGAACCACCCGCGAGCGGCGTGCCGCCGATGACGCCGGCCGCCACCGCGAGGAACATGATCTGGTTGCCGCCCGCCAGCGGATCGATCGAGCCGATGCGGAATGCTTCCAGGGTGCCGGTGAAGCCCGCCAACACCGCGGCCAGCACGAAGTTGCCGATCTTCAGGCGGGTGACTTGGATGCCGGCCTCGCGCGCGCCGGTGTCGTTGGCGCCGGAGGCGACCGTGTGCAGGCCCCAGCGGGTATGGCGCAGCACGACATGCAGCACGATCACCACGAATATCGCCCAAAGTATCTCGCTGTAGCCCCAGGCGCCGAACACCTGCGCGAACGCCTCGCTCGCCGTCGGGGTGACCGGCGTGCCATGGGATATCGTCAGCGTCAGGCCGTTGACCAGGAACAATGTGCCCAGCGTTGTCACGAACGATGGCACCGACAGCAGCAGCGTGATCACACCGTTCAGTAATCCGATGCAGCCGGCCGCGAGCAGTCCGATCAGCAATGCGATGAACATCGGCACACCCGCGTCGGCGGCGAAGTGCATGATGAACGGCGCGAAGGCATAGACCATGCCGGCGGAGAGATCGATCTCGCCGCCGATCATCAGCATGACCTCGCCGCAGGCGATGATCGCGACCGGCGCGATGTACTGCGACAGGTTCTGCAGGCTCGCGCTGCTCAGCAGGAAGTCGTGGTTGGCGCTTTCGAACCACGCGATCAGCAGCAAGGCCACCACAAAGATGCTGGCTTCCTGGCGGCGCAGGAAGCCAGACAGCAGGCGCGAGCGCATCGGATCAGCTCTTGATCGGACCGGAGCGCTCGACGATCAGCGGCTTGTCCGACTTGCCCTCGTAGCGGGTCGACGTGGACAGATAGGGGCCGACACTGTCCTTGGTCACGAACTTCAGGCCGGTATTGGTGTCGGCCGGTCCGGTCAGCCCGCCGGAGGCGAGGAAAGTGAACATCTGGATCGCCGTGTAGAAGCCCTGCAGATAGGCCTGCTGGTCGATGGTGAAGTCCAGGTGGCCGTCATGGACAAGCTGCACGGTGCGCGGCAGCAGGTCGTAGCCGCCGGCATGTACGTCCTTCGATTGCAGCTTGAACTCCTGCATCACTTCGCCGACGCCCTGTGTGCTGCCGGCGTCCACCGCGAACATGCCCTTGAGGTCCTGGTGGCCGAGATAGAACGATTTGATCTTGGACAGCTCCTCGTTCACCGTCGGGCCGGTGGCGATCTGCTGTGCATCGATCTGCTTGCCGGACTTCTTGATCGCCGCGACGGCGCCATCCAGCCGCGGCTGAATGTTGAGCTGGCCCGGCGTGGCGATGAACAGGGCGACGAGACCGGAATCAACCAGCGATGCGATCCGCTCGCCCATCTGGTAGCCGGACTCGTAGAGGTCCTGGCCGATATAGGCCAGGCGTTTGTTGGCGCTGCCGGCGGGGGCATCGGCGTTGTAGGCGAACACCGGAATGCCGGCATCCAGTGCGCGCTGGACCGGTGCATCGAAGGCATGCGGATCGACGATCGGCACCGCGATGGCCGAGGCCTTGCTGGCGACGGCCGCGTTCATCGCGTTCACCATTTCCGCCACGTCCGCGTTGGTCGAGCCGGTCCATTGATGGTCGCAGTCGAGCAGCGCGCAGGCATCCTGGATGCCATACTGCGTCGGCACGAAGAAGGGATTGGTCGTGACATGGTTGACGAACACGAGCTTCCAGCCCGGGTGCGACGGAAACGGCGCCGGTGTGGCGGCGTTCGCCGGGCGGATGCCGCCCAGCAGCGCCAGCGCGCTGCCAACACCCGCCCCATGCAGCATCACACGCCGTGCCACGTTGGGCCGATCGCTTTCCTGCGACATCGCTTCCTCCTGCGGTTGGTTCGGCTTGCCGATGGACCGGAGTGGAAACTGAGTTGCCCGAGCGGCGCCAGTCAATAGCGTGTGACGCTCCCGGCCATGACGATCAGGCGTTATAGGCCTCGCTTTGTCGTCAGCGGCATAGCGGTCACGATACGTCGTGGATGAATGCCAGGGGAATGCTCACGCCGATTTCCGGCAACTCCAGAATTGCGTCACCGCCAGTCAGTGACTCTGCTTCCCAGCCATTCGAGCGGCGGCGAACGACGATCTCCGGGCGGTCCTGTTCAAGCAGTACATAGGCCATGATACTCGGAACCGCGGCGTACTCGATGGCCTTCACGCGACGGTCGGTCAGGGCGGTGGACGGTGAGAGAACTTCAAAAACCGCGGTCGGTGTGATTGAGTCTTCGTCGTTCTCGGGAGGTATGCAGACGACGCTCGCGTCCGGGTAGCGTACCCGCCCGGTGGTGATCACCTTGAGCTCGGGCCCATGCGCTTCGCATGGCGGTTTGACGTGGAACACCAGGGCCGCCGCAAGACGTGTCGCAATCAACGAGTGCGCCCGGCTGCCGCCCGTCATCGCCACGGGCTGGATGCCGTCGAATTCGTAGCGCTCCGGCTGTGCTCGCTCCCAGTCCAGGAATTCGTCGAGCATCAATGGTTTCAGGGACGCACTCATGCGGCACAAGGTAAGCGGCCGGCGCCACGACAACAAGCCGGATCCCTCGGCCTATTGCTCGGCGTCCGACGCAGCGCGAGAATGGAATGTTTATCGATCCGGATGGGTGGCGCTCATCAAGGGGTGGTGTGAGGAGAGATTGCCGATCAGAGGGGATTTGCACCCTTCGGCAAATGTTCGGCGGTATACGGCGGCAGGTTGAACGCACCGACGTGGATCTCCGGCGTCCAGTAGCGCGTCGTGCCGAGCATGCCGGCCGCCTGGGCGCGCGCGCGGACTTCGTCGACGCCAAGACGCGTCAGCGATGCATCCTTGGCCGCCCATCCCAGCGTCATGAACCCGCCGACATAGGTCGGCACCGCCGCGACGTACGCGGTGACATGCGAAAAGAACTTCGCCCGCCGCGTGCTGGTCTCACGCAACTCGTCGGCCTGCATGAACGGCACGCCGCACTGGTTCACCACCAGTCCGCGCGCGGTCAGGATGCGCGCGCAGTTGGCGTAGAATTCGTCGGTGAACAGCACCTCGCCCACGCCGATCGGGTCGGTCGAATCCACGATGATCGCGTCGAACGATGCGTCGGACGCACGCCTCACGTAATCGATGCCGTCACCGACGATCACCTCGGCGCGCGAGTCGTTCCACGCATCGCCGCCGATCGCCGGCAGGAACTCCTTCGCCAGGCGGATCACCTCGCCGTCGATCTCCACCATCACCGCGCGCCTCACGCCGCGATGCTGCAGCACGCGTCGCAGCACGCCGCCGTCGCCGGCGCCGATGATCAGCACGTTCGCCGCCGCACCATGCGCCAGCAGCGGCACGTGCGCGATCATCTCCTGGTAGACGAACTCGTCGCGTTCGGTGATCTGGATCACGCCGTCCAGCACCATGACGCGGCCGTGCGAGAAGCTGTCGAACACCACGACGTCCTGGAATGCGCTCTGCACCCGAGCGAGCTCGCGCTTCACCAGGAAGCGCTGGCCCCACTCGGGATACAGCGTCTCGTTGATCCAGCTATCGGTCGTCACTGGTGTTACGGGATCAGGCCGCGCCGCTGCTCGGACAGCAGGATCGACTTCGGCGCGAACACGTCCTTCAGTACCGGCAGCGAGTGGTACGGATTGCACGCGCCGCACATGAAGATGTCGACGGCGGCAAAGTCGCGCTCCGGCCAGGTGTGGATCGAGATGTGACTCTCGGCCAGCACCAGCACGCCACTCACACCGCCGTCGGGGCCGAAGTGGTGGAAGTGGCTGTGCAGTATCGTCGCGCCGGCCGCTTCCGCGGCATCCCGCAGCGCGCAGTCGATCAGCTCCGGATCGGTGAGGTTGCTCGACCCCCACAGATCCAGCAGCAGATGTGTGCCGGCGAACTTCACGCCGTCTTTCTCGACGAAATAGTCCTTCTGATCGATGTCGCTCGGAGCGTCCGAGACCATCCCCAGCGGGCTGAGTGCGTCCATTACGTACCCTGTTCCTACCAGTAGACAGCCTGTTGAACGGGCGCAGGCTGCGTCCGTTCCCTCGGGCCAAGGCCGCAAAACATGGGGAAAGGGGGGGCGGCATGCAAGAGGCTTTTTCGCCCCGCGCCTCCCGCTTTTACGGGGTCTGCTGTCCGGGCGCCTGCAACGCCTTCAACTGACCGGGCAGCTCGTGTGCCAGCGCGGTCTCCTGGCCGGATCGCTTCAGGTCGGCGGCACTGCGCACCTGATCGGCCGTGAGCAGCCGGAACATGTCCGCCAGCGGGCCGGTTTCCATGCGTGCACCCTCGCGCTGGCGGAGCGCGGTGAGTGCCGTGTCGTCGCCGGCGCGCGCCGCGGCGGTGGCAAGGCGCAGCAGGGTCCGCCGCTGCGCATCATCCAGTTTGCCTTGTGCCGGCACGGTCCTGGCAGCGTAGTCGCCCAGCGCCCGCTGCGCCGCCGCCCAGTTATTGGCGCGCTCCATAATCGTCGCGCGCGCCTCGTCGGCGGCAGCACTGTCCAATGTGCCAAGCGCGGCCAAGGCGTGCTCGCTGTCGCCGCGGCGCGCGTCGGCCGCGGCCGCCAGCAGGGTACGATGCTCCACCAGTTCTGCCGGGAGGTCTGGCGCGACCGATGCATCGAGCGCCGCCAGCGCTCCTGCCGCATCACCTTCGCGCAGCCGCAACGCCGCCAGCCGTTCGCCGAAGCCGGCACGTGCGACGCCGGAGTTCGCTCCCTGCGTCAGCTTCTCCAAAACCGGCCCGGCGCGCTTCGGCAGATCGAGCGTCACCAGCCGATCGGCGAGCCTGGCCTGCAGGGCCTCGCCGTCCGCGCCGGAAGGAAGCAGATCGGCGTTTTCCTCCACCACGGCGACGAGTTCCAGCGGTGCCAGCGAGTCCGCCGCGTTGCCGCGCAGCAGGGCAGCGAACATATCGGCGAGTTGGGCGTGGATCGCGGTTTTGTCCTCCGCGAACAGGGTCTCGCTGTCGCGCAGCGTGGCGAGCGCGGAGCGCCAGGCGCCGGAGCGCGCCTTGAGCTCGGCCAGACGCTCGCGCAGCGCATGCTCCTGGCGATCGCCGCGCCAGGAATAAAGCAGTCCGTCCAGCCGTTCGGCGGCCTGGGCAGCATCGATTGCGCCCGCGGCCAGCCGCAATTCGACTGCCCGGGTGGCGGCACGGGCGTGTACCGATTGGTCCCGTGACTGCGCCAGCAGATCGTAGCTCGCCATTGCTCCGACGCTGTCGCCCTTGGCCTCCTGCAGCATCGCACGCGCCAGATCGAGTGTGCTGTCGTCCTTGCGCGCATCGAGCAAAGCCGCGGCGGCGCCGAGTTCACCGCCCGTGACCATGGTTTCGCCAACCAGCGGCAGCATGCGATCCCGCATCTCGGGCGGATAGGCGAGCAGCAGCGGCAGTGTAGTGGCGAACGCCGCGGCGGCCTGTGGCGAGCCTTCCAGCAATTGCGCCTGTCGAACCGCGCGCCACAGCGTGATGTCGTCAGTCGCGGGGAGCCGCGGATCGGCCAGGCCTTGTGCCTCATCCGGCCGATGCGCGAGCAATGCGGCAATCGCCGTCAGTGCCGCATTGTCGGGCGAGTCCGCCTCGTGCGGATCGTCGGTCGAGGCCATTCGCAGCATGGCGCCCGCCTCGGCACCGAGACCGAGCGCGATCATGGTGCGGGCCGCCGCCTGACGGCGCGGGCCACGGGCGAGCGGCGCCGCGGCCGCGTCATCGGCCATCTGGCGTCGCAGGCGCTCCTCAAGTGCCGCGACCGGTTGACTGGGAAAGTCGAACTGTCTGGTCAGGCCGACCGCACTGGCGAGCTGGTCCGCGACGCCCGACGTCGGCGACAGATTAACGGCACCGGTGACGACGAAGCCCTGCGGCGTCGGCCGCAACGTTACGGTGTCGGCGGTCGCTTCCACCGCCACGCCCTGCCAGGTGGGCAGCAAGGCGAACTCGGGCGAACGGCGCTCTGCCGGAACGCCCTGACCGTCACGGCGCTGCGTCCCGACCAACAAGGTTGCGCCGGTGTCCGGATCCGCCACGCTGACGACCGCGCCAGGGGCGGCGGCAGGCAGCACGAGGCGGTCCTCGGCCGCGGTGGCCTGGATCGGCCGCAGCGTAGGCTCGAGCGGCGCTGCGGTGATGCGCCAGCTATCCGAAGTCCGCGACGGAGACAGCGCCATTGTCGGGTCGAGCGTCAGGCGGATCACGGTTGCCGTCTGCAGGTTCTGCACGACCGCGCTGCCGAACACGGCATCGTCGCGCAGTGATGACAAGTCGATGTTGCGCGGCTGATCGAACACGATCATTGCCGCGTTGCCGCGACGGAACGCCGCGACGCCGAGCTGCGTATCGCCTGGCACGACGATCGCGGTCTCGGCGCCGGTCGTGGGCTGCGTTGCGGTATCAGCCGCGGTTGCCGCCTGCGCGGGTTGCGCGGTCGCAACCGGTGGCGGTTCTGGCGGCGCGATCTGTGGTTGCGGCAGCGGTGATGCGGGCGCCGGGGTCGGCGCCGGTGGCGGGTTGGTCACCTCCGCCTTGGTCTGGATCGGCACCGGTTCGGGTTTTGCCGCCGCCGGCGGTGCGGCTGACGGCGAAGCGGCGGCGGCCGGATTTGGCGACGGCGCCGGTGGTTTGGCCGGTGACGGCTGCGCAGCTCCCGTCGGTTGCGCTGCGGGGGCACCGCCGGCCGCATCGCGGTCCGCGACATCGATCAGCACAAGGTTGCCGAGCCGCCAGTCGCGCACGGTCGTTCCCGGCGCCACGACGATATCCGCCTGGCCGGCGCCTCCGGTGATGGTGAGGACATTGCGCGGCACGGCGTTCGCCGCCCCGATCGTCACATTGCCAGCGAACTGGACGACGACGTGCTGGCCCTGCTGGGTCACATGGTAGTCGATCCGCGACGGCAGATTGAACGCGATGCGGCTGTAGCCTTCGTGAATGCCGACGCGCACCGGCACGGTGGGTCCACCGTCCGCGCACGCGGCCGCGAGCGGCAGCGCGGTCAGGAACGCCGCGAGCGAGCCGGCCAGACGGCGCGATCTCATTCGAAGCTGGCCAGCAGCTTGTCGATGTCGGACTGGTCCATCGCGACGGTGGGATGCTGCGGTCCGTTCAGCAGCGCTGCGTCAGCCGGCTCGGCCGCCATCTCGATCGCCACCGCACGGTCGCCGCTGCCGAACGTGGCGACGATCTGGGCCACCTTCGCCTCGATCGTCTTCAGCGTCGCCACCACCTTGTTGATGCGCTGCCCGGTGATGTCCTGGAAGCTGCACGCCTCGTAGATGCGCGTGGTGGCATCCTGCAGCTTCGCCGCCGGCTCGCCGGCCAGGGTGCCCGCCACGTCGTCCAGTGTCTCGCAACTGCTGAGGATCGCGTTGGTGGCGGTGGCGGTATGTTCCACTATTGCATCCAGTTCGTCGGTGGCGAACGGGATGTGGTTGTCGGTGATGCCGTCCACCCGCAATGCGGCGATTTCGGCCTTGGCACAGGCGATGGTGCGACCGAGCGCCTCCACCTCCGTCAGCAGCGAGGTCTCATGCGCGGACAGATCGCCGCTCATGGTCGCGAGCACCGCGCGCACCACTTCGGCCACCATCTCCGGCTGCGATCCGGGATGACGCGCGCGGATCTCGGCAAGACGTTGCTCCAGCCGGTCGGGTTCAGACATGGCTGAGCACCTTCTCGATCTTGTCGCGCAGGGTTTCGGCGTTGAACGGCTTGACGATGTAGTTCGAAACGCCGGCCTGTTTGGCGGCGACGACGTTCTCGGTCTTGCTCTCGGCGGTCACCATGATGAACGGCGTCGACTTCAGCCTGGCGTCCGCCCGCACCTCCTGCAGCAACTGCAGCCCGGTCATCGGCACCATGTTCCAGTCGCTGATCACCAGGCCGAAATTGCCGCCGCGCAGCTTGGCCAGCGCCTCGGCACCATCGGTGGCTTCCTCGACGTTGTTGAACTCGATCTGCTTCAGCAGGTTGCGGATGATGCGCAGCATCGTCTTGTAGTCATCGACGATGAGCACGTTCATGGATTTGTCGATCAGCATCGTCGTTCGGTCCCTTCTCCTTGGCGGTCAACTGCCCGTCGGGCCATCGCGTCGCGTGCGCATCTGGGCGAGTTTGGCGGTAAGGTCGCGCGCCTTGTCGGGCTGCATCGCGGCCAGTACCGGCGCTGCTTTCGCCTCCTTCATGCGATCGACCACCTGAAGCAGCACCGGCATTTCGAGATCGTTGAAGATCGTCGCGGCGTCGCGCGGCTTCATCGCCTCATACAGTTTCACCAGTCCCTGCCAGCTCGCGTCCTCGCGTTCCTTGCGTGCCGCCTCCAGCGCCTCGAGCTGCTTCTGCAGCGTCTGGAGCTCGGTGACGCGCGCGGTCAGTTTCTGCTCGGCCGCGGCGAGCACGGACTCGCGCGTCGCCAGGACGGCATCGCGCGCATCCAGCTCCTGGCGCCGCTGGCGGAGTTCCAGCAGCACGGTGCGTTCGGCGTCGCTGACCGGTGGCGGCGCGGTCTCCTCCTGCGGTTGCGGCGCGGCGACCGGCGGTATTGGCGGATGCTCCGCCGGGGTCGCCGCCTGGGCCGCGGTGACGACCTGCGCGGCGCTATCGTGCGTTGTCGCGGCGGCGCGTACCAGCTCTGCCGACTTCACGGCCAGCAGACTGGCCAGCGCGAAGATCGTGATCGGCAGCAGCCGTATCGAGCCGAGGCGCGGCATCATCGCGCCATCCTCAGCGCCTTCAGCAGATCGCGCTCGGCCTGGCTGCGCACGCGCGGTTCAGGGGATTCCGAACCGGCGACCACCGTCAGGCGCGGTGTCGCAGCGACCAGTGGCCTGCCGGTGTGGACCAGCGCGGCCAGCCGATCGGCAAGCTGGTTGCCACGGTCGATGAGCAGAGCCAGATCGTCCTTCAGCGCCAGCGCGGCGTCGACCTGACCGGCGATCTGCTGGCCGGCCCCGTCCACGGCAGCGCGCAGCCGCTCGATGCCGTTCTCCGCCTGACGCGTGCTGGCATTGAAGCCGGCGATCAGCTCCTGCAACTGCACGCGATCGCGTTTCAAAACGCCGAGCGCGCGCTCCAGTCGTACGGCGTGAAACAGTGTTGCCGCGAGCAGGCCGACCAGCGCGAGTTCGAGAATCCACTCCATGCCGCCGATTGTCGCGCGCGAACGTTAGGAAACTGCCAATGCCGAGAAACTGGTGTCTCGCCCTACCGCAAGGGCAGGAGGGCGGAACACTTCCGTAACTGCCCGAGGGGCAGCATTACGTAAGGAGGTTTTAAGCGCAAATGAAAGCGGATGCACGCCGACCACGCAGACAGCGACAGGCTGAAATGCCCTGGCGCTTGAACTGCGTGCCGCCGGCATGATGGTTGCGCAGCAATCCGCCGTCAGAGTCCTCCACAATGGCGCTCTGGTCGGCGAGTACTTCGCCGATCTCCTGGTCGAGGATGTGCTTCTGGTTGAGCTTAAGACGGTCGAAGCACGGGATGACGCGCATCGGATGCAATGCATCAATTATCTTGAGGCGAGCGGCCTGTGGCTATGTCTGTTGCTCAACTTCAGCAGGTCGCGCCTGGAAATCAAGCGGGTGGTGCTCGGCTTTTGAACCGCACCGGTCTATCGCTCCGTCTGCTGCAGCCGCGGCATCTCGCGCTCGATGCGGACGGCGATGCGGCTCTTGCGGCGCCCGACGCGGCCCTCGAACAGCGACACCGTACCACACCGTACCAGAACCGGTGCGCCCAGCGCGGTGTTGAGTACGATGCGGCTGCCGGGCTGCAGCGCCATCACGTCCGACAGCCGCATCATCTGCTCGTCCAACACGACGTCCAGCTCGACCTCGGTGTTCCACAGTTCCTCGGCAAGGTGGGTTTCCCAGATCGAATCACGGCCGAATTTTTCGCCCATGAATTGCTGCAGCAGCAGTTCGCGCACCGGCTCCAGCGTGGCATAGGGCAGCAGCAGCTCCATCCGGCCGCCGCGGTCCTCCATGTCGATGCGCAGGCGCGCGAGTATGGCTGCATTCGACAGCCGGCTGATGGTGGCGAAGCGCGGGTTCACCTCCAGCCGTTCGAACCGGAACGTGACCGGGCAGAGCGGGTCGAAGCTGGCGGACAGATCGGCCAGCACCACCTGGATCAGCCGCTCCACCAATGTGCGTTCGATGGTGGTGTAGGGACGGCCCTCGATGCGCATCGCCGCGGTGCCGCGCCGGCCGCCCAACAGCACGTCCACGATCGAATAGATCATGGCGGAATCGACGACCATCAGGCCGTAATTGTCCCATTCGTCCGCTTTGAACACGGCCAGCATCGCCGGCAGCGGGATGGAGTTCAGGTAGTCGCCGAAGCGCAGCGACAGGATGTTGTCGATGCCGACCTCGACGTTGTCCGAGGTGAAGTTGCGCAGGCTGGTCGACATGATCCGTACTAGGCGGTCGAAGACGATCTCCAGCATCGGCAGACGCTCGTATGATACGAGGCCGGAG
>DASXNR010000448.1:0-28518 GCA_036494925.1 Acetobacteraceae bacterium
GCCGAATACGGTGTCGATGCCGTGGCGCAACAGGCTGTCGACGATGGCTTCTCCGCCGGTCATGCGTGGCATGGGCTGGTCCTCGCGCTGGTGTTCGTGGGCACGTTGGCATGGCGGGACAGGCGGGAAAAGCGGTCGGGCGATCCGCGATCCGCTGATGGCTGCGTTGCCCAAAACGCGCGCAGCCACTCCCAGCGTGCGAGGCTAGGCTACTCGCGAGTAGCCAAGGAAGCCGCGATGCCGCCCGTGACCACCTCCCTCACTCTCGAAGCCGCCACCATGCGCCGCGTCTCCTGGCGCCTGATGCCGCTCCTGCTGCTGGCCTACCTGATTTGCTACATCGACCGGGTGAACGTTGGCTTCGCCTCGCTGCAAATGAACAAGGCGGTGGGCATCGACCCGAAGACCTACGGTCTCGGCGCCGGCATCTTCTTCATTGGCTATTTCATCCTCGAAGTGCCCTCGAACCTGGCGCTGGAGCGGTTCGGCGCACGTACCTGGATCGCACGCATCATGATCACCTGGGGCCTGGTATCGGCGGCGTTCGCGCTGATCGGCGGGCCGATCTCGTTCCTGGTGCTGCGGTTCCTGCTCGGTGCTGCCGAGGCCGGGTTCTTTCCGGGCGTAATTCTCTACATCACCTACTGGTACCCGGCGCACTACCGCGCGATCATCGTCGGCATCTTCATGGTGGCGATCCCGGTGGCCGGGCTGGTCGGTTCGCCGATTTCGGGCGGGATTCTCTACATGGACGGACTGCTCGGGCTGGGCGGCTGGCAGTGGATCTTCCTGCTGGAAGCGGCACCCGCAGTGCTGCTGGGCGTCGCCTCGTTCATCTGGCTGACCGACCGGCCGGAACACGCGACATGGCTGACGGGCGAGCAGCAACGGTGGCTGGTCGCGAAGCTCGATCTCGAACGCCGGCGTGCGCCACGCATCTCGCATCAATCGGTCTGGCGCGTGATGACCAACAAATACGTGCTGATCATGGCGCTGGTATATTCCGGCGCCGCGGGTGCCTCGACCTCGCTGGCGCTGTGGATGCCGCAACTGGTGAAGTCGTTCGGCCTCACCAACTGGCAGACCGGCCTGCTGAACGCGGTGCCGTTCGGCATTGCCGCGGTGTGGATGATCCTGTGGGGCCGCAGCTCCGACCGTAGCGGCGAGCGCGTGTGGCACAATGCTCTGCCGCTGGGCTGGATGGTGCTGGCTATGGTCGCCACGTTCTTCGCTATCGGCAGTCTGTGGGCGATGATCCCGCTGCTGACCCTGATCGCCGCCGGTACCTATGCCAGCAAGGGGCCGTTCTGGGCACTGGCTTCCGAATGGCTCGGCGCGGCATCGGCCGCGGCGGGGCTGGCGCAGATCAATGCGCTGGGGAACCTGTCGGGTTTCGTGTTCAACTATCTGATCGGCTGGATCCAGGCCGAGACCGGCAGCTTCCCGCTCGCGCTGATGCCCATCGCGGCGGTGGCGGCGGTCGGCACGATCTGTGTGCTGGTGATCGGCCGCCACCAGCCGCGCACGGTGGCGGCGGCCACATAACCTCAGGGCACCGTCAGTCGATACACCCGCGCCGCGGTGCCGCTGTAAAGCGCCTGCTTGTCCGATGCCGACGCACCGGCGGTGATCCGCTTGAAGGCGTTCCATAGCTCGGTGTAGCCGCAGGACTGCTTGTCCGGCGGGAAGTTGCTCTCGAACATGCAGCGGCTGGGGCCGAACGCCTCGATGCACGGCTCGACATATTGGCGCCAAGCCGCGGCGAGCTCCTCGGACGACGGCGGCGCGGCCCGTTCGTGGAAGTCGAAGCCGAACGACGTCATGCCGATGCCGCCGAGCTTGACGTTGACGTTGGGGCACTTTGCCAATTCGCCGATGTTCTGCTTCCAGGCGGCGAGGATCTCCTGCCGACGGCCGGCATACGGGCCTACCCCAAGCACACCGCCGACATGGTTGAGGATGATCGTCGTGTCGGGGAAGGCGCGCGCGAGGTCGATCGCGTCCGGCAGTTGCGGGTGGTACTGCCAGGACTCGAAGCTCAGCCCAAGTTTGGCGAGCTGGGCGAAGCCCTCACGGAAGGTCGGATCGCGCGCCAGATGCGGCGGCACCACGCGGGAGACGAACCGGCTGATCGCCTCGCTGCCATCCCATGACACGCCGTAGCGGATGCCGCGGAAGCGCCCGCCGCCGACCGCGATCTGGGCCTCCAGCACGTCGCGCACGCGCGCACCGAGGGTGAGGTCGGCGTGGCCGATGATGGCTTCGGCGACACGGCACGAGCCGTAGTTGCCAGATGCGCTCATGGCGGCGATGCCGTTGACGAACTCGACTTCGCCCACCGGCGCCATCTCGGCGGGGCCGTGCCTGCGGTACATCGCCTGGCACTCGAGGAAGACGGTGGCGACGACATTGTGTCCGCCGCCGATGTCGGCCAGCAGCTCCGGCAGGAAGTAGCGACCGCGATGCGGCGCGTCCCAAAAGTGATGGTGCGGGTCGATAATCGGCAGCTCCGGTTCCAGCGGGGCTTCGCTTGGCCGCTTCGCCAGCCACGCCTTCAGCTCGGTGTCGTTGCGGTCGATCAGGCCTCGGTAATCGCCTTTGGCATCGCCCGGTTGGGCCATTTCCATCCCCCTGGTTGGTGCTGGCAGGCAGGTTAGCCCATGTGAGGTACGCGGAGGAGAGACTGCGTAAGCCTTGCCGAAGAGCCCAGCGGCACAGGCCGGCATGGCGGAGGATGCAGTCATCATGACTGATCGGGGTGCCCTCGTTGACGTAGCGCGCCCTCCACCCCACGTGACCGCCGCAAACCAGGGTTGATCAATGTCTGATACCGTCCCCGCGTCAGCCATAGCCGCGTCCCTTGGAGACAGCGGACCGAGCTTTGTCCTGGATCAATTCGGCGCAGGCGCTTCGGCGACTGTCGGTGCGATCGGCGTCTACACCAGCGACTTCCATGTCAGCGGAGCTGTTCACGCTGCTCCCGTCAGCGGTTTCGGTTCGCCTCTGTTGGTCGACTTCGTGACGTGGAACCCGGCGCCCACGGCGACCGTGACACCGCCGAGCGTATCCGGCCCGGGTGTCGCTGGCGGTATGCACTCGGATGGGCTGGTCGGACTGCCCCCCTATCACGCCACCGACGTGTGGGGGTCTTGACCCGCATCGATGCTGTTCGCTGCGACTGTCTGCCAGCCCGTTTGGTTTCCGCCATAGCGCGTTGGGCCGCTGACTCCCTCTTCGCGAGGCCGGCACGTTGCCTGCCGCGGTATCCGGGTTTTCGAGCCCAATTGAAACTGGCAGCCGGGAACCCAACGGACGAAACGATGAGCGATTGATTTAATTGATGGTTTGGTGCCGACGCTCGGACTTGAACCGAGGACCTGCTGATTACGAATCAGCTGCTCTACCGCTGAGCTACGTCGGCAACCTTGCGCGCCCGAGCTATAGCGGCAAGGCGCCGATCGAGGCAACAGCGGGAACCGCCGCGATCGTGGTGAGACGGCACTATGCGGCGGCGGCCAGGCGATGCAGTTCGGCGCCGAGGAATTCCGCGATCGCGCCCGGACCGGACCGCGCGGTGCCGGCCCGTCCTGCCCGTGCCTCCGCGTCCGGATTGTAGTTGGTGTTGGTATTGATGTCATAAACCAGCGTGCGGCCCGCACTATCGGTGATGAACTCGATGCCCGCGACCTCGACGCCGACGACCGCCAGGAATCGCTCCAGGCGGGCTCGCAGCGCGCCTTGGATACCGTCGATGATGGTAAATTTTTCCCGCGGCGCCTCGCCGACCGGGCAGTTGGCGTCGCCCACTGCACAGGCGTCCGCCGGGCAGAGTTCGAAGCCGTCGCTGGTGTCGACCTCAACCGCATACAAATATCGCCCGCCGACGAACTCGGCGCGAGTAATGAACGGACGAGGAGCGCGGACATATTCCTGCAGCAGATGCAGCCCGTCCACCGGCGCCTCATACGTCTCGCCGGCGACGTAGGCGGCGAGGCTGTCGGTGGACGCGAACAGCCGCACGCCCAGGCCCTTGCCGCCCCGGTTCGGCTTCAGGACGACCGGCTGGCCAGCGAAATGCCGCGCCGCAGCAGCAGCAACATGCCCACGTCCGGCGACCAGAACGGTGCGCGGCGTGGCGATGCCGTGGCTTTCCAGCGCGGCGTACTGACGGGCCTTGCTGATCTCGAGATCCAGCGCGCCCGGGCCGTTGACGACGCGACGGCCCCAGCGCGCGAGCCAGGCCAGCACCGCGGCGGTGAGCTCCGCCGAGAACCGATGGTCGCGCGTGTGCGAAGATGCGCTCATGCGGTTGTAGAAGACGCCCTGCGGCGGCGGGGCGGCCAGATCGAAAGTGCCGGCGTCGAGGAACCACTCGGTCCAGGGCAGCCGTCGCTGATCGAAGCCTTGGGCCAGTGGCGGCAGCCAGGCGGCGTTCTCGTGAAGGACATGGATGCGGCGCACGCTCGGATCTCCCGTGGATTTCTCCCATGGAGATGGATTTTTCGCCATTATGCAAGATTATGACGCGGCAAGAGATAACTGTCTCCCGAATGAGGGATATAGGGGGTCATTTGGCACGTACGCGCGCTGCCATGAACGATTTCACCGCTGTGTTGCGGGGCCCGACCGCCGCTTCTATAAGGCACGACCTCAGCGGAGAGGTGCCGGAGCGGTCGATCGGGGCGGTCTCGAAAACCGTTGTACCCCTCGCGGGTACCCAGGGTTCGAATCCCTGCCTCTCCGCCAGATTTGCCCGGCGAAGATGGAGCGCCGCTTGCCGTCATGATGCCAGAAAGACCCACCGGCGAGATGACGTCCGGGGTGTGATCATTTCCCGCCTTCACTCACCCTGGCGTCCGGTCAGGGATTTTTATAGGTGGATTTCGCTCAAGTCTGCTGATCAGGGGGGTTGCGCCAAGCCGCCTCGAACGCAGGCGGTCTTGACAGGCCGCTCACGTCGAGGGCGTCCAGGCGGGCTTCATGTGCGGACAGCTTCGACCCGACCGGCGCCAGCCGAGCCTGGATCGCAGGCAGCCTCGACCGGCACTAGGATCATTGGCCGAAGCCTGGATTTTATACTTATCGCGACTCCGGAATTCTTTAGCTTCGGCTAGTTGCGATTTTCAGCTACCGTCTCTTGCGAGACAGGTGAAGTATTGGGTCTCGGGGCGTTATTTGATCCCTGAAAGTTTGCGTGAGCGCAGCGTCTGCCAGCGGGCTAGGTTGCAAAGTACGGCATGACGTCCGTGATGAACAGCTCCAGCGAACGCCGGGCAACCGCATGCGGCAGGCCGAACGACGCGCCGTAACAGAACTGGTCCACCCCGACCGCCTGGTACTGCTTCAGTCTGGCCACCACCTGGTCCGGCGTGCCGAGTATCATGCCGTCGCGGATCGCCTCCGCCTGGTCATCGGCGGGGATCTCCATCAGCTGCAAATCAGGCGGCTCGGCAAATCCGTCCCGAACTTCGCCGACATTGCGGAACAGACTTTCGAAGCGCGCCGAGTGGGCGGCGGCGACCTGCACCGGAAGCCGCCAATCGTCCGGCCGCGCGTGGACGCAGGTGCGGCGCAGCATCAGGAAGCGCGGCCGCCCGATGCCGGGCAATTTCGCCAGCGTATCGGCAAAGCGCTGGCCGAGAATGCCCACCTCGGCATGCGGACGCGACAGCGGGGTCGCCATGATGTTGGCGCCCGCTTCCATCGCCCAGGCGAAGCTGTTCGGATCGCGTGTCGCCACCCAGACCGGCGGATGCGGCGCCTGTAGCGGCTTCGGCACCGAGGTAGCGCTCGGAAAGCGCCAGACCTCGCCGTGATGCGCGACGTCGCCGCGCCACAGTCCCAGCACCACCGGCAGCATCTCGCGCAAGTATTGCCCGCCCTTCTGCTGCTCGAGGCCGCCGGCCATGCGGTCGAACTCATACTGGAAGGCGCCGCGGCCGATGCCGAATTCCAGCCGGCCCCCGCTGAAGATATCAAACAACGCCGCCTCGCCGGCGACGCGGATCGGATGCCAGTAGGGTGCCACCACGACCGCGGTGCCGAGCCTGATGCGGGAGGTGTGCGCCGCCCAATGGGTCAGGATGGTGAACGGGTTGGGTCCGATGGTCAGCTCGATCGTGTGGTGTTCCGCCGCCCACGCAATTTCGAAGCCGCCTTGCTCAGCCAACTGCACGAGCTCGAGCGCATCACTGACCACCTCCCGCATGCTCTGGCCGGGGTCGTAGCGCTCCATGTTGACGGCAATCGAGAACTTCATCCGCGGCTCCCTTTCTCGGTCTAGGCCAGAAAATCCATCAAAATGGTTGCGATCATTGCGGGCGCCTCGACCAGTACACTGTGCTTCAGTCCCGGGAAAATTTGCAGCCTGGAGCCGCGGATCTGCGCGTGCATGAAGCGCGCCATGCGTGTGTTGGAACCGACATCGTGTTCGCCGGTTGCGACCAAAGTGGGACGGTCGATGGCATGCAGGCGCTCACCCAGGTCGCTGGTGGAAAACACGGTATAGGCGGCCGCATACGATGCCGGATGGTTGTGCTGGAGCTGCTCCATCCGCTGCCGCACCAGCTCCGGGTGACGAGCGATGAAGCCATTCGTGAACCAGCGATCCTGCGCCGCGCCGGAGATCGCTGCGATGCCGTGGGTGCGCAGAATTTCCAGCCGGTCGCGCACTCGCGCCCGCTCCTGCTCGGTCCGGCCGGCGACCGCGCTCAACAGAACCAGCCGGTCGACGCGGGACGCGTGGTCAAGAGCCAGGGCCTGGGCGATCATCCCGCCCAGCGAGAACCCGACGACGTGGGCGCGCGGCGTGTCGGTGGCATCGAGCACGTCGATGACGTCGCGCGCGAAGTCGCCGAGGGTCAGGTCGATGCCGATATGACCCGACTGGCCATGCCCACGCAGATCAAGGCGCAGCACGGTGAAGTGAGCGACCATTGCCGAAGCAATCTCGTCCCAACTCGATGCGTCGGCACCCACTCCGTGAATCAACATGACCGGCGGGCCGGCGCCTTCGACCTGATAGAACAGGGTCGGGGCGTCGCCGCGTCGCAGGTATCTGTCCATCAGACGTCCTTGAGCTCAATTCGCGCCAGAAAGCTTCGCAGCCTTTCGTGCTCCGTCCGCGCTCCGAACACGTCCTGCGGCGCGCCCTGCACCGCCACGCGGCCGCCGTCCATGAACACCACCTGTGACGATACGTCGCGCGCGAAGCTCATTTCGTGGGTCACCAGGATCATGGTCATGCCGTCCCGCGCCAGCGAGTGCACCACCTTCAGAACCTCACCGACCAGTTCGGGGTCCAACGCCGATGTGATCTCGTCCAGCAACAGTACTTTCGGGTTCATCGCCACGGCGCGGGCAATGCCGACGCGTTGCTGCTGGCCGCCGGACATTTCGATCGGCAGGCTATCCAGCTTGTCGTCGAGGCCGACGCGCACCAGCCAGTGTTCGGCTGTGGCGCGGGCCTCGGCTTTCGCCATGCGACGCACCTTGCGCAAGCCTAGCATGACGTTCTCGACCGCGGTCAGGTGCGGGAACAGATTGAACAGTTGGAACACCATGCCGATGTCGGCGCGGATGCGGGAAAGTTCGCGCTCGCTTCGCGGCTTGCCGCCGTCGCGGTAGCCGACTTCGACTCCGTCCACCTCAATCGAGCCATCGTCGTAGGTCTCCAGCAGGTTCACGCAGCGCAGCAGCGTGGTCTTGCCGCTGCCGCTGGCGCCGATGATGGAGACCACACTGCCCTTCTGCACATCGAGATCGACGCCCATCAGCACCTGATTGGTGCCAAACGCCTTGGTGAGGCGCCGCACTTTCACCAACGGTTCGGTGGAATTCGGCTCACTCGCGGACATAGGCAAACCGCGCCTCAAGGGTTCGGCTCGTGAGCGACAGGGCGTAGTTGATGACGAAATAGATCAGCGCGCCCAGAATGTACATCGGCATCGGCCTGAAAGTGCGGCCGATGACCTGCTGGATCGACAGCATCAGATCGACGATGCCGACCAGCGAAACCAGCGCGCTGCCCTGAACGGTGGCGACAACGGTGTTGATCCAGGGCGGCAGGAAGCGTCGCAGTGCCTGCGGAAACACGACGTAGAGCATGCGCTGGGCGAAGGTCAGGCCGATCGCTTTCCCGGCCTCGTGCTGGCCGGGCGGGATCGACTGCACGGCGCCGCGCGTGACCTCGATCACATGCGCGGTCTCGAATGCCGCGAGCGCGATGACAGCAGCCCAGAAATTGCTCACGTTCCAGCCGGTCAGCGGCAGCATGTAGTAGATCGAGAAGATCAGCACCAGCAGCGGCAGCCCGCGGATGATGTCGCTGTAGATGCGGACCGGCCAGGCGATCCAGCGGGGCCCGAAGCTGAGGCCGACACCAAGCAGCACGCCGCAGCCCAGCGCGATGACGACGACGAGTACGGAGACGTGCAGCGTCACCAGCAGTCCTTGCCAAAGAAACGGCAGGCTGTTGAGCATGACGCTCATCGGCGGCGAACCGCGAAGCGATATTCCAGGCGCCGCAGGCCGAACAGCAGCACGAACCCGGTGACCAGATACATCGGCGCAACCACGGTCCAGACCTCCACGATCCGAAACGTGTTGGTGTAGATCCAGTTGGCCCCGTACATCAGTTCGGGCACCGCCAGCACGGTGGCCAGCGAAGTGTCCTTGAACAGCGAGATGAAGGCGTTGCCCAAGGAAGGCAGCACGATGCGGAACATGGTGGGAAGGCGCACGTACAGCACTCGTTGCCAAGGCGTCAGCCCGATGGCGCAGCCGGCGTCGATCAGCCCCCTGGGGATCGCGTCGAGCCCCGCACGGAACACCTCCACCAGATAGGCGCCGGCGTAGATCGCCAGCGTCATAGTGAAGCTGGTGGTGGCGTCGTAGGCGAAGCCGCCGACGCTGGGGATGCCGTAGAACACCAGATAGACCAGCAGCAGCAGAGGCACGTTGCGGATGAATTCGACATAGGCGCCGACCACGAAGCGCACCGGACGGCGGGCGCCATGCGATACCAGCGCGAGGACCAGCCCGATGACGCATCCGATAGCAATGCCGATCGCCGCCAGTTCCAGGCTCAGCACCAGGCCCCAGGCGAGTCGGTCGAAATACTTCCAGATGAAGTTATAGTTGAGATGATAGTTCAAGTCAGAACGGAGGAAATCCGGGCTTCTGCACCGGCGGCTTTTCGCCGAAGAATTCCTCGAACGCGGCAGTGTAGATTTCCGGCTGATGACCATGCATGGCGACGTTGAAGCAGGTGTCGATCCAGTGAAGCCAGTCCTGGTCACCCTGCCGCACCGCGGCGCTGTAGAGCTGCGCCTCGTAGGCGTAGCCGGGATCGGTATAATCTCCGGGGTTCTTCTTCACCAGCCACTTCACGGTCGACGCATCGACCACCGCGACATCCGCGCGGCCGGCGGTGACCGCCTGCATGACGTTGGCCTGGCTGTCGAGCTGCATCACTTGCGCATCCGGCAGGGCATTGTGCACCAGCGTGTCGGCGTCCACGTTCTGCAGCACCGAGGCACGGACCTGCTTGCCCGCCGCCTGCAGGTCCTTGTAGCTCTGCCACTTGGATTTCGGCGCAGTCATCAGCGCCGCGCCCTCGACATAGTAGGGACGGGAGAACGCAACCAACTGAGCGCGCGCGGGTGAGACGGTCATGAATTGGATCACCACATCAACCTTCCCGGTGGTGATGTTGGGAATGCGGGCGTTGGCCTCCTGGCGGACGTATTCGACCTTGGTTTCATCATCAAACAGTCCCTTGGCGAGGATGCGCGCCATCGCGATGTCCATGCCGGTGAGCTGGCCCTTGTCGTCCTCGAAATGCCAGGGAGGGTTGGTCGAACCGGTCCCGACGATCAGCTTGCCGCGGTCCAGGACCGTTCGCAGCAGACTGGTGGGAGCGGCCTGCGCCGCCGCTCGCGGCGCGTCCAACAAAGCACCGGCTGCCACCAGGCCAAGCCCCACACCGCCAACCCGGAACAGGTTCCGCCGTTCGGTGGTGGTTTCAGTCATGTCATGTCTCTCCCATATCCGTGACCGACGCGTCGGACGCAGCACCGTATTCGGAAGTGACCGGAATGGCTATGGCGCCCTCCTGGAATTATACTGAATCTCTCAGCCAATGACTCATGCGACCGGTGCACCCCTATCGTCATCCCCGCGAAAGCGGGTATCCAGGGCCGCGGGCACCGTGCGGTCGCATCTGGGTTCCCGCGTTCGCGGGAATGACATCCTTGTTGCCGGAGCGGGGTGCCATCGGTGGGCATCACCACACCGTCCCGCAGGCGGAAGTATCGGTCGTGTCCAGCTACATGTCGGCTCGCCACACTGTCGGGAGTGAAGAATGCGCTTTCAGGATCGCGGGGTATTGGTAACCGGTGGTGGCAGCGGCATCGGCCGCCAGGTCTGCCTTGCGGCGGCGGAGGAAGGGGCTCGCGTCGTGGTAGGCGATCTGGATCTGGAACACGCCGAGGCCACTGTCGCGGATATCCGTCGTCGGAAGGGCGAGGCACATGCCTTCCATGTCGACGTGGCCGACCCGGAATCCGCCGCACGATTTGTCGATGCGGCAGAATCTGCGCTTGGCCGGCTCGATGTGCTGGTCAACTCCGCCGGCATCCGCGAGATCGTCAGCGTGCTCGATCTGTCATTCGAGGAATGGCAACGGGTCATCACAGTCAATCTTTCCGGTACCTTCCTGACCAGCCAGGCGTTTGCGCGCCGACTGGTACAGCAGGACCGGAAAGGACAGATCGTCAATCTGGCATCCACGCTAGGGCTGATGGCCGCACCTAAGCGGGCCGCATATACCGCTTCCAAGCATGGCGTCGTTGGCTTGACGCGCCAGATGGCACTCGAGCTTGGCGAGAAGGGCATACGCGTCAACGCGGTTGCTCCCGGCGTGGTGCGTACACCGCTGACCGAACGCTATTTCCAGGACCCGGACCAGGCGCAGGTGATCCGCGATATCCATGCCCTGGGCCGTTGGGCGGAACCGCGCGAGATCGCCAACGCTATCCTGTTCCTGGCTGACGAGGCCAACGGCTTCATCACAGGTACCATATTGACCATCGATGGCGGCTGGACGATCGGGAAGAAGATGTAACGAACGGTCGGCCGCTATGTCGTCGGCATGTGCTCCCAGTAGTGATGCGCATACTGCAACCGGCAGGCGGCCTTGAGCGCGTCCTCGCTCAATCCGCCCTCGCGTCCGGGCGCCAGCGGCGACAGATCCATGGGCGGCGTACCGTCGGTGATCCAACTGGCCAATACCTCGCCGATCGCCGGCGAGATCGACAATCCACCGACGCAGCAACCACCGGCGACATATAGTCCTCGAATCCCCGGCACCGGCCCGACTGTGTGTTCGCCATCGGCGGTCATCGTCGGCAGTCCGCCGCGATGCACGCGCAGCTTGATCTGTTCGGGCACGCGCTGGAAGATCGGCAACTGCTCGCACACTGCGTCGGCAAATCCGCGCAGGACGCCAAGATCGAGCGGCAGGTCGGCGATATCGAACCGCGGCGGCAGGGCGCGCGCATCGTACTGCAGCGGATTCTGCTCGTAGCCGCCGAGCATCAGTCCGCCCTCATCCGGTCGTGCATACACATTCACATCGATGATGCGGGTGATCGGTTGCATCGCGTCGACGCCATCGATCGGCTCGGTGATCAGCAACTGGTGTCGCGTCGGCACCACCGCGACCGTCGCACCGGAAAGCGCCGCAACCGCGCGCAACCAGGCGCCGGCCGCATCCACCACCGTTTCGCAGCGTATTGTCCCCTGCTCCGTCTGCACACCGCTGACCGCGCCGTTGTGCGTGGCGATTCCGGTCACCAGCGTGTGCGGCAGCATCGTCACGCCAAGTCGTTCCGCCGCGCGCGCATAGCCGTTGGGAATCTGCGACGGCTCAAGGTAGAGATCGGTTGGCGAATAGATCACGCCGAGAATGCCGGTCGTGTTGAGGAACGGATTTTTCGCCCGCGCCTCCTCCGGGGAGATCATCTCGATTCCGGTGCCCATGCGCTGGCCGCGCACCACCTCGCCCTTGAGCTGCTCGACGTGGTCCGGCAAGCGCGCGATCTTCAGTGCTCCAGGCTGATGGAACACGATCCGCTCGCCGGTCTCCTGTTCGAATGCCTCGATCTTGCGCACGGCGCGCTTGGCCAGTTGCGTCATCAGATCGGTGCCGCGCGCCTGCGAGGTAAGTCCGGCCGCGCGCGGCGAGGTCTGCGAGCCGAGCGCATGTTTGTCGAGCAATGCGACCTGTTTGCCGGCCTTCGCCAGATGGAAGGCCGCACTGGACCCCAACGCCCCGGACCCGATCACCACACATTCCACCGCGTCGATCATCCCCACCTCCTCGCTGTCAGCTTGCGATCCGTCCCTGGCCCATCCGCAGCTCCAGATATCGCGCGCCCTTCGCCAGCGGATAGGCCATTACCAGATACATCACACCCGCCAGAACATAGAGTTCCATCGGCATGAAATACTCGCTGCTGAGATCGCGCGCACGCAGCATGAGCTCCGGGGCGGAAATGAGCGATGCGACCGACGTGTCCTTCAGCAGAGACACGGCATAGTTGGCCATCGGCGGAACAACGATGCGCACCGCCTGCGGCAGGATGATATTGCGCATCGCGAGCGCGTTGGTCATGCCGATGGCCAGTGCGGCCTCGCGCTGTCCGCGGTGTACGGCAGCGATGCCGGCGCGGTACACTTCGGACATGTATGCGGCATAGTTCAGGCCGAGGCCGACGACCGCCGCGGTGAACGCGGGCAGGATGACGCCAGCCGAGGCGAGACCGAAATAAATAAGGAATAGCTGGGTCAGAGCCGGCGTGCCACGGATCAACTCGACATAACACGTGGCGACAGCGGACACGGCGCGACGCCGCGAAGTCCGCGCCAGCGCGATCAAGAGACCGGCGAACACTGCGAGCGTGAAGGCGAGCACCGACATCTTCAGCGTGCCGCCCGCGGCGACCAGCAGTTGCGGCAGCCACTCGGAAAAATCCGTCCAGGTCACGCCAAGCGGCCCCGCGCCATGCGTCGCTCCAGCTTCCGCACCCCATACGCGAGCGGCAGGCTCATGGCGAGGTACAGCGCCGCGACCGTCAGGTAGATCTGCGTGCTCAGGTAAGTCTGGTCCACCAGCATATGCGCCCGGAAACTCAGTTCCGGAGCGGCAACGGAAGAGGCGACCGAGGTATCCTTGAGCAGGCCGATCGCGAAGTTGCCAAGCGGCGGCAGCACCACTCGCACGGCCTGCGGCAGCACGATGACCCGCAGTGCCTGGGCGCGCGTCATGCCGATCGCAAGCGCCGCTTCGTTCTGGCCGCGATGTATTGCCTCGATCCCCGCGCGGAACACCTCGGTCAGATAGGCGCCGCCGTTGATGCCGAAGCCGATGATCGCCGCCGGGATCGGATCCAGCTTCACACCAAGTTCGGCGAGGCCGAAATAAATGATGAACAGTTGCGTCAGCACCGGCACCGAGCGGAAGACGTCCACGTAGAGCGTGCCGAGCATGCGGATCGGCACCATTCGTGCGTTACGAAGCAGGGCGCCGGCCATGCCCAGGACCATTGCCACCACAAACCCGCCGAAGGTGACGATGACGGTCATCTCGACACCCAGCAGCAGAGTGTCCAGCAACTCCGGAAACTGCGCCGCGAACCGCTCCCACGGACCGCCGCTCATGCGGTTTCCGCCGCATAGACCTGCCGGTCGATGACCGCACGCAGGAACTCACGGGTGCGGGTCTCCGCGGGCGCGCGAAAAATCTGATGCGGCGGTCCTTGCTCCACAATCTGGCCGTGATCCATGAAGATCACCCGGTCGGATATATCCTCGGCGAATTGCATTTCATGCGTGACAATGATCATCGTCATGCCTTCCGCGGCAAGCCCGCGGATCACTGTCAGCACCTCGCCCACCAGCTCGGGATCGAGCGCGGAGGTCGCCTCGTCGAACAGCATCAGCGTGGGCTGCATCGCCAGCGCCCGGGCGATCGCGACCCGCTGCTGCTGGCCGCCCGACAGCATATCGGGATAGACGTCGCACTTATGCGCGAGCCCGACCTTGTCGAGCAGCGCTCGCGCCTCGCGACGCGCCTCCTGCTTCGGCTGGCGCAGCACCTTGATCGGCCCGATCGCGACATTGTCCAGGGCGGTCAAATGCGGGAACAGGTTGAAGCGCTGGAACACCATGCCGATCCGCGCCCGCATGCGCGCGAGTTCTACATCGCGCATTTCGACCCGCCGGTCGCCGGATCGTGTTTCACCGATCGGCTGGTCGTCGATCAGGATCTCGCCGTCGCTTGGGCGCTCGAGCCAGTTGATGCAGCGCAGCAGGGTCGTCTTTCCCGATCCCGAGGGGCCGATGATCGACAGCTTCTCGCCGGCCAGTACCTGAAGGTCCACGCCGCGCAGAACCTCCAGCGTGCCAAACCGCTTGTGCAGGCCGACGATGCGCAGCAGCGGCCGCCGGCCTACGTCATCCGGCATCGCTCAGGCGAACAGCGCCGAGAAATCCCTGGGCGAGTGACCGCCGGGGCCGATGACGTTGCCCTGGGCGTCGCGATCCACCCCGATTCGGGGATTGGTCTCCGGCGCCACTAGATAATCGGGGTTGCTGACGCCGTATTTCGCCAATATCTGCGCGTTGGTCTTGGACTTCCACAGCCAGGCAACTCCGGCATTGACCGCGTCGAACAGATCGTGGTTGTCCTGGTTCATACCCATCACGGTGTGCTGCTTGCTGGTGAGCTGCGGAAACGCATCGTCGTGCAACACCGGGATCTGCTTCAATCCCCAGCCTGGATTCTGCAGGATCATATAGTCGACTGTCGGCGGATCGAGCATCGCGAAATCGAGCCGGCCGGCGACGACATCGCGGATACAGGCATCGCTGGTGTCATACAGCTTGACGTCAGTGGTGCCCGGCACCTTTTTCATTTCCGGGACGATGGTGAACCCGGTGACGGTCCCGATGCTGTGGCCCTTCATGTCACCGATGGCGAGCTTCGTGAGCGGGTTATCATGCTTCATGGTGCCGAAGGTGCCGGCGTAGTAGATCGCGTCGGTAATTGCCAGCACCTTTGCCCGCGTCGGGGTCCATCCCATGTTGCCGAGCATGATGTCGGTGCGACCGGTGCGTACGCTTTCCACCGTAGCCGACCATTCCATCAGGGCGGGCTTGACCTCCAGGCCAAGCTTCTGCGCGATCAGGACGATCATCTCGCCGTCGGTGCCGATCAGCTTGCCGTCCTTGATGCTGGTCATCGGCATGTCGCCGTTCATCGCCACGGTCAGCACGCCGGGACTGACGGTCTTCAGGTTCGGGGCGGCACTCAGGCCGGCGCGGGGCCGCAGCATCGCCAGCGCGGCACCGGCCGTTGCAGCGACGGTCAGAAGCGACCGGCGGTCGATCACGTGTGGCATTGCCTGTTCCCCCGCGTTTTACGTTCCCAAGCAGTATTCTCCGCGGGAAGCGCCGCATCAAGTCCGGCGCGAGGCGGCCGACGCAAACAGGTGAAGCATCGCCCCTTCCCGCGAAAGCGGGAACCCAGAGGGACCAGCACGGGTTCGACCCCCTGGGTTCCCGCTTGCGGCAGAATGACATGATCTGCGGCGCCGGCGAATCATCCGATTGCGTCCAAACACTAAGTTCTCAACCGGAACCTCTGGATCTTTCCGGTCTCGGTCTTCGGCAGCGCATCCAGAAACTTCACCGAACGCGGATATTTGTACGGCGCGATCGTCGCCTTGACGTGATCCTGCAAACGTTGCCTTGTCGCGTCGTCGGGTGCGACACCTTCGGCCAGCACAACATGCGCCTGGACGATCCAGCCGCGGTCGGTATCGGCCGCAGCAATGACCGCGCACTCCTTGACTTCGGCGCAGGTGAGCAAGGCGGCTTCGACCTCGGGTCCGGCGATGTTGTAGCCGGACGAAATGATCATGTCGTCCGAGCGCGCCACGTAATGGAAATAGCCGGCTGCATCCTGCGTGAAGGAATCGCCTGTCACGTTCCACCCATTGCGGACATAGACAAGCTGACGCTGGTCAGAAAGATAGCGGCAACCGGTCGGCCCACGCACCGCCAGATGACCGACCGTGCCACGCGGCACTTCCTTCATGTTGTCATCGACGACCCGTGCCTGGTATCCGGCCACCGGCTTGCCCGTCGTGCCAGGGGCCATGTCATCAATGCGGTTCGTGATAAAGATGTGCAACATTTCAGTCGCACCGATGCCATCCAGAATCGGCTTGCCGGTCTTGCGCACCCAGTCATCGAACACAGCTGCGGGCAGCGTTTCACCAGCGGACACCGCGATGCGGAGTGACGAAAGGTCGGCGCCCTGGTCCATTGCCTGCAGCATGGCGCGATAGGCGGTCGGCGCGGTGAAGCTGATCGTTGCCCCAAAATTCTGGATGATCTCGACCATGTTCGCCGGTGAGGCGTTCTCCAGCAACGTCGCGGCGGCACCGAAGCGAAGCGGGAATATTGCCAGGCCGCCCAGTCCGAAGGTGAATCCGAGCGGGGGCGCGCCGACGAACACGTCATCGGGCGTCACCCGGAGGACTTCCCGCGCGTAGCCGTCGGCGATCATCAGCAGGTCGCGATGGAAGTGCATCGTCCCTTTCGGTTCGCCTGTCGTGCCCGACGTGAAGCCAAGCAGCGCGACATCGTCGCGTCCGGTGGACACGGCCTCGAACCTGACCGATTTGCCGAGCGCCAGGCGGTCGAGTTCGGCATCGTGATTAGCGGTCCCGTCGAAGCCGACGACGGTCTTCAGGTGAGCACTGTCCTTTGCACAGATGACCAGTTCGTCCATCAGCCGCGTATCGCAGAGCGCCAGCGATACCTCCGCCTTGTCGACGATCTTGGTCAATTCGACCGCGCGCAGCATCGGCATCGTATTGACCACGACGGCGCCGGCCTTTGTGGCCGCCAGCCAGCAGGCGACCATGGCGGGGTTGTTGGCTGACCGGATCAGGATGCGGTTGCCCGGCCTGATCCCGAAGTCCTCGACCAGCGCATGCGCGATGCGATTGCTCCAATCGGTCAGTTCCTTGTAGGTGCGGCGCCGCCCGTTGCCGATCAACGCGGTATGGTCGCCGAAGCCCTTGCGGACCATCGCGTCGGTGAGTTCCACCCCGGCGTTCAGGTGTTCCGGATAGTCGAAGCCGTCGAGCAACAGGTCCGGCCACTGGTCCGACGGCGGCAGCCTGTCCCGCGCGAATGTATCCACATGCGCCGATGGTCCCAGCATCACAACCCTCCGCAGGCGCACGCTCACCGGCTGTGCTGCGGGCCTGTTCGGCGCAAATTAGGTCAGATATAAGATGCCGACCAGAGGGCGATGTCACCGATGCGGATCGTTTGCGCCGGCGGCGGGCCGGCAGGCCTGTACTTTGCGATCCAGATGAAGCAGCGCGATCCGTCGCACCGCATCACCGTGTTCGAGCGCAATCGTGCCGACGACACCTTCGGCTGGGGCGTGGTGTTCTCCGACGAGACGTTGCGGAACCTGGAGGGCGCCGATCCGCCGTCCAAGCAGGAAATCCTCGACAGCTTCGCGCACTGGGACGACATCGACATCCACTTCAGGGGCCGGGTGATCACCTCGGGCGGCCACGGCTTCTGCGGCATCGAACGCAGGCATCTGCTGAACATCCTGCAACGCCGCGCCGCGACACTGGGTGTGGAGCTGATCTTCCAAAGCGAGGTGGACGACAACGCCGCCTTCCCCGACGCCGATCTGATCGTGGCCGCGGACGGCATCAACAGCAGAACCCGCAGCCGCTATGCGGCGCATTTCAGACCGAGGATCGACCTCCGGCGGAACAAGTTCGTCTGGCTCGGCACCCACCGGATGTTCCAGGCTTTCACCTTCATCTTTGTGGAAACGGAGCACGGCTGGTTTCAGGCGCATGCCTATCGCTTCAACCGCGATACCTCCACGTTCATCGTCGAGACCACGGAACCCAACTGGCGCGCAGCGGGGCTCGATCAGCTCGATGCGGCCGACACGATCGCGTTTTGCGAACGGTTGTTCGCGCCGTGGCTGGACGGACACCGGCTGCTGGCGAACATGAGCCATCTGCGCGGCTCGCAATGGCTCAACTTCCCGCGCGTGACCAATGAGACCTGGGTGATGGGCAACGTCGTGCTGATGGGAGATGCGGCGCATTCCGCGCATTTCTCCATCGGCTCCGGCACCAAGCTGGCGCTGGAGGATGCGATCTCGCTGGCACGTGCCTTCGACACGCACGGCACCGACGTACCCGCCGCCCTTGCCGCCTATGAGGCCGAACGCAAAGTCGAAGTGTTGCGGGTCCAGTCCGCGGCGCGCAATTCCACCGAATGGTTCGAAAACGTGGCGCGTTACGCACGCCTCGAGCCGGAACAATTCGCCTATTCCCTGCTGACGCGCAGCCAGCGCATCAGCCACGAAAACCTCCGCCTGCGTGACCGGCCATGGCTCGAAGGGATGGAACGTTGGCTGGCCGATCGCGCGGGTCATCCCGCAAACCGTGCGATCCCGCCGATGTTCCTGCCGTTCCGGCTGCGCGAGATGCGACTTGCCAACCGCGTCGTGGTCTCGCCGATGGCGACCTACAGCGCCCGCGACGGCATGCCCAACGACTTTCATCTGGTGCATCTCGGCGCCCGCGCACTGGGCGGTGCAGGGCTGGTGTTCACCGAGATGGTCTGCGTCACTCCACAGGGTCGCATCACGCCCGGCTGCGCGGGGCTGTGGTCGGTCGAGCAGATGGCGGCGTGGGCACGCGTCGTCGATTTCGTTCATACGCAATCGGATGCGAAGTTCTGCCTGCAGCTTGGCCATTCCGGTCCCAAGGGTTCGACCCAGCTCGGCTGGGAGGAGATGGATGCGCCGCTCGCCGAAGCGAACTGGGAGGTGATCGCGCCTTCGCCGGTTGCCTGGAGCGCACGCAATCAGATCCCCCGCCAGATGATTCAAACCGACATGACTGCGGTACGCGACGCTTTCGTGTTCGCCACGCGGTTGGGTGCCGAGGCGGGGTTCGACATGCTCGAATTGCACGCCGCGCATGGTTACCTGCTGTCCGCGTTCATTTCGCCACTGACCAACCAGCGTACCGACGCGTATGGCGGGTCGCTGGAGAACCGGCTGCGCTTCCCGCTGGAGGTGTTTCGTGCCATGCGCGAGGCGTGGCCAGCGCACAAGCCAATGTCGGTGCGCATCTCGGCGACCGACTGGGTCGAAGGCGGCATCACTGCCGACGATGCGGTCGAGATCGCCCGCGCGTTCAGGCGCGAAGGCGTGGACCTGATGGATGTTTCCGCCGGCCAGACCTCGATCCGGGCACAGCCCGTGTACGGACGGATGTTCCAGACCCCGTTCGCCGACCGTATCCGCAACGAGACCGGTATTGCGACGATGGCGGTTGGCAACATCACCGAGCCGGATCATCTGAATGCCATCATCGCCGCCGGGCGCGCCGATCTGTGCGCGCTCGCCCGCCCGCATCTGTCGGACCCGCACTTCGCCCTGCGCGCCGCCGCCGGGCTCGGCTACACCGAGCAGTGGTGGCCGCGACAATATCTGGCGGGAAAGGCGCAGATCGAACGCCTGGTTCGGCGCGCGGATACGGATTATTCGGCGGTGATATGAACACCCCATTGCGTGGTTGCACGGCACTGGTCACCGGCGGGGCCAAGGGAATCGGGCTTGCCGTCGCGCGCCGGCTTGCCGCCGACGGCGCCACCATCGCGCTGATCGGCCGCGATAGCAGCGCGCTGAAGCAGGCTGCCGATGAACTCGCCGCACGCCACGCCGTGGCCGATGTGACCGATCACGCGGCACTGCGCGATGCCGTTGCCTCGTTTGGTCAAGTCGACGTCCTGGTGAACAATGCCGGCGCGGCGATCTCGAAGCCGTTCTTGAAGCACGCCGTGAGCGACTTCCGCGCCATGCTGGAGGTGAACCTGCTGTCTGCGGTGGTCGCCAGTCAGGTCGTGCTGCCGGAGATGCGCGCACACGGCTTCGGGCGCATCGTCAACATCGCCAGCACCGCGGGTCTGAAAGGTTACGGCTACGTCACCGCCTACGTTGCGGCCAAGCACGCGCTGGTCGGGTTCACGCGCGCGTTGGCGCTGGAGACTGTGAAAGACGGGATCACCGTAAATGCCGTCTGCCCCGGGTTCACCGACACCGACATGGTGGCGCGCTCGGCAGCGACCATTGCTGCCGCCGGCGGACGCTCGCCGGACGAGGCGCGCACCTTGTTGGCAGCGGGCAATCCCGCAGGCAGGCTGGTCCGGCCGGACGAAGTTGCTGAAGCGGTCGCATTCCTGTGCCGGCCCGACGCCAGCGCGATGACCGGGCAGGCGATCGCCGTGGCATGCGGAGAGGTGTGACGATATGCTGCAACAACCGACGCATTTCCGTTGGGAGGTGGCGGGCAAGGTCGCGACGATAACTCTCGATCGGCCCGAGAAGAAGAACCCGCTTACCTTCGAATCATACGCCGAGTTGCGCGATACGTTCCGTGCATTGTCACATGAGCCGGCGATCAAGGCGGTGGTCATCACCGGCGCCGGCAGCAATTTCTGCTCGGGCGGCGACGTGTTCGAGATCATCGGGCCGCTCACCCGCATGAAGATGCCCGAACTTCTCGCATTCACGCGCATGACAGGCGACGTGGTGAAGGCGATGCGCCTTTGTCCGCAGCCGGTCATCGCAGCGGTCGAAGGCGTGTGCGCCGGCGCGGGCGCGATCCTGGCGATGGCGGCGGACCTCCGCTACGGCACCGCCGAGAGCCGCACGGCGTTCCTGTTCAGCCGCGTAGGGCTGGCGGGATGCGACATGGGAGCATGCGCGATCCTGCCGCGCATCATCGGCCAGGGCCGCGCGTCCGAACTGCTCTACACGGGTCGCTCGATGACCGGCGAGGAAGGGGAACGCTGGGGCTTCTTCAACGCGCTGCACCCGCCGGGCCAGGTACTCGCCGCAGCGTTGTCGATGGCGGCGTCGCTCGCCGACGGCCCTTCCTTCGCACACGCCGTCACCAAGGCGATGCTGCACCGGGAGTGGAGCATGGATGTCGAGAGCGCGATCGACGCGGAGGCCCAGGCGCAGGCGATTTGCATGGCGACCGAGGATTTTCGCCGTGCCTTTGATGCTTTCGCCGGCAAACGCCGGCCCGAATTCAGGGGCGATTGAATGAGCGATCGAAGCGACACCGGCCAGCGCGTCCTGCAACCGCCATCCTGGGGTCGGCCGCGCGGCTATGCGAACGGGATCGTCGCAGTTGGCGAGACCATCTTCCTGGCCGGTCAGATCGGTTGGGACTCGGAGGGCCGATTCGCGGCAGGCCTGGCCGGTCAGGTCGGGCAGGCACTGTCCAACATCGTCACCCTGCTCGCGGAGGCCGGCGCCGAACCGCGGCATCTGGTTCGGCTCACGTGGTTCGTCACCGATCTGCGGGCGTATCGTGAGAGCCAGATGACCATCGGAACGGCGTATCGCCGCGTCATCGGCAGGCACTTTCCCACCATGTCGGTGATCGGCGTATTGCAACTGGTGGAGGCAGAGGCGCTGGTGGAGATCGAGGCGACGGCGGTTCTGCCGCCCTGGCATCCGCCAACAGTCTGACGTCGAGATCGAACCAGAATGAGTGCAATCGCGCCCCGTGTGCGACAATGCGGACGCTACGTTGACCATACGTAGGATGGGTGGAGCGCAGCGAAACCCATCTGGACATGTGTGCGTAGCGCACGTTTCCAGGTACGCTGAATGTGCTCTATGATGCCCTCGCCTGGAATAATTTCGTCAGCAGGGAGTACAGAATGAAAGCGCGTCTGTTCGCGGCCACCGTGGTCGCGGGAATACTCGGCGTATCGGTGGCGGCTCCGGCGCAGATCAGGATCGGCGCCATCCTGTCCATCAGCGGTCCTGGCGCGGCGATGGGTGTGGGCTACAAGGGCGCGTTCGACTTCTTCCCCAGCGAGATCGCGGGTCAGAAGGTTGAATACATCATCCGCGACGATGCGACGGATGCAAGCACCGCATTCACTATCGCACAGAAGATGATCTCCGAGGACCACGTGGACGCCTTCATCGGTCCGTCGCTGACCGCCTCGGACGCGGCGGTGGCGCCGCTCGCAAACCAGGCGCACATCCCGATGATAGCCATGGCGCCCTACGAGTATGATCCTGCCAAGCAGCCTTACACCTTCAATGATGCGCAGCCGCTGTCGTTGATGGTGGCCGCCGTCTTCAAGTACATGCAGCAGCACGAAGTGAAGGACATCGGCTATATCGGCTTCGCCGACGGTTGGGGCGATCAGGTGCTGGCTGCCACCAAGGTGTCCGCACAGACTGAAGGGATGACCATCCTCGCCGATGAGCGATATGCCCGCACCGACACTTCGGTCGAGGCTCAGGCGCTGAAGCTGATGAGCGTGCATCCGCAGGCGATCATGATGGGCAACTCGGCAACTCCGGCGGCGCTGCCCGTTGTCGCGCTGCGCCATCGCGGCTTCAAGGGCGGCATCTATGGCAACCACGGCATCGTCAGCCCGGCCTTCATCAAGGTGGGGGGCGCGGCGGCCGAGGGCGTGATCGCCGTCACCTCGCCATTGGTGGTCTACGATCAGCTGGCGGACAACAACGCGGTCAAACCGGTGGCAACGGCGTTCATGGCGGATTATGCGAAGAAGTTCGGGCCACAGAGCGTGAGCCCGTTCGCTGGCTACAGCTACGACGCGTTTCTGCTGCTGAAGAACGCCATTCCCATCGCACTGCAGGCGGCCAAGCCCGGTACTGAGGAATTTCGTGTGGCGCTGCGCGACGCGCTGGAAAAGACGCACGAGTTGGTGGGCGTGAGCGGCATCTACAATATGTCGCCGACCAATCATAACGGTCAGGACGAACGCGCCGCGGTCCTGGTGCAGGTAAGTGACGGCGCCTGGAGGGCCATCCGCTAGGCGCCGATCCCATCGGGTCGCGGCGTGGACCTGTTCGTCTTCCTCGCACTGCTGCAGGACGGCATCACCACCGGCGCGATCTACCTGTTGCTCGCGATCGGGCTGCTGATCGTGTTCTCGGTGACCCGGGTGATCTTCGTCCCGCAAGGAGACCTGCTGGCGTTCGGTACGCTGACCGCTGGTACGCTGCAGGCGGGCCACCTTCCTGGCACGCTCTGGCTGCTCGATGCGCTCGCGGCGATGGCGCTGGTCGCATCGCTGTTCGGCGGACGGACCGCGGCGTTGCGGGGCGTGCTGATCTGGGGGGTCTATCCGCTCGCTGTAACAGCGGCCGCACTGTTTTTAGCGCCACGCCAGATGCCAGCGATCTCAATATTGCTTGCTCTGGCCATTGTCACACCGATGGGCCCATTGATCTGGCGCTTCGCCTTTCGCCCGATCGCCGACGCCCCGGTGCTAGCGCTGCTGATCCTGGCGATGGCCCTGCACTTCGTACTGATCGGCCTCGGCCTGGTGTTCTTCGGGCCGGAAGAGGCCACCGCGCCGGCGCTGACCGACGCCAGCTTCGACCTTGGCGTTCTGAATGTCTCCGGGCAGTCGTTGGCCGTGCTGGTCTGCTGCGCCGCTCTGGTGATTGGCCTGCGTTGGTTCTTTTCCGCGACCATTCACGGCAAGGTGCTGCGGGCCGCGGCCTCTGACCGATTGGGTGCGCGACTGATGGGCATCGATGCGGGCGCCAGCGGCGCACTGGCATTTGGCCTTGCATCGTTCATCGCGGCGCTGGCCGGCGTGCTGATCGGCGCGGTGACGCCGCTCTCCTACGATGCCGGCTTCGACATCGGACTCAAAGGTTTCGTCGCGGCGATCATGGGCGGACTGATCTCCTATCCGATGGCTGCCGCCGGCGCGTTGCTGGTCGGCGTGCTCGAATCGCTCGGCAGCTTCTGGGCGAGCGCGTATCGCGAGGTGATCGTATTCACGCTGCTGATCCCAATCCTGGTCTGGCTCTCATTGCGCAGCGGTTCGCCGGAGGACCGGGCGTGACGCCCAACGCGAAGCGCGGCCTCGTCGTGGCCGCGATCGTCGCCGGTATCGTGCTGTTCCCCGCATGGCTGCCCGAGTTCTATGTCACTCTGTTCGGCTATGTTGGTCTCGCCACATTGGTTGCGCTCGGGCTGGTGCTGCTAACCGGTGTGAGCGGCCAGACATCATTCGGGCAGGCGAGCTTCGTCGGCCTCGCTGCCTACGCCACCACGCTGCTTACCAAGCTTGCGGACGCGCCATCGATTGTCGGACTGGCCGTCGGGCTTGGCGTAACGGGTACGACCGCCTGGCTGCTCGGGCTGGTCACGGCGCGGCTGTCCGGTCATTTCCTGGCGCTGGCTTCGGTGTCATGGGGCATCAGCTTCTACGCGCTGTTCGGAACACTGCCGCTACTGCACGGGTTCAACGGCATCGGCGACATCCCGCCGCTGCATGTCGGCCCGTTTTCCGCCGAAAGCCGGCGCGTCAACCTTGGAGTGATCTGGGCAGCCGTTGCGATCCTGATGGCAATGTCCGCCGCGCTGCTGGACAGCCGCATGGGTCGCGCCATCCGCACGCTGAACGGTGCGCGACTGATCGCCGACAGCGTCGGGATCGACACCGCGCGACTGAGCCGTGCCGTGTTTGTCATCGCCGCGCTGTATGCCGGTATAGCGGGCTTTCTGTTTGCCCATTTCCAGCGATTCATCAGCCCGACGCCGTTCAGCCTGAGCGCCAGCATCGACTACCTGTTCATGGTCATCATCGGTGGTGTCGGATCTCTGTGGGGCGCGCCGATCGGAGCGGCGCTCGTCGTGGTGTTGCGCGATCAGTTCAATGACTGGATTCCTCGCATCACCGGACGTGCCGGCGACTTCGAGGCGCTGGTATTCAGCGCCGTCGTTATCCTGCTGCTGCAACGGGCACCGGAAGGGCTGCTGCCGCTGTTGGCGCGGCTGCCGCGCCGACGCGCACCGCGGAACGAAGTGATGGCCGGCGCGGATGACGAAGTCTCACCATCGCCCGGACCGGCCAGATCGGCAGTGCCGGGTGCGGAGTTGCTTGCGCTCGAGTCGATCTCCCGCAACTTCGGTGGGTTGGCGGCCAACCGGGACGTCAGCCTCGCTGTCCATACCAACGAGATCGTCGCCCTGATCGGACCGAACGGTGCGGGCAAGACGACGCTGTTCAACATTGTCACCGGTGTGCTTCCGCCCAGTTCGGGGCAGATGCGCCTGTTCGGTGCCCCCGCCGATCGTCTGCCAAGCCGACGGATCGCCGCGCTGGGTGTCGCACGCACGTTCCAGCACGTGAAGCTGTTGCCGAACCGCAGCGTGCTGGAGAACATTGCACTCGGGGCGCATCTGTCGGGCCGAACCGGGTTGTTGCGCTCAATGCTGCGGTTGGATCGCGCCGAGGAAGCGAAGCTTCTCGCCGAGGCGCGGGCGCAGGCGGTTCGTGTCGGTTTTGGCAGGCTGCTGGATGTGCCGGCAGGCGATCTGCCGCTGGGTCAGCAGCGTGTGGTCGAGGTCGCGCGCGCGCTCTGCCTGCGCCCCCGATTGCTGCTGTTGGACGAACCCGCAGCGGGGCTTCGACTGGCGGAAAAGCAACGCCTCGCGACCTTGCTGCGCCAGTTGCGTGCGGACGGCATGGGCGTGCTGCTGGTCGAGCACGACATGGACTTCGTCATGCAGCTCGCCGACCGTGTCGTGGTGATGGATTTCGGCCAGAAGATCGCCGAAGGCGCGCCAGAGATCGTGCAGTCCGATCCAGTCGTGCAGGAAGCCTATCTGGGCGGCGTGGCTTGAGCGCACCGCTGCTGCACCTGGACGGACTGCGCGCGGGCTACGGACATGTGGAAGTGCTGCACGGAGTCACCTTGTCGGTGGCGGAAGGGCAGATGGCTGCGATCGTCGGGCCGAACGGCGCGGGCAAGACCACACTGATGGGCGCGGTGATGGGCTTGTTGCCACGACGCGGCGGTGTGGTGCGCTATAAGGGCGCGCCCGCCGGCTCTACCGAATCGCTGGTCGCATCCGGCGTGACGCTGGTACCTGAGCAGCGTGCGCTGTTCACCGACATGAGCGTGGAGGAAAACCTGCACCTAGGTTTCTATCCGCGCCGGCGCGCAGGCGAACGTCACATGGGACCAACCATGCGCGAGGTATTTGCGATTTTCCCACGCCTCGAAGAGCGGCGTCGCCAGCTTGCTGCCACGCTATCGGGTGGAGAGCGCCAGATGCTCGCGCTAGGACGCGCGCTGATGAGTCGACCGCGCCTGCTGCTGCTGGACGAACCGAGCCTCGGGCTGGCGCCGATGCTCGTGCGCGAGATCTTCCGGGTGCTGGTCGATCTGCGACGGCGCGGCCTGTCCATCCTGCTGGTAGAGCAGAACGTGCGCGCCGCGCTGCAGATTTCCGACTATGGGTATGTGCTGGAAATGGGCGTGGTGGTGACTGAAGGGCCGAGCGCGGAGCTGGCGCGCGCGCCGCGCATTCTGGAAACCTATCTTGGCCAGAGGCGCCATGATACCGGCCAATGACGCCTTGCATCTGGCATCGCGTGCGCCGGCGGGTCCATCATGCACTGCGCCAGACCGACAGGACCCAGGCGGATGAGTGTTGCGCCAACCAGCGACCCACTGTTGCGGCCGTTCCAGCTCCGTCACCTGACGCTGCGCAACCGGCTGATCAGCACCGCGCATGAACCGTTCTATTCCGAGGACGGCATGCCGAAGGACCGCTACCGGCTGTACCATATGGAGAAGGCAAAAGGCGGCATTGCGCTGACGATGACCGCGGGCTCAGCGGTGGTATCACCCGACTCACCGCCCGTGTTCGGCAACCTGCTTGCCTACAAGGATGAGATTGTACCCTGGATGCGCCGGCTGGCCGATGACTGCCACGCGCACGGCGCGGCGGTGATGATCCAGTTGACCCATCTTGGCCGGCGCACAGTGTGGAACAAGGCGGACTGGCTGCCGGTGCTGGCGCCGTCACCAGTCCGCGAAGCGGCGCATCGTGCGTTCCCCAAGGTGGTGGAAGATTGGGACATCGCGCGCATCGTCGCCGACTACGCCGCGGCGGCGGCGCGGATGGACGCGGCCGGCCTGGATGGGATCGAAATTGAAGCCTACGGCCACCTGCCCGACCAATTCTGGTCGCCGGCCACCAATCATCGCGACGACGCGTATGGCGGCAGCCTCGACAACCGGCTGCGTTTCATCCGGCAAGTGCTGGACGCCGTGCGCTCGGCAACCGACCCGCGCTTCATTGTCGGCGTTCGCATGGTCGCTGACGAGGACTGGGAGGTCGGGCTATCACGCGAGGAAGGCATCGATATTGCCCAGCGCCTGGTGGCAACCGGACAGGTGGATTTTCTCAATGTGATCCGCGGTCACATGGACACCGATGCGGCACTGACGCGTTTGATTCCGATCCAAGGAATGCGTGCGGCACCGCATCTGGATTTCGCCGGCGAGGTGCGGGCGGCGACACGCTTCCCGGTATTTCATGCGGCGCGCATCCAGGACGTGGCGACCGCGCGCTACGCGATCGCTGCGGGTAAGCTCGACATGGTCGGCATGACGCGCGCCCATATCGCCGAGCCGCATATCGGGCGGCTGCTGGCCGAAGGGCGTGAGGCGGAGATCCGTCCGTGCGTCGGCGCCACTTACTGCCTCGACCGTATCTACGAAGGCAATGACGCGGTCTGCGTGCACAATGCCGCCACCGGACGCGAGGCGACGATGCCGCATGTTATCGCTCCTGCCGAGGGTCCGCGCCGCAAGATCGTCGTGGTGGGCGCGGGGCCAGGCGGGCTGGAGGCGGCACGGGTCGCGGCGGCGCGTGGCCATGAGGTCACGCTGTTCGAGGCGGCGGACAAGCCAGGTGGACAGATCCTCCTGGCATGTCGCCTGGCGCGACGCAAAGAGCTGATCGGCATCATCGACTGGCGCATGCAGAGGCTTGAGGCCGCCGGAGTGCAGCCGCGGTTCGCGACCTTCGCGGACGCACCCGACGTGCTGGCCGAGGTACCGGACGTGGTGATCCTGGCGACCGGCGGCGTGCCCAACACCGCGGTGCTGGAGGACGGAAACGAGCTTGTCGTCTCCACCTGGGACATCCTGTCGGGCACGGTTGCTCCGGCGTCACGCGTGCTGGTGTTCGACGACAACGGCGGCCATCCCGCGATGCAAACGGCCGAGCTGTTGGCCGAGGCCGGCAGCGCCGTGGAGATTATTTCACCGGAACGGTATTTTGCGCCGGAAATGGGCGGCATGAACCACACCCTGTATGCTGCAGCATTCCATCGCCACAGCGTGCGCATCACCATCAACGCTCGGCTACTATCGGTACGGCGCGAGGGCAACGCGCTGAGTGCGACGATCGGCTCAGATCACGGACCGGAACGGTTCGAGCGCCTCGTCGACCAGGTTGTCGTGGAACACGGGACGTTGCCGCCGACCGAGTTGTACGACGCCTTACGCCC
>DASXNR010000449.1:0-22622 GCA_036494925.1 Acetobacteraceae bacterium
CCCACCAGGCGTTGCAGGACATAGGGCCCGGTGGATATCGTCGCGGAATGACCAGCCGGTCCGGGTATGACTACATCATCGTGGGGGCCGGTTCCGCGGGTTGCGTGCTCGCGAACCGCCTGACCGAGGATGCGGGTGCCACCGTCCTGCTGCTGGAAGCCGGCGGCAGCGACCGTCATCCCTACATCCAGATCCCGCTCGGCCTCGGCAGGCTCTGGCAACGGCGCATGTTCGACTGGGGCTACGACACCGAACCTGAGCAGCACTTGCATGACCGCCGCGTGCCGGTGCGCCGGGGCAAGGTTCTGGGCGGCAGTTCCTCGGTCAACGTTATGGTCTACACGCGTGGTCATCGCGGCGATTTCGACCGTTGGGCGCGCGAGGGGGCGACCGGTTGGTCCTATGCCGATACGCTGCCCTACTTCAGGCGCAGCGAATCCTGGGAGGGCGGCGAGGATGCCTGGCGCGGCGGCAGCGGTCCGCTGGGCACGCAGTCGGCGCGGATGGACGACCCGATCGACAACGCCTGGCGCGAGGCAGCGCAGCGTGCAGGCTGGCCCGCGACCGCCGACCTGAACGGCGGTGAGGGCGTCGGTGTCGGCACCGCGCAGTTCACCATCCATGCCGGCCGCCGTGCCTCCGCGGCGAACGCCTACCTGCGGCCGGTCCGGCATCGGTCCAACCTCACCCTGCGGACGGGCGTCCTGGCCACCCGCGTCGCGGTGCGCGGTGGCCGAGCCGAGGGCGTGCACTTCCTCGACCATGGCGAGGAACGCCACGCCGCGGCCGGGCGTGAGGTCATCCTGTGCGGCGGCGTGTTCAACTCGGCACAACTGCTGATGCTATCGGGGATCGGACCGGCGGAGCACCTGCGGCGGATCGGGATCACCGCGCTGGCCGATCTGCCGGTGGGACGCAACCTGCGCGACCATCTGGCGGTGTGGCTGCGCTGGCAGCGGACGCAACCGGGGCCGTTCCATCACCAGATGCGGCTCGACCGCGTAGCGTTCGCCATGGCGCGGGCATGGCTGCTGCGCTCCGGGCCGGCGACCACGCTGCCGCTCGGTCTGCTCGCGTTCCTGCAATCCGAGCCTGGCCTGGAGGCGCCGGACCTCGAGTTCATCCTCAGCGCGCCGCCGTTCGAGGCCAGGCCCTGGCTGCCGGGCTGGACGCCGCCGTTCGCCGACATCATGGGCATCCGGCCGGTGCTGCTGCATCCACGCAGCCGCGGCACGGTGACGTTGCGGTCAGCCGATCCGACCGCGCCGGTGCGCATCGTCAACAACTTCCTCGCCGAACCGGAGGACCTGGCGACGCTGCGCCGCGGTTTCCACCTGGCCCGCGACCTCGCGCACGCGGCGCCGCTGGACGGGTTCCGCGGCGCGTTGCTGGCTCCCGGTCCGGAGGCCAGGACCGATGCCGACATCGACGCGTGGATCCGCGCCAGTGCGATCACCGTCAATCACCCGCTGGGCACGTGCGCGATGGGCGGCGGTCCCGACGCCGTGCTGGAGCCCGACCTGAGGGTGCGCGGCATCGACGGGCTGCGGGTGGTCGATGCCTCGGCGCTGCCCGACATGCCCTCGGCGCATATCAACGCGATCGTCATGATGCTGGCTGAGCGGGCGGCCGATCTGATCCGCGGGCTGGCCCCGCTGGCGGCGGCGAATGTCTGATGTGGGGTGGGACCGCCGCCTGTGCGGTTGGGTCGTCCGGAAGCAAGGATTTCAACACGGAGCAGGCGGAGGGCCACAGAGCGCCACGGAGGAAGAATCAACGCGCTTCGCGCGAAGCGCCATTGCCTGCCTCCGTGGCGCTCCGTGGCCCTCCGCCTGCTCCGTGTTTAGATTCTTTCCTTATCGCAACCGCGGGCGGCCGACGTTGAAGCGCCGTCGGCCATCCGCTATACCCCGCCGCCTGCCCGGGCGGTCGTGGCGGAATGGTAGACGCGCAAGCTTGAGGTGCTTGTGGGGGTAACCCCGTGGAAGTTCGAGTCTTCTCGACCGCACCAACGACATCGTGGGGAATACGATCCCGGCAATGCGTGCCCGGCCAAGCGTGATGGGCGTTTCGTTGTTCCCGACCAGTCGATGGCGCATTCTGTCAAAGCGGCGCACCGCTACGGTGACGCCGAGCGAACTGCATGAGGAGGCGGTCGAGACCCACGGCAAGTGCCGCGTTCTGCTGGTCAAGGACCAGACGCTGATCGCAACGCTGATGGAGGACATGTTGGGGGGTGCCGCAGCGGCCGGCACGCTACCAGCCGCCGATAGTCAATCTTTCCAGCAGCAGTTCGCATGGGCCCTCGGCAGGATCGAGGCGCAGCATTCTTATGCTCCGCTCGCGCTCGGTGCCGCTGATGCGGAAGGTCACGTCCTGAGGCTCGCGCAGCGATCGAACGAGGCAGCGCATACTGCGGGCCTCGTTGAAGAACGAATCGCCCACCGCGATCCAGAAGATCTGCACGAAGTCAATATCCGGTGACAGCAGGCGCACTCGCAGCGTCACGTAGTCGATCGGCAGCAGCGGGTCGTTCGGCACGCTGAGCTGGACCTGCGGGTCGGCGAGCGTTCCGCGGATGAGCGCGCCGCCCTGCTGTTCCGCGACCACGATGCCATCGCTATGAGGCTGGCCCCGCACCGCCGAGATGCCGTCCTGGCTCCGGCTCCACGATCCCGTCACCTGCTCCGCGATCACATCGCCAGGACGCCAATCGCTGGTCGGCCCACCTCGCTTGCGCGCCCATCCCATGTGGCCGGCGTAGGACAGCGAAAATCGGTCCAGATCGGGATGGGACTTCACGACCAGGTCGAACACCATCCCCACCTGACTGGTGTTTACCTCGTCGTTCGACCGGTCGCTGAAAATACGTTCCCAGCCATTAATGTAACGGGGCTTGAAATGGAGGTCATCCATCAGCAGCCAGCCGCCAGGGCGCAGGAGCTTCGTCACGAGCAGGGTCGCGAGCGCATCCGGTTCCCAGAGATGCGCTCCATCCAAGAAGCAGAAGTCGTAACAGGGCTCGCAAATGGCGCCCTTGACCTGCTCGCGGAGGACGCTCAGCAGGAACCAGTTGTATCCGGCCTTGAGCTCGATGCCACATACGTAGCGGGTCAGGCCTGTGCGTTCCGCCAGTTCCGCGACGCCCACCGGCTTGCGGCCTATATGGTCGATCGTCGTGACCATGCCCCCGCCTTTTTCCTCCACCGCGGCGGCCATGACGCAGGTCGTCGAGCCGAATGCGGTGCCGAGTTCCAGGCAATCCTTCCGGTTGCGACGATATGGTGGTAAATCTCTCGCAGCGTGTTCTCTGCAAGGACCACGTACCAGCCGGGGCGCTCGCTCTGATATGCAGTCAGGAGACTGTAGACCTGCTCGAACTTCATGCTCGCAGCATCGCACGAAGCCTCCGACTATGCATCGTTGCCAGCCCGCGTGCCGTCGCACATCCTGCCGCCGGTAAAGCGATGGCGGGTGGGCCGATGGATGACGACTTTCGCAAGGCGGCGCTCGACTATCACCGGCTGCCGCAGCCGGGAAAGCTCGCGATCGAGCCGACCAAGCGCATGGCAACCCAGCGCGACCTGTCGCTGGCCTACTCGCCCGGCGTGGCGGCCGCCTGCGACGCGATCGTCGCCGATCCGCACGCCGCCTACGACTATACGGCGCGCGGCAATCTGGTGGGCGTGATCTCCAACGGCACCGCGGTGCTTGGCCTCGGCAACATCGGCGCGCTTGCCGGCAAGCCGGTCATGGAGGGCAAGGCCGTCCTGTTCAAGAAATTCGCCGGCATCGACGTGTTCGACATCGAGGTGGACGCCGAGGACCCGGGGCGGTTCTGCGACGTGGTGGCGGCGCTGGAGCCGACCTTCGGCGCGATCAACCTGGAGGACATCAAGGCCCCGGAATGCTTCGCCATCGAGGCGGAGCTGCGCCGGCGCATGCACATCCCGGTGTTCCACGACGACCAGCATGGCACCGCGATCACGGTCGCCGCCGCGGTGCGCAATGGTCTGGTGCTGCAGGGCAAGGCGCTGACGGATGTGCGGCTGGTCACCTCCGGTGCCGGTGCCGCCGCGCTGGCGTGCGTCGATCTGCTGGTATCGATGGGGCTGCGGGTTGAGAACGTGACGCTGACCGACATATCCGGCGTGGTGCGTACGGATCGCAACGACATGCTGCCGAACATGGCGCGCTACGCCCGTGACACCGACGCGCGCACGCTGCAAGACGTGCTGGCGGGCGCCGATGTGTTCCTGGGCCTGTCCGCGCCGCGGGTGCTGAAGCCGGACTGGCTACCGCTGCTGGCGCCGAAACCGCTGATCCTGGCGCTGGCCAATCCAGACCCGGAGATTTTGCCGGAAGAGGTCGCCGCGGTGCGAGCGGATGCGATCGTCGCCACCGGGCGCAGCGACTTTCCCAATCAGGTGAACAACGTTCTCTGCTTTCCATTCATTTTCCGCGGTGCGCTGGACGTCTCCGCCACCACCATCAACGAGGCAATGAAGATCGCGGCGGCGGAAGCGATCGCTTCGCTCGCGCGGATGGAGGCTTCCGAGGTGGTCGCCGCCGCCTATGGCGGTGCCGCGCCGGTGTTCGGCCGCGAGTACATCATCCCCAAGCCGTTCGATCCGCGGCTGATCCTGGAGATCGCGCCCGCGGTCGCCCGTGCCGCGATGGACAGCGGCGTGGCGCGGCGGCCGATCCACGACCTCGCCGCCTATCAGCGCGACCTCCAGCGCTTCGTGTTCCGTTCCGGCCAGCTCATGGCGCCGGTGTTCGAGGCCGCCCGGCAGACGCCGCGCCGCATCGTCTATGGCGAGGGCGAGGACGAGCGGGTGCTGCGTGCCGCGCAGACGCTGGTGGACGACGGCATCGCGCGGCCGATCCTGCTCGGCCGGCGGGCGGTGATCGAGCGCAAGATCCATGACATGGGGCTGCGCATCGACCTGACCGACGGCGTGCGCGTGCTGGACCCGGCGCAGGATGACGATGTGTTCGCGCCGCTGCTGGCCGACTTTCAGCGGTTGGTGGGGCGGCGCGGCATCCCGCCCGAGGACGCGGCCTACGGTCTGACCCGGCGCAACACCGTGGCGGCGGCGATGCTGCTGCACGCCGGCCTCGCCGATGCCGCGATCTGCGGCGGCAGCGCCAACTGGTGGCGCCAGGTGCGCTACGTGCTGCCGATCATTCCGCGCCGGCCGGACGCCAGCCGGGTCTATGGCCTCGGCTGCCTGATCCTGCCGCACGGCACGCTGTTCATCTGCGACACTCAGATGGTGGTCGATCCGACCGCCGAGCAGATCGCCGAGATGACGGTGCTGGCGGCCGAGGCGGTCAGCGAGTTCGGCATTGCGCCGAAGGCGGCGCTGCTGTCGCACTCCAATTTCGGCGCCAGCGATACGGAGAGCGCGCGGAAGATGCGCCGCGCGCTGGCGCTGCTGCGCGAGCGGGCGCCGGAGCTGGAGGTGGATGGCGAGATGAACGCCGATGCCGCCCTGGTGACGGCGATCCGCGACCGCGCGGTGCCGGACAGCCGGTTGAGCGGCACGGCGAACCTGCTGGTGATGCCGACGCTGGATGCCGCCAATATCGCGTTCACTTTGCTGAAGTCAGCGTCGGACGGGCTGCCGGTGGGGCCGATGCTGCTGGGGATGAGCAAGCCGATCCACGTGTTGGTGCCGAGTGTGACGGCGCGGGGCATTGTCAATCTGAGTGCGCTGGCGGTGCTGGAGGCGCAGGCGGGGTGAGGGGATCATTATAGGGCTGGCGACGGTAGGGATGTCACCTTGCGTCTCCTGGTCAGGAGAATCCGCCATGACCGTGATCGAAGAGGGTCGCGCCATCACCGCCAAGGGCCAGACGACGGTGCCCGAGGCCATCCGCCAGGCACTCGGCGTCGGCTATGGCGGCCGCGTCGCCTTCCGGGTCGAGGATGTTACCGTCAGCGAGGGTGAGGTGGCACTGTAGTCCTGCAATGCCACGGCTGACGGCTGCTCGGCTGCGCGATCTGGTGGAGCATGCGACGCAGCCGCGGTCGCGGCAATGGGATCTGGGGATGTGGAACAACCGACAGACCATGCACCGCGTCACGCGGTTCGATGAGACGCAGGTGCGGGATATCCGGCGCACCACGGTTGCCTGCGATGCGATGACTGTGGCGCAGGCGGCTTGAAGTGCTTGGCCGATAGCCTGTGCGGGCGATCCGATGATTCCTTTCACGAAGAAACAGGAAGGTTGTCACGAAGATTACGGAGCAGAAGGACATTGGCGCTTCGCGGGGAAGCGGATCACGGCCGGCGCGAAGCGCCCGAATCATCCTTCCTGCTCCTTCGTGAAAGCCTTCCCGCTTCTTCGTTACAAAATTGGGTCCGCCGGACGCGGCACTCCCGATTCGTCACTTGGCAAACCGCCGCAAGCCATGGAGGCGCAGGCGGGGTGATGTGCATCGCTGCCGGTTCGAACGGCGGTCGAGAAGCGGGGTTCGTTGCCGCGCGCGTCCCGGAGTTGCCAAGTCATTCAGGCGATGCTTGGGTGTCTGGACAGGGGAACGATCATGGCGCGACTTGAAGACATCCCGCAGCCGACGCGCGACGCCGTTCTGGCCGTGCCGTGCCCGCGCTACGACACCTACCCATTCGTCGTTGGTCCGGAGCTGGCGCAGCGGCGGGTGGCGATCGTCTCCAGCGCCGCACTGATCCGACGCGGCGACAAGCCGTTTCCGTTCGGCAGTGCCGAATGCCGCTTTCTGCCGGCGTCGCTGCCGGCGGACGAGATACTGATCAGCCATGTCTCGATCAACTTCGACCGCACCGGGTTCCAGCGCGACCTGAACGTCGTCTACCCGATCGATCGGCTGCGCGAGCTGGCGGCGGTGCGTGTGATCGGCGGTGTGGCGGAGACCCATTTCACGGTGATGGGCTCCACCGATCCTACCGGCATGACGGAGGCTGCGAACCAGATCGCAGGGCAGTTGCGCCAGGAACGGATCGACGCGGTTCTGCTCAGCCCGGTCTGACCCCTCTGCACGCGCGCCGTGTGCGCGCTGGCCCATATGCTTGAAGAACGGGGTATTCCGAGCGTGGCGCTCGGCGCGGTCCGGGCGCAGATGGAGAAGACCCGCCCGCCACGTGGGCTGTGGACCGCGGCGCAGCTCGGCCGTCCGCTTGGCGAACCGGAAGACAAGGCATTCCAGCGCCGTGTGCTGCTCGCCGCGCTGCGGCTGTTGGAGCGAACCGATGGCCCGGTGATCCTGGAAGATTTCCCGGAGGACCCGCCGGGGCTGCGGGACACGCCGGGCTGGCAGGCCCCCGCCTTGCCGGCGATGACCGTGACGCCGGATGCACCCTCCGTCTGGTCCCAGGCTTTCGCTGAAGAGTTGGCGCTGCTGTTGCCGTTGTGGCGGCAGGCACGGCAGCGCTTCGGTCGCACCACAACGGGGGTGAGCTTCCAGGCGCCAGAAGCTTGGCCGGGGTTCGCAACGCGCTTCCTGGCCGGCGAGCTGCCCATTGTGGCGGGGCACGATACGCCTGCTTTGGCGCTGCGGTTCCTGTGCGACGACGTGAAGGCGCTGTACGGCGAGGCCGCTCAGGCAGTGGGTGCAGCGCCGTCCAGCCGCCAGGTGGATGCTTGGTTCTGGCGTCAGACTGTTGCAGGTCGGTTGCTGATCGCGTTGCGCGAGGCGGCATCGACCAGCGAGAACAACGCGCTGAAGACCGTCGGCGGCCGGTTCTTCGTGCCGGTACCCTGGCTGCCGCAATAGCGTCGCCCGCCGTACGACAGCGACGTGACTTCGTCAGCCCGGGGTCGCTGGCGCGTCGAGCTGCCGCCCGACAATAGCTTGAAGTCGGCGGTGAAGAGGTGTGGGAACCCGGTGACAAAGGTCCAATGACGCAGCATCGCTACTGGCACGTAATACCCGTGCACATTGGATATTGAGCAACCCCCGGCAGAAGCGCCCTCATGCCCGCTCCGATTTCCGTCCGGCTCGACGATGACGTCCGCGCCGCTCCGGAAGCCGAAGCGCAGACGCGGGGGATCGGTCTGGCCACCTAACAGCGCCAGATCGCGGCGGAGGCGGCACGCAACGTCCGCCGCGCCCGGATCCGTGCGCAGAGTGCCGCTGTCGGACGGACCGCCGCGGAGCAGCCCGAGGCGCGCTCGGTCTACCAGAATTGGGGCACGTCCACGTCCGATGCCGATTGACATGGCGGCGTTCGCGCCCGCGCGGATCGTCATCGTCGAATGGCGCGATGCGTTGGCGAAGGAGGCCAACAGGCGGCGTCGAAGGTCCGGGTGCGAGGAACGGACTCACATATCACACCGGAACAGCTTGAGATCCGGCGGCGAGTCGGCGAGGCTATCGGCATCGACTGACATTCGGCCATGTCGGCGACCGCTGCTTGCCGCTGCGCGGCAGAGTGACCATCATGCGATGGATCAGGAGCCTCGATCGCCATGGAGACCAGGATTCTCATCGCGGATGTTCCGCTGCCTCTCGCCGAGCGGCTCAATCGCCTGGCGGAGTTGCTTGAGCGACCCCCTGGTTCGATCGTGCAGAAGGTGTTGGACGCCTGGGTCGTCCAGCAGGAAAAGCGGCACCGATTGACGCTCGAAGGCCTGGTGGATGTGGATGCCGGCCGTCTCATGACCATGCGGTGAAGGCCTGGGCGCTTAGCCTCGGTACCGACGCGCCGCTGCCTCCGCCGAGGTGACGCGGCCACGCTCGACCGCGGGCGCACTCGCTCAATTACGTGTCGGGCATCCCGGCGCGGCGCAGGCCAAGATCGAACGTGCTGTTGCGAAGTGTGGCGAACACGGGATTGCCGAGCCACGGCTGCGTGGCAAGCAGCCGCGCGAGGGAGCTGGCCGCCGGGTTCAGCCGGACCGCCTCCGTGAGTGCCGCACGCGCCTCGTCGATATCGCCGTGCAGACCAAGTGCGGCGGCAAGATAGATATGGAAAAAATAGACGCGCGGGTTTTCGGCACGTGCCGTTCTCAGCAGATCGGCCGCCTTGTCGATGTGGCCAAGCAGGAGCTGGCAGGCGCCCAGCGACCAATGTCCGAACGCGATGTTGGGGTCGCGCGGGTCCAGGCGCATGGAGTTCTCGATCGGAGGGATGCCGTCTGCCGGGCGGCCGAGGAACATCAGCGTCTGCCCGAGGCCCAGCATCGCATGGGCATTGTTGCGGTCGAGGGCGATCGCGGTCTCGAATTCGATGCGTGCTTCATCGAGCCGGGCCTGGATACGTCGCAGCGTCCCCAACACCTCGTGGGCACGGGAGCTGTTGGCGTCCTGCTCGATCGCTTCCAATAGCAACCGTTCGGCACGGGCACCGTCCTGTTGCGGGGAGCGGCTCGATCCGACGCCGATGTTCGAGACCAGGATGGTGGCGGCGCCGATCTTCGCATCGACCGACTGTGGGTCGATCTCCAGCGCCTGCGCGAATGCGCGCGCCGCCTTCTCCCGCGTGGCCACGGAGAACGGTTGAAACCAGAGCGCCCATCCTCGCATGGCCAGGTCGGCGGCATCGGGATCGGCGCGCTTCATCTGTTGGATCCGGCGATCATCGGCCGCCACCAGTTGCAGGTCGAGCGTGTGCGCGAGGCGGCCGGTGATCTCCCGCTGCGCCTCCGCCAGGTTGCGTCGATCGGTCGCGAAGCGGTCGGCCCAGGCATGGGTGCCGCTCCCGGCGTCGATCAGCTGCGCATTCACCTCCACCTGCTCGCCCATCCGGCGGACGCTGCCCTCGAGTACATAGTGAACGTCGAGTTCATGGCCGATCTGGCGGACATCCACGGCTTTGCCGCGATAGGTCTGTGCCGTGCTGTGAGCGATCACGACGCTCCCGGAGATCCGCGAGAGATCGGTTGTCAGATCGTCGGTGATCGCGTCGGCGAGATATTCCTGCTCGGGATCGCTGCCGATGTTGGCGAACGGCAGCACGACGATGGACAGGCGGGCCCGTCCGGCTTCACTGCGGAACCAGCCATGCTCTCCCAGCCACGCGGCCGCCCCGGCCGCCGCCACGAGCCCGATCAGCAGCAGACCGAAGCGTCGGAAATTGCGCGGCGCAGGCCTTGTCCGCTTGGCGCCGACGTCAGGAACCGGCGCCGCATCCGCCGCTGTCATCGGCGCGCCCGCCGCAACCCGCATCACCTCGGCGACGAACCGGTAGCCCCGTCCCGGAACGGTCTGGATGCAGCTTGCTCCCGCGCGGTCCTGGTCGAGCACGCGACGCAGCGCCGAGATCTGGACATGGAGATTGGCTTCATCGACCGTCGTGTCCGGCCAGGCGGCGGCCAGAATCTCGTCCTTCGATACGAGATCGCCGTGTCTTGCGACCAGGACGCCGAGGACGTCCAACGCGCGGGAGCCGATCGTAACGGGATCGGGCTTGCCGTCTCCGGCGCAACGAAACAGCCCGCCGCTTCTCCGGTCGAAGCGGAATTCGCCGAATACGAAGATCCCGGACGGGTTGGGCGCGGTCATGAGCAGGTTTCCCCCCGGCACTCATGCGCCCGGAGCAAGCGCAGAGAGTGTAGCGGGCCCCTTTGGCGCCGTCACTCGATCCGGTGCCGATCCGCAGCAGATCGGACAGGTCTTTGAAATCACGCGCTGTTAGAACGATTTAGGGCGATTTAGGGCAATCCAGTTGCGGTATCGCCGCCCTCGCGTGTCGGGTGATCGGCGGGCGTCCGCGCTCGCGGGCGCTGTCCAGATCAACCGGAAGGGGGAGGACCTGTCATGCGCTTGAATGCCGCCTTGCTCACGTCTGTCATGGGACTTTGCCTGGCCGCGGCGGCGCGCACCGAGGCCGCGGTGCCGTTCACGTGGGATCTGTTCGGCAGCACGTTCACCGCCGATGCCATGTCGTCCACCAACTATCTGTACAACCTGGCGCCGCCGGGCGGCAACGCGGCGGAATCGTTCATCCTGCAAATCAATGGCTTCACCGATGGCACCGCAAACGTCACCCCTGCGGGCCTGGGCAGCACCTATGGATTGTATCTCTATGGCGACCTGACAGTGACGCCTTCCAATCAATACCCAAAGATCGACGTCCGGCTGATGGCAGACCCCGGCAATCTCGACGGGACGCCCAGCGCCACTCTTGCCGGCGGCCTTGCGTTCGCCAACGCCGGCCCGACGGGCATGGCCGACGATATTGCACTGGCCAGCGGAACCGTTGTGTCGGGGTCCTTTGGAATCCAGCCCAACGACCTGCCAGGGGCGCATTTCGTGGAAACCTTCGTGCCGACTCCCGGTGATGAGCAGGACTTTTCCAGCCCGCTCGGTGCCCACGTGCAGATCGAGGAGTTCCTGTTCAATACAATGCCCAGCAGCGATATGCCCGGCAGTCGGACGTCCGGCACGCTGCCGAATGGGGATACCTATGTCCTCGTGAATGGCGGTTTTGGCACCGAGGACCTGCTGGTGCCTGAGCCGCCTTCAGTGTTGGTGCTCAGCGGCGGGCTGCTCTTCCTGGGTCTGCTGCGGGCTCGCAACATCAGGCGGTCCAAATGAAGGAATCGCAGGCGACATAGTCGGGACTCGCTCCGGGTTGGCTCCGGCGCGTCGCCGAATCGGACGCGCGACCGGGGTTGCTACTGAAACGCAGTACACCGCCGCACTACATGACGAGCGACAAAGCCGGTAACCTCGACCGGAGAATTTTATGCCCGCGCCGATCTCGATCCGCCTCGACGATGACGTCCGAGCTACCCTCGAGACCGAGGCGCGGGCGCGTGGGGTGGCTCTGGCCACCTATCTCCGTCAGATCGCAACCGAGGCGGCGCGCAATGTCAGGCGCGACCGGATCCGTGCGCAGAGCGCCGGCGTCGGACGGACCGCGGCAGAGCACCCCGAGGCCCGCTCGTTCTTCGAGGATTGGGGCACGCCCACGACCCACGCCGATTGACATGCCAGCGTTCGAGCCGGGGCAGATCGTGACCGTCGAATGGCGCGACGCGCTGCCGAAGGAGGCCAACAAGCGGCGTCCGGCTGTCGTGATCGAGGACGCGGAATTGTTCGATCCGGGCTACCCCAATGTCATCCTCGTCCCGTTGACCGAGGACGCCGCCATGGTCATCGCCGACCTGTCGGTGCGGATCGACCCCACACCGGAGAATGGCTGCCCGAAGACCTGCTACGCGATGTCGCCGCTGGTCACCGGCACGTTGAAGGCGCGGGTGAGGGGAACCGGATCGCATGTCACAGCCGGACAGCTCGCGGACATCCGGCGCCGGGTCGGCGAGGCGATCGGTCTCGGCTGACATTCGGCCTCGCCGCCCAACCGATGCTTGCGGCCGCACAGCGAATGACTCGCGGGCAGTATCAGCGGCGCGAGGTTCGTCGTACGCTGGTCGCACAATACGAGGTGAGATACGAGATCGCGGATGACGAGATCATCATCCTTTGCCGTTGGCACACTCGCGAGTTGCGCTGATCTCTGTCCCGGTGAGCCCTGATGCTCTGGCTCGTCATTGGCGCCCTGACCCTGTTCCTGTTCCTGGGCGGCCTCCGCGCGTTCGAGCGTGCCTCGGTCACCACGATCAAGTCGCTGTTCACCTGGATCGCCGCCCTTGGCGGCATCGCGCTCGCGCTGCTGCTGCTGCTGTCCGGACGCGGCGGCATCGCCCTTGGCGCGCTGGCCATGTTCGGCCCGCTGATCTGGCGGCAGTGGCAGGCCTACCGTATGGGCATCGGCCAGCGACAGCGATCCGGTGGCTCGACACAGCCGCCGCCGCGCCGCCAGAGCGGCATGACGGTCGAGGAGGCCTACCAGGTGCTCGGTCTGCGTCCCGGCGCCACCGAGGCGGAGATCCGCGAGGCCCATCACCGCCTGATGCGTACCGCCCATCCGGACAGCGGCGGGTCGGACTGGCTCGCCACCCGCGTCAATCAGGCGCGCGACGTACTGCTGCGGCCGAAGCGCGGCAGTGCGTGACGACCCGCGCGGCAACGTGATAGGTCTCGCCCGCACCTGTCGCGGCCGGTTCCGGCGTTAACGCCACATTTCCGCCCGCCGGCAATGTTTGCTGCGGGGAGACAAGGGAGCCCATTGTGATCAAGCCATTGCGCAAGGCCGTCCTGCCCGTCGCGGGCCTCGGCACCCGTTTCCTGCCCGCTACCAAGGCGACCGCCAAGGAAATGTTGCCGGTGGTCGACAAGCCGCTGATCCAGTACGCGATCGAGGAAGCCCGCGCGGCCGGCATCGAGCAGTTCTGCATGGTCACCGGCCGCGGCAAGACCGCCCTGGTGGAACATTTCGACATCGCGTTCGAACTGGAAGCCACCCTGCGCGAGCGCGGCAAGGCGGACGCACTGGAACAGCTGCACGGCGCGCAGGTCGAGCCGGGGTCGATGGTGACCGTGCGTCAGCAGGTGCCGCTGGGGCTGGGCCACGCGATCTGGTGCGCCCGTGCGTTCATTGGCGACGATCCGTTCGCCATCCTGCTGCCGGACGACCTGGTGCTGGCCGATACGCCGTGCCTGCGCCAGCTCGCCGATGTGTACCGCGACACCGGCGGCAACGTCGTCGCGGTCACCGAGGTGCCGCGCGAGCAGACCAACCGCTACGGCATATTGCGCATCGGCAAGGACGACGGCCGGCTGGTCGAGGTGCTCGGGCTGGTGGAGAAGCCGGCGCCGAAGGATGCGCCGTCCAACCTGTCCATCATCGGCCGCTATGTGCTGCTGCCGGAGGTGATCGGTCATCTCGCACGCATGGAGCGCGGCGCCGGCGGCGAAGTGCAGCTCACTGACGGGATGGCGAAGCTGATCGGCAGGCAGCCGTTCCACGGGCTGCGCTACGATGGCCAGCGGTTCGATTGCGGCGACAAGATCGGCTTCCTGGAGGCGCAGATCGCCTACGCGTTGAAGCGCCCCGACATGGAGGAAGCCGTGCGCACTTTCCTGCGTCGCTATGTCGATCCGTCCGATTTCATCGTGAGCGCGGTCGCGCGCGAGACGGTTTGACGATGGCATTCTCGCACCGGTTCGATCCGACCACGCTGCGCGAGTACGATATCCGCGGCACGGTCGGGCGCACGCTGTTCGAGGACGATGCGTTCGCCATCGGCCGCTGTTTCGGATCGATCGTGGCGCGGCAGGGCGGCACCACCGTCGCGGTCGGCTACGACGGGCGGCTGTCGAGCCCGCAGATGGAAACCGCCCTCGTCAAGGGCCTGAGCGCCAGCGGCATCGAAGCGGTGCGCATCGGCCGCTGCCCGACGCCGATGCTGTATTATGCCTCGACCACGCTGAAGACCGACGGCGCGGTGATGGTGACCGGCAGTCACAATCCGCCCGACTACAACGGCTTCAAGATGGTGCTCGCAGGAAAACCGTTCTTCGGCGAGCAGATCCGCGCGCTGGGCGGCCAGGCGCAGGCCGGCGACGTGGTGGAAGAGACCGTGGCGACGGAACGCAACATCGACGTTTCCGCGGAATACGTCGCGCGCCTGCTGGCCGACTGGGACGGCGGCGACCGCATGCTGAAGGTGGTGTGGGACAACGGCAACGGTTCCGCGGGCGAGGTGCTGCAGCGTCTCGTGGCCGGACTGCCCGGCGAGCACGTCGTGCTGAACGGCACGATCGACGGTACATTTCCCGCGCATCACCCTGATCCGACGGTGCCGGCGAACCTCCAGCAGCTGATCGCCGAAGTGGCGGCGCGTCGCGCCGATATCGGCATCGCGCTGGATGGCGACGCGGACCGGATCGGCCTGATCGACGACGCGGGACGAATTCTGTTCGGCGATCAGCTTCTGGTGCTGCTGGCGCGCGACGTGCTGCACGAGCATCCGGGTGCGACCATCATTGCCGATGTGAAGGCCAGCCAGGTGCTGTTCGACGAGGTCGCGCGGGCGGGCGGCGATCCGCTGATGTGGCGCACCGGGCACAGTCTGATCAAGGCGAAGATGGCGGAAACCGGTTCGCCGCTCGCCGGCGAGATGTCGGGTCATATTTTCTTTGCCGACCGCTGGTACGGTTTCGATGATGCGCTGTATGCCGCGGTGCGCACACTCGGCGTGTTGGCCCGCGCCGACACCAAACTGTCCGACATGCGTGACGCGTTGCCACAGGTGATCAACACGCCCGAGGTGCGATTCGACTGCGACGACACGCGCAAGTTCGCATTGATCGAGGAGGTCGCCGAGCGGCTGCGTGCCGACGGGGCAAAGGTGTCGGAGACCGACGGCGTGCGTGTGCTGACCGACGATGGCTGGTGGCTGTTGCGGGCATCGAACACGCAGGCCGTACTGGTGGCGCGCGCCGAGGCGAGCACCGAGGCGGGGCTGGAGCGGCTGAAGCAGGCGCTGGTGCAGCAGCTCGAACTGTCCGGCCTGCCGCCACCGGATTTCTCCGGCAGCCACGCGGGGCACTGATGGCCAATCAAGCCCGGCCATGGACGCTTCGTCCCTGACCGAAGTGATGCGCGCTGATCTGCGGCGCGGATTCGCCTATGTCCTCTGCGTGTTCAACAGGAGGACGACATGCAGACACAACAGATCACCGGCGGCCTCGCGGTCACCGCGATGTGGGAAGCGCGCGATGGCGAGGCGGATACGGTGGCCGACATCCTCGGCCGCTTCGCGCCGCAGGCACGCCGGGAACCAGGGGTAAAACTGTTCCTGGTGCATCGCGCGTTGGAGAACCCGGCACAGTTCATGTTCTACGAACTGTTCGACGACGCGGCTGCGTTCGCCGCACACCAGCAGACCGCGCATTTCAAGGCGCTGATCCTGGGCGAGGGCGTGCCTCGTCTGAACCGGCGCGAGCGCGTTCAGTACGCAATGCTCTGAGCTCCGCGCCCGCTGCCGTCGCGGGCGAAGCGAAGCAATCCCGGTCGATTCGTGCGCGCACAACTCGACCGGGATTGTTGCGTCGCTGCGTTCTTGCGAATAACGCGTTTCAACTGCACGCCAAAGGGCTGATGCACGCCGGCCCGACCTCAAGCCCTGGCCGGACGAGCTGTTGCGGTTCTATCCTTCCGGTTGGAAATAGCCGGAGGACGCAGCCGTGCCCGAGCTTGACGATGCAACGCTGGAGTTCCTGCTTGCCCGTGCCGGGCTGTCACCCACCGCGGAGCGGAAGGCCGGGCTGAAGGCCGCGTACGCACATGTCGCCGAAATGGCGGAACGCGTGCGCAAGCCGCGCGGCCGCATGGCGGAACCGGTGCTGACCTACGGTTTCGCCGAGGAGGACCTGGCATGAGCGGCATTCCCACCATCGCGGCAGCGGCGAAGCTGATTGCGGCGAAGCAGCTGTCACCGGTCGAGCTGACGCGCGCCTGCCTCGAGCGCGTCGGCGAACTCGACCGCGAGCTGCACGCCTTCATCCTGCTCACCGAGGACCGTGCGCTCGCCGACGCACGCACGGCCGAAGCGGCGATCATGGCCGGCAGGTCCCCCGGTCCGCTGTGCGGCATTCCGATCGGCCTGAAGGACATCGTCGATACCAAGGGCATCCCGACGACCTGCCATTCGAAGCTGCTGCGCGACAATGTGCCCGACGCCGATGCCACCTGCGCGGTGAAGCTTGCCGCAGCCGGCACTGTGCTGATGGGCAAGACGGCGACCCATGAATTCGCCGATGGCGGGCCGTCGTTCGATCTGCCCTGGCCGCCGGCGCGCAATCCATGGAACACGGCGCATTTCACCGCCGGCTCCAGCAGCGGCACCGGAGCGGGCGTCGCGGCCGGATTGTTCCTGGGCGGCATCGGCACCGACACCGGCGGCTCGATCCGTGGTCCCGCGGCGCTGTGCGGCATCGCCGGCATCAAGCCGACCTATGGCCTGGTCAGCCGCGCCGGCGTCGCACCTGCCGCGTTCAGCCTCGACCATATCGGGCCGATGGCATGGACCGCGGAGGACTGCGCGCTGATGTTGCAGGCGCTCGCCGGCCACGATCCGCGTGATCCCGCCAGCGCGTCGCGGCCGGTCCCGAACTACACGGCTCGTCTCGGCACCGGCATCAAAGGCATGCGCATAGGCGTGATCCACCACTTCCATGAGGTGGACCACAAGGTCAGCGACGCCACCCAGCGCGGTATCGACGCGGCGATCGACACATTGCGCGGCCTTGGTGCCATGATCAGCGAAGTCACGCTGTCGCCGCTGGCCGAGTGGCATGCCTGCGGCACACTGATCTCGCTGACCGAGCGCGCCGCGGCCTACGACGAATGGGCGCGCGCGCGGCTCGGCGATTTTGGTGCGCGGGTGCAGCAGCGGCTGCTGATGGGCGCGATGGTGTCCGGTGTGGATTACGTCCAGGCGGTGCGCCGGCGGCGGGAGCTGCGCGCAGAGCTGAAGGCGGCGATGGCCGGGCTCGATGTGGTGCTGACCGCAGCCCAGCCGACCGAGGCGCCGAAAATCGACGAGATCCCCGAGTGGGACGTCGGGCAGAAGCCCAGCTTCACCATGCCGTTCAACGTCGCGGGCTATCCGGCGATGTCGATCTGCTCGGGCTTCGGCGACCGCGGTCTGCCGGTGGCGATCCAATTGGTCGGCAAGCCATTCCAGGAGGCAACCGTGCTGCAGGTGGCCGATGCGTTCGAGCAGGCCACACCCTTCCGCGAGCGCCGTCCCGCGCTACACTCGACGCTGGTCGCCGCATAGAATGTAAAATGCGTCTCCCACCGTCATGGCGGGATTTGGCCCCGCCATCCACGTCTTCGACCTTAGCCAGAACGAAAGACGTGGATGGCCGGCCTCTGCCGGCCATGACGATGGGTCACGCCTGTCACTGAAGGAGTTCAGGATGGCCCAGCATCAGCTTCGCGCCTCGCCGCAGACCGTCCGCATCGGCGTGTTCGATGCGACCTTCCCGCCGGTGATGACGATCGAGTCCGGTGACCGCGTCGTGGTGCAATGCGTCTCCGGCCGCGACGAGGTGATGCCGCCGGCAAGCGCGGGTCTCACCGTGCCGCCGGAGCTCAGCGCGATCATCGCCGCCAATCCGGCGATGCGCGCCGGCCATATCGTAACCGGCCCGATCGCCGTCGCGGGCGCCGAACCCGGCGACATGCTGGAGATCCGGATCGAGAAGATCGAGCCCGGCGCGGACTGGGGCTACAACATGATCCGCCCGCTCGTCGGCACGCTGCCGGAGGATTTCCACGAGATGGTGCTCAGCCACATCCCGGTGGATCGCTCGCGTGGCGTGTGCCTGCTGCCGTGGGGAACGGAACTCGCGCTGGCGCCGTTCTTCGGTGTGATGGGCGTGGCACCGCCGCCGGCGTTCGGCACCATCGCATCGAAGGAGCCGCGCATCCACGGCGGCAACATGGACAACAAGGAACTCGTCGCCGGCAGCACGCTGTATCTACCGGTGTGGGTACCGGGTGCCAATTTCTCGGTGGGCGACGGCCACGGGGTGCAGGGCGACGGCGAGGTCTGCGTCACCGCGCTGGAGATGTGCCTGACCGGGACGTTCACCTTCGTCCTGCACAAGGGCGGCGGTCCGTCGCGACCGTTGCTGAAGCAGCCGAAGGCGGAGACGCCGACGCATTTCATCAGCATGGGACTGCACGAGGACCTCGACCAGGCGATGAAGCAGGCGCTGCGCGAGATGATTTCGTTCATTTGCTCGCGCAGCAACCTGTCGCGCGAGCAGGCGTACCAGTTCTGCTCGCTGGCGGTGGATTTCCACGTCACGCAGACGGTGAACGGGGAGAAGGGCATCCACGGCATGCTGAAGAAGGGGCTGCTGTTCTGACGATTCCGGCCAAAATCTCATGCGATCACGTAGCATCGTCAGGTCGCAATTCCAGCTTGCCCGAAACCGCTCTGCTACCGCTGTTCGGCCCGGGTCGGAATGCGCGACAGGCCGACCAGGACCAGCAGTGTCGCGAAGGCGAGGATCATGGTCAGCGCGGCGGCCTCGAACACGTCGCCCCGATCTGACAGCGCGAAAATGTCGACCGGCAAGGTCACCCAGCCAGGCGGATAGACCATCACCGTCGCCCCAAGCTCGCCCATCGACATCGCGAAGCTCAGGCTGAACGCGGCAATCAGATAGGGCTGCAGCATCGGCAGGAGCACTCGCCGCAAGCGATACGCCGGCCGCGCGCCAAGGCTTGCCGCGACCTGCTCGAAATCCGCTGGCAGACGTGACAGCCCGGCGGTCACGCTGCCGAAGGTGAACGCCGACACCAGCACCAGATGCGCGATCACCACGATCGCGATCGTGCCGTTCAGCAGCACCGGTGGCCGGCTGAACGCCACCAGCAGGCCGAGACCGACCGAGACCGACGGTACCGCGCTGGGAATGAAGAACAGCGCTCCAAGCATCCGCTCGGGCACCGCGGTCACGTTGCGCAGCGCCAGCGCCGCCCAGGTGCCGCTCACCAGCGCCAATGCGCTCGCCAACAGGCCGGTGATCATGCTGACCCGCAGTGCTTCGGACGAATCACCGGCCAGCGCCCTGGCGTAGTTGGCAAGCGTCAGGTGGCTCGGCAGCACGTCGTTCCACTGTCCGGCGAGACTCGCCAGCGCGATCATCGCCACCGGCGCGACATAGATCGTGCCGAACACCAGCGCGAATACCAGCCAGACCGCGATGCGGGCGCGGCTAGACCACACCAGCACCTGCGCCTCCCATGCGGCCGACCAGGCTGCGATACAGTGCGTAGAGCGCCAGCGACAACGCGACATTGACCACCGCGATCACGCAGGCGGTGGCATAGTCGAACTCCTGAATCGCCTTGTCATAGATCAGCAGCGGCAGGGTGATGACACCCTTGGCGCCGATGAAGAACACAATCCCGAACTCGTTGACCGTGAGCAGCAGGCACAGGCTGCCACCGGCGAGCAGCGCGGGCATCGCGGCGGGCAGGATCACCTGCCGCACGATCCGCCAGCCTCCCGCCCCCAGGCTGCTCGCCACCTCGATCTGCGCCGTCTCGATCAGGGAGAACGCGGCCAACAGCGGCCGCATGATGAACGGCGTGTACACCGTCACTTCGGCCAGCACGACCCCGGCAGGCGAGTAGAGGAAATCGACCGGTGGCGCGGAACTTTGCAGCGCCTGCATCAGCGCATTGTTCAACAGCCCGGCGGAGCCATAGATGAAGGTGAAGGCGAGTGCCACCAGGAAGGTGGGCAGCGCGATCACGGTGTCGATCAGCCGCGAGACACCGCGCGCTCCGGGAAATGGCACGAAGGACAGGATCAGCGCCAGCGTGAAGCCGAGCAGAATGCAGCCGGCCGTCGCTGCCAGTGCGATCTCGATCGTGTGCAGCAGCGCGTTGGCGAACAGCGGACCGCTCAGGACTTCGGCGTAGGTCGCGAACGAGAGCCGGCCCGACCGGTCAGTGAGGCTCTGGGCCGCGATCAGCGCCAACGGATAGAAGAACAATGCAGCCACCAGCAGCAGCGGCGGCACGATCCAGGCTGGTCCTGGTATCCCCGCTGTCCGGCGTGGCGACGCCACCGACAGCGTCGCGTCACTCACCCGGATCGTCCGCGATCAGTGTCGCATCGTCGGTTGCGAAGTACACCTGCACCTGCGTGCCGGCCAGCGGCGGTTCCCGCACCGGCGTGCATACCAGCCGCGCGGTCTCGCCCAGCACGTCGAGTTCGATGCTGTGCAGGTCGCCCTGCCACACCACGTTGCGTACCGTCGCCACGAAGCTGTTCTCGCGCCCCTCCGGCGAGAACGCGAGCGCGTGCGGCCGGATACAGAGCCGGGTCCTGGCGGTCAGCCGCCCATGCGGCATGCGCGCCCGCACCAGCCGCTCACCGAGCCGCGCGAGGGCGACTTCGCCCGCGGTATCCTTGACCTCGACCGACAGCAGATTCGCACGCCCAAGGAATTCGGCGGCAAAGCGGTTCGGCGGCTCCTGGTAGAGCCGTTGCGAGGGACCATGCGCGATCAGCCGTCCCGCGCGCATGATCGCGATGCGATCGGCAAGCGTAAGCGCCTCGATCTGATCGTGCGTCACATACAGCACCGTCAGGTGCGGCAGATCGCGATGCAATCGCGCCAGTTCGTCGAGCATCGAACGACGGATCTGCGCATCGAGTGCCGACAGCGGTTCGTCCAACAGCAGCACCCGCGGACGGATCGCCAGCGCCCGCGCGATCGCCACCCGCTGTTGTTGCCCGCCCGAGAGCTGCCGCGGATAGCGTCGCGCGAATTCGGTCATGCCCACCAGGCGCAGGCAGTCGCGCACGCGCTCCTCGATCACGGCCTTAGCGGCACGCCGTGCCCGCAGGCCGAACGCCACGTTCTCGTCTACGCGCATATGGGGAAACAGCGCGTAATTCTGCACCACCATGCCGATGTCGCGCGCATGCGGTGGCAGCTCGGTTACATCGTGCTCGCCGATGCGGATGCGGCCGGCGACGGGGTGGACAAACCCCGCGACCGCTCGCAGCGCGGTCGTCTTGCCGCAGCCCGACGGGCCGATGATCGCCATGATCTCGCCCGGCTCGATCGCCAGCGTCAGCCCCGCGAGCGCCACCGCTCCCTTGTAGGCGACCGTCACGCCGTCGAAGCCGATGCCGCTGGCCGCGGACGCCGCGGCCGGCATGGCCCGTGCCGTCGCAGCCAGGTCCGCCGCGATGGAGCCGGCCGACATCAGATCAGCTTCCGGTCACCTTGTGCCAGCGCGCCACGTCCGCCTGCAGATCCGTCAGCACCTGCTGCCAGTCCGGGGTCCAGGTCTCGACGCCCTGCATCAGCGACTGGATGGTCTTGTAGTTGGCGTCGGTCGGATGCACGTCGGCACGCACCGGAATGCCCTGCGCCACTTCGCTGACGCTGGACTGCGCCTCCTTGCTGAGCAGGAAGTCGATCAGCTTTTTGCCGGCGGCCGCATGCGGCGCACCCTGCACCAACCCGATGTAGTAAGGCAGCGCGACGGTCGAGCGCTTCCCGTCCGGACCGGCCGGGAAGACGATGCGCAGGTTGGGGTTCTGTCCCATCTGCGACGTGTTCATCTGCACATCGCCGTTTGCCACATAGAGCTCGCCCTTGTTCACCAGTCCAGCCAACCGGCCGGTCGAGGAGGAGGGACCGAGATTGTTCGCCTGCAGCTTTTGCAGATAGTCGAAGCCGGCATCCGCGCTGCCGAACGCATGGATCACCAGCAGCATCACCGCGGTGCCGTCGCCTGCCTGCCCCGGTGTGGAATACTGGATCTTGCCCTTGAATTCGGGCTTCAGCAGATCGTTGAAGCTCGCCGGAGTCTGCTTCAGCGCCGCGCCGTTATAGATGAAGCAGAGATAGTTGTTCACCAGCGCAAAGTAGTGGCCCTGCGGGTCCCGGCTCATCGGCGGAATCGCATCCGCTCCGGCCGGCTCATATGGTATCAGCATCCCGTCGGCCGCCGCCTTCATGATGAACGGCGGCAGGGTCACCAGCACATCGGCCTGCGGGTTCGCCTTCTCCTTTTCGACCCGGTCGACGACCACGCCGGAACCACCTTCCACGTATTGCACCTTGATGCCGGTGGCCTTGGTGAAGGCGTCGAACTGCGCTTGGTACCAGTTGGGCGTTCCATCGTGCAGCCCATCGGCGCTGTACAGCGTCACCACGCCCTGTGCTCGGGCAGTGCCGGCGGCAAGTGCCAGCGTCAGGCACGCAGCTGCTATCGTGCGATTCGCACGCA
>DASXNR010000450.1:0-2017 GCA_036494925.1 Acetobacteraceae bacterium
GCCCATCCTGTTGGCGGCCAATCTGCGGGGGCCCGCGTCCGGGCTGTCAGGTCTTGAACGTCAGCCCACGCCCAGTATTTTGCATCGTTCGCCCCGCGGCAAAGCCGCAATGGCGCACGCGATACCGCAGTCAGGACGAGCTGGTTAGACAGCACGGCACTGGTCATGTTGGACGCCGGTAAGCCTCCGCGCGGCGTTGTGCAGCAAGGCATTGTCATGTGACGCATAGACATCGCGTGTGTGGTGGATGCTAGACTCGCCTGATGCCGTCGGTGAGCTTTCCGTTTGACGCGCAGCTGGTGAGTGTGCGTCGCGACGTGTGTCCGCGCGCCAGATGGGACAAGGCGCGGCGGACGTGGACGATGACCGCGGTGGAAGCCGAGGCTTTTCTGGCCGCGGGCCACGCGCGGCTGGCGTATTGTCGCACGACCGCGCGGATCGTCGTTGACGACGCGCGCTGGCTGGTGGGCTTCGCCGAGGGCGCTCCCAAACGGCACACCTAAGCCTGAGCGCCACGCTGGCGGCCGGCGCTTGTCGCGCTATTGCGATGCGGTACGAACCCTGCCCGGGACCGGATCCTGCGTGGCCTTGCGGCGATCGAGCAGCGGTGGGGAGAACGCGATCAGCGGCCCCGTGTCGTCTTGCGTCAGCCGCGCGGCATTGTGCCGGCTGCGCATCGGCAGGCGGGTCGCGGTGACGGCATGGTGGGTCACTGGCCGCCGGTCGTCCGCCCGCGTCGTTCGCCACGCCGATCGCAGGGCGGCGAGCAGCGCGCCATAGGGTCCCAGGAACAGATCGCCGAGGGCGCGGCGCCGGCGGTAGGTGATCCAGCGCTGCGCCAGGTGCTGGGGCCGATCGTGCAGCATGTGGCAGCGCTGGCAGAGCGCGCGCAGGTTGGTCAGCCGGTTGTTGGTCGGATCGCCGTCGAGATGGGCGGTGGCGAGCACGACCCGTGTGGTGCTCAGGTGGGTTGCCTCGACCAGGTCGGGCCACCGGGCCGCTCGTCCGCGGCGATCCCGCCACAGCGCCGCCGGCGCGTCGAACCAGCGCCCATCCGGCAGGCAGCGGATCAGAGCGAGGTGGGGCCGGTTGCACCGCTGGCACCGACCGCCGGCACGCTCGAAGCGCACGCACCGGCTCAATTCGCACCAGTGCGGCGGATAGAGCGGTCGGAGTTCGCGCCGGATGGGCATGCTTATGCCGTCGCCTGACCCGTCACGCGAGCGATGCTGTCTGGGTTCATGTCGGACTGGGCCCCGCCGGCCGGTCGGGGGGCGTCCGCGCGCCGGTGCTGCCGGCGCGCGCGGCGACCGGAGACGACCCTGCGGCGCCAGGCGCGCAATGTGGCCGGCGCGACGTAATGGGACGGCGGTGTCGGGATCATGGTTGCGAGTCTCAATCATGCCGGGTCCGCCGTCGAGGCTTTTTTGCCGATGGCACGCGGCACTGTGGGGTGCGACCCCCCTGCCCTCCCCGGCCGGCCCCGGCCGCCCCGGGCCGCCAGGTCAGGCGGCCGGCTCGGCTGTGGTCGCAGAACTCGCGGTGCGGCCGGTGACGTGAATGGCGGCCCACGGCGCCTCCTGCGCGAGGCTGACGACCCGTTCGCGGGCGAGTTCGAGACCGGCGAGCAGGGTGCTGGCGAGCGCGGCGCGGTGGCGCAGCGTGTGATGCGGTCCGGTGCCGGCGAGCGGCGGCAGGAAATCCTCCAACGGCGTGGCGCCGTCGCGCGCGGCGAGACGCTGGCGCATCAGACGGATCGCCTCGCTGGCGGTCCACAGAGGCGGCAGCCGGGGCTGGCTGTCCGCGTCCTGCGCGGGCGGCACCTGCAGTGCGGCCAGACAGGCGCGCAGCAGGTCGGTGATGTCGCCGGCGCGGCCCGCCAGGGCGCCGCCCGGCTGGCCGCGGGCGAACACCGTCTGGCCGAGCTGCGGCTGGTGCGCCAGCCAGTCGGCGGCGGCGCGCATGCGGGCGTGCTCCAGCAGCCGCCGGCGCAGCGCCTCGGCCTCCGCTGCCGCGG
>DASXNR010000451.1:0-10336 GCA_036494925.1 Acetobacteraceae bacterium
GGAGGATCGCCGGCCCGACCAACTGTCGGGCGGCCAGCAGCAGCGCGTGGCACTCGCTCGCGCCTTGATCAATCGCCCGTCCGTACTGCTGTTGGACGAACCGCTCGGCGCGCTCGATCTCAAGCTGCGCAAGCAGATGCAGTTGGAACTGAGCCGCATCCAGCGTGAGGTCGGCATCACCTTCGTCTATGTCACCCACGACCAGGAGGAGGCGATGACGATGTCGGACCGGATCGCCGTGATGAATCACGGCCGGGTCGAACAGGTCGGCTCGCCGCAGGAGGTCTACGAGCGTCCGGCGAACCTGTTCGTTGCCGATTTCATCGGATCGTCCAACATCCTGTTCGGCACGTTGCTGGACGACACCGGCGCGATCGCGACCGTTCGCCTGGACTCGGGCGCGGTCGCCAGCGCCGTAGCCGCACGGCCCCTGACGTCGGGACAGCGGGTCGCGATAACCATCCGCCCGGACGACATCCAACTCGCGTCAGGCGACACCCGTCAGCCGGACACCAACCGTCTGCTCGGACGCATGACCAAGGTTTCGTTTCTCGGCACCCATCGTCAGATCGTGGTGACCGTGAACGGCGGCATCGAAGTAACGATACGCCAGCCGCTGACGGCATCCGGCGACCTGCCGGGTCCGGACCAGCCGGCATCGGTAAGCTGGCCGAGCGGGCGTTCGACGTGCTTTTCGACCGCGGAGGAGTGACGACACGCCGTCCCGTCGCGACGGCGTGAGCTGAAATCATGCACAACCGACAATGACGCAATCAGCCACGGAGGGGACAATGACCAGCAGGCACGAATGGACCAGGCGGCACATGCTGCAACGGGCTGCGCAGGCCGGCATCGGCGGTGCCGCGCTCAGTACCGCGTCGCGCTTCGCCGCGCCGGCGCAGGCGGCAACCAACCTGCAAGGTCCGGTCAACGCCTTCACCTGGGGCGGACGCATCATTCCCACGGAGGTAGCCGATTTCCAGAAGGAAACCGGGATCAAACTCAACTTCGTCGGCGCGTCCGGCAATTCCGAGAACCTGGCCAAGGTGAAACTCGGCGGCGGCGCGCAATACGACATCGTCGGCGTCGACGCGCTATGGGTTCCCAAATTCTACCAGGAAGGCGTGATCGAGGTATTCGACATGGCCTCCTGGCCACAATACAATGACATGTTCGACCAGTTCAAGAACATGTCGATCTGGAAGGTCGGCGACAAGTTCATGGCGCAGCCCTGGGCCTGGTCGCCGCTGGTGCTTTGGTACAACACCAACCACATCAAGACGCCGCCCACCAGCATCAAGTTCCTGTGGGATCCGGCGTTGAAGCAGCGGATCGCGCTGACCCGCCAGCAGGAGGACGTGATCGCCTGGATGGGCATCGCCACCGGCGCCAAGAAACCGTACGACATGACCAAGGAGGAGCTCGCCAACGCCAAGGACGGGCTGAAACGGCTGATGCCCAACATCCTGAAGTTCCCGCCGCAGGAAGAAGAACTGGTGAAACTGATGGCCGATGAAACCATCTGGGTGACCGCACTCAGCGCGGGCGGCGCGTTGCGCATCAAGGACGCCGGCGGTCCGCTGTGCAAAGGCTTCCTGCCGCCGGAGGGCTATATCGGCTATTTCGACGGCGACTGTCTGGTGAAGGGCGCCGCCCATCGCGACGCCGCGCTCGCCTGGATGCAACACCGCGTGCAGGCCAAATACGTGATGGAGAACTTCCTGAAATATCGCCGGCCGCTCGCCTATCGTGGGCCGCTCGATGTGTTGAAACAGGAAGGCAAGTCGGACCTGGCGCACGAGCTGTTCTACGACCAGCCGGATCTGATAGCGAAGATGGTGGTGATCGGACCGCCGCCGAATCTTGGCGACTACATCGATGCGTTCAACGAGGTGGCGGGGAGCTGACCCGGCTGCCGAACACATCAGGTACCGGCGGGAACGCATGAGCGTCGCGCAAACGGCCGGGTATGTCGCACCGCGGCACCGCTCCCGGTCGAGATGGCCGATCTATGCGTTCCTGCCGATCACCGTGATGGATTTCGTGCTGTTCGTGTTGCCCATGCTGATCATGGGCATCGCGAGCGTACTGGTGATCCACGAGTTCCATGTCGAATACCGGCTGACCGCGAACAACTACCTGTTCTTTCTCGGCAGCCCGCTCTACCTGTCGATCCTCGGCAAAAGCGTGCTGATCGCGGCCGTGGTCACCCTGGCATGCCTGGTGATCGCGTTCCCGTTTGCCTATTACCTGACGCTGCTGCCGCGTCACGTGCAGCGAATCATGCTGATCCTGGTGATCCTGCCGTTCTGGACCAGCTATCTGCTGCGGGTCTATGCGTGGATGACGATCCTGGGCGAGCGCGGGCTGATCAATCGCGCCCTGCTCGGATTGGGAATTTTGGACGAGCCGGTGCGGTTTCTGCTGTACAACAACTATGCCGTGGTTTTGGTCTCGGTCTATCTCTACATCCCGTATTGCGTGCTCGCGCTCTACACGGCGATCGAGCGGCTCGACACGTCGCTGTTCAGCGCGGCGATGGATCTCGGTGCGCGGCCGCGACAGGTGTTCCTGCACATCATGCTGCCGCTGACCCTGCCGGGCGTGTTCGCCTCGTTCATTTTCGTGTTCATTCCCATGGTCGGCGAGTACGTCACCCCCACGCTGGTCGGCGGAGCACGCGGGATGATGATCGTGAACATCGTGGTGTCGCAGTTCCAGGCGCTGCGCTTCGGCATCGGATCGGCGATGGTGTTCGTCATCACCGCGCTTGCGCTCTGCATGGTGCTGGCACTGCGCCGGATGGCCCGGCTGGAGAAGGTGTTCGGTGTTTAGCACGACGCGGCGCATTCCGTTGCCGCTGCGTCTGCATGGCGCGGCGATCTATGTGTTCCTGTATCTGCCGATCGCGCTGATGATCTTCTTTTCGTTCAACAGGTCGCCACTCGGCACGTTTCCGATCACCGGATACACGCTGCACTGGTACCAGGACCTCGCGGAAGAGGATTTCCTGGTCAGTGCCTTCTGGAACAGCGTGTTCGTCGCAGCCGTCGCCACGCCGGTCGCCACGCTGATCGGAACCCTGTGCGCGTTCGGGCTGGTGCGCGCGCAATTCCGGCTGAAGCCGTTGTTCAGCAGCCTGATCCTGCTGCCGATGGTGGTGCCTGGCATGCTGCTCGGTGCCGCTCTGCTGATCGTCATGGTGCCGATCCTGGGACTGACGCTGTCGATCTGGACGGCGGCGGCGGGCCATGTCGTGGTCACCACGCCGTATGCCGTGCTCGCGGTGGCGACGCGGCTCTATGGCTATGACCGGCGGTTGGATGCGGCAGCGGCGGACCTCGGTGCATCGCCATGGCGCGTGCTGCGTTACGTCACGCTGCCGCTGGTCATGCCCGGTATCCTGGCCGCAGCCCTGATCGTGTTCACCGTGTCACTGGACACGTTCGGCGTGACCTTCTTCACCATCGGCACGCAGGGAACACTTCCGATGTACATCTGGGCTCAGGTGGAGAACGGAGTGACCCCGACGGTCAACGCGCTCGGCACGCTGCTGATCGTCGGCTCCGTGGGGATACTCGGCTGCGCCCATCTGCTGCTGCGGCGGCGCTAATCATCGACGATCACCGCGCGCCGATCGGCGGCGCTTCGAATTGCCGCCTCGACCAGCCGCACCCCGCGCGCACCATCGGAGAATGACGGGAAGCGCATGGCTTTGCCCTGCATGGCCGACCAGACCCGATGCACCACATTGCGGAAAGCATCGATATAGCCCTCGGCGTGACCGGCCGGCAGCGTCGACATCCATGCGCTATCGTCCGGCAGATCCTCCGGCCTGCGCTGCACGACCGTGTTGCCGGCGGCGGTGCGGTGCAGATAGGTGTTGGGATCCTGCTGGTTCCAGTCGAAACCATCGATAGGACCATCGGCGGAAAGAACGATCGTGTTCGGATGCCCAGGCGCCAGCCCGCTGACCGTCAGCGAGCCGGCCGCCCCGTTGTCCAGTCGAATCAGCAGATCCGCCTGCTCTTCCAGCATCGCCGCGACCCTTACGCCGTCATCGCCGTTGGGGGAACCAGGCGGCCGCGGCCCCTCGCCTGCTCCGCCCCGCCAGATCCGTTCGCGCTGGTGCGTGGAGAACTGCGCGGTGATCTCGCGAATTTGCGCGCCGGTGACGTACTCGACCAGATCAAGCCAATGAATGCCGAGATCCATCAGCGCATATGAGCGGCCGGTCGTGCCGGGCGTGAACAGCCAGACATATTTGTCCGCTGGCAGAACATCCTGCGACAGGTAGCATCCGCCGACCCGACGCAGCATACCGAACGCGCCGTCGGCCACCTTGCGGCGCAGGATCTCCACCAGCGGATAGCCGCGATACGTATATGCGATCGCCCCGACACGCCCCGCCTTGGTGGCGGCATCGATCATCCGCCGGCATTCGTCGGTACTGGTGGCCATCGGCTTCTCGCACAGCACATGCGCCCCGGCTTCGAACGCCGCGACGCTGTGCTCGGCGTGCAGATGGTTGGGCGAGCAGACATGCACCACGTCCGGCTGCTGATCGCGCAGCATCCGCGTGACATCGTCGTAGCCCGGCGCGGATGCGAACGACCGCGCGGAGTCCAATGTGCGGCCGCAGACCCCAACCAGTTCGCCGCCCAGTTCGCGAATCAGCCGCACATGCACCCTGGCAATGCCGCCGGTGCCGATGATGGCGGCACGCATGCGTTCACTGCCCCGACGGCGGATCGGCCACGTCGAAGCCGGCGGCGACCGCCATCGCGCGCAGGTTGTCGTGCCCGAGACGTGCATAGGTCAGCGGATGTGCCTTGCGCGGATCCTGCTCCGCCTCCACGACCAGCCATCCGTCGTAACCGTGCGACAACAGGCGCCGCAGCAGCGGCGGGAAATCGATGCATCCGTCGCCGGGTACGGTGAAGATGCCGTGCAGGACCGCATCCATGAAACTCAGGTCTTCCGCTACGGCCTGATCCAGCATCGCACGCCGGACATCTTTGCAATGTACATGCACCACGCGTCCAATGTGCCGTTCCAGCAATGCAGCCGGATCGCCACCGGCGAACAGGCAATGGCCGGTGTCGAACAACAGACCTGCCGCGTCGCCGGTTGCAGCCATCAACCGGTCGATCTCCGCGTCGGTCTGCACGATGGTACCCATGTGGTGGTGGAAGGCCATGCGGACACCGAACGCCGCCATGCGTTCGGCAAGCGCGGTGACCTTGCGCCCGTAGTCGTGCCATTCGGTATCGGCAAGCATCGGCCGCTGCGAAATCGGGCGGAAGATTCCGTCATGCCGTCCGCGCGAAGTGTCGGCGTAAACCACAACCTTGCAGCCGAGATCGCGCAGCAATGTCAGGTGCGGCTCGATCGCGGCGAACTCCTCCGCCACCTCGCGTTCACAGATGCGGCCGTCGTACCAGCCGGAAATCAGCTTGAGCCGGTGGCGTGCCAATATCGGCGCGAGATCTTCGCTTCTGCGCGGAAACTTGCCGCCAAGTTCCGTGCCGCTGTATCCGGCCTCGCGTGTTTCGGCGAGGCACGTTTCCAGCGGAATATCGCCGCCAAGCTCCGGCAGGTCGTCGTTCGTCCAGGTGATCGGGTTGATGCCGATTTCGACCGCCATGGCGAGTTCCCTTATCGAGCATAAGCGACGGAGCATTGCTCCGCCGCGCCCAGCGCAGCGACGGCATCGGTTGCGTCGGCGCCGGTCGCCGGCGCTCCACCGACCCAATTCGCAAATCCTTCCGCCTGCGCCCGCAGCGCCTGCATGAACATGGCTTCACCGTCCGGTGGCCAGAGAAACCGGCTGTCTGCGGCATCCTTCGTACCAAAAACCTCGACGCGACAGACGTCGCCCGCCGGAAAGCGGCGGCCAAGCGAGACCAGCGCATTGCTGCCACCGGACAATCTGCAAAGAACCTGGGCGCTTTCGGCGTCTCCGGTCACCGGCGGATCCGCGGCGATGGCCGACGTGACCGGCATGATACGTTCGAATTCCTGGCCGCTGAGCCAGCGGATCTGGTCGAACTCATGCACGCCCATATCGACGAAGATGCCGCCACTTGCTGAACGGAATGCTGCTGCCGGCGGCGCACCGTCCCATTGCGAACACGCCAGGAAATACAGCTCGCCAAGCTCCCCCCGCACGATGCGCCGACGCAGGTCCCGCAATGCCGGCACGAAGCGGCGCCAATAGGCGATCTGCAAGGGAATATTCGCGGCCGATGCGATCTGCATAGCTTGCTGCGCCTCGCGCGCAGTAAGGCCGCAGGGTTTTTCGCACAGAACCGGCAGGCGTGCCGCCGTCAGTTCGGTGACAATACGCACGTGCAAGGTGCTGGGCGCAGCGATCAGCACACCGTCGAGGCCCCCGGAACGCAGCATCGAATCTACCGCGGGATAGGTAGCGAGCCCTGGACCATCGAGCGTCTGTCTGGCTCGTTCCGACGGTTCTGCGACAGCGACCACGCGCACACGCTCGTTCCCCGCCAACGCACGAAGATGGGTGAGGCCCATACGACCAGCGCCGACCAGACCAAGTCGAAACATCGCCACAGGTCAGCCGAATGTCACGGCAGTCGGGCGCAGGATCGGCGTACGATCGCGGTGCGCGGCGATCACTGCCTGCGACAGCGCGATGTCGCGCACCGCGTCCGCGCCGGACGTCAGCGGAGGCCGGCCGGTGGTGACGCAGTCGTGGAAGTGCAGCAGTTCCTGCCTGAAGCTCTCGGCATAGGAAAACACCTCCTCATTGCGCCACGCATGCGGCGTGTCGGCAGTTCCTGCTTCGGTGATCAGCAATGTTGGCGCGCTGCGCAGAAACGGTGACGGGAACGACAGCGTCAACCGGCGGTCCAATGCGTAAAACGCAAACTCCATCTGATACCGCGCGATGCCCGGCAGATCGACCCAGGCGATGATGCATTGCGTCTCGCCGAAGCGCAGCACCGCGGTCAGCCCATGGTCGCGTATATCGGCAAACTCCAGACTGTCGGGCTCGCCCAACACCCCGCGCACCGCGTTGAATTCATGCACCATGCTGTCGAGCAGCACCAGGTGATAGGCGCGGCGGGACAGCGCATCGGCCTCGCCGATCGCGGCCGTGATCCGCGCCGCATTGTCGGCTCGCAGACCCGCAACGATGGCGGCATCGGGCGGCGTGCCTTTGTGCAACCGGTAATGCGCCACATAGGGCTCAAGCGGCGATTCCAACGTGGTGACGCGCGCGAGGCGCAGATCGTGCAGTGTTCCGGCGGCGTTTTGCAATTGGCCGTAGGCCGGGTCGTAGCGCTTGTTGTACGCCACCATCAGCGTCACGCCGGCCTGCTCGGCCGCGGCGATCATCGCCCTTCCCTCGTCCACCGAAAAGCACATCGGCTTCTCGATCAGCATGTGCTTGCCGGCGGCGGCAGCAGCGATGGCGATCGGCGCGTGACTGCCGGAGGTGAGGATCAGCACCGCGTCGAGATCGGCGCCAAGCAGGTCACGCCAGTCGGCATAGTGCCGAGCCACCGTGTAGTCGTGCGCGCACGCGGCGCGCAGCGATTCCGAAAGGTCGCAAAGCGCCACGATCTCGTAGTGCTCGGTCAGTTCACGCAGATAATGCAGGTGCATCACCTGAGCCACCAGGCCGCAGCCGATCACACCCACTCTTAGTCTGACTGTCATGTTCAGCCGGCTTTCCGCTGCGGCGGCCGCAGTGCGGCCGTCGAGCCGCGAACCCTGAGTTCAAGCTCGACCGTCCGCCTGACGGGGGGTCCGCTCAGTTCGCCCTGCAAACGGGCCGCCAGGGTGTCCACCGAGAGACGCGCAAGCTGTTCCTGCGGCTGGGCCACGGTGGTGAGGTTGATGCGCGCCAGACGCGCCATAAGCACATCGTCGAAACCGACGACGGAAAGTTCGTCCGGCACGCTCACACCGAGCCGGTCGGCCGCATCCAGCAATTCGATCGCGCCGAGATCATTGGCGGAGAATATCGCGGTCGTCCGTCGCGGTCCGCACAATACCTGCTGCAACAGCAGCTCCCGTTGCTCGTGCACCACGGTGTCCGGTGCCCGCCGCCAATAATACACGGCAGGCGCCAGCCCCGCGCGCCGCATCGCCCTGCGATAGCCGAGTTGCCTGGCGCGATCGGCGGCGTCTTCTACGCTCGGATCGGCGAAATAGGCGATCCGCCGATGGCCGAGTTCGATCAGATGGCGCGTCGCCAGCTCCGCGCCGCGCTGGTCATCACCCGAAACGACATCGCCCCAATCGGCAGTGCAGGTCACGAACACAGATGGCACGACACCGGCCACGAGTTCGCGTGCGCGCGACGAGGCACCGGTATGGGCCAGGAACAGGATACCGGCGACACGATACTCCAACAGGCTCTCGATACCGGCAAGCTCCGCTGTCTCCTCGGCCTGCGTGTTGCAGAACATGGTCCGGTAGCCGCAAGCCGAGGCATGACGCTCCACCTGCTTGGCCATCTCCGCATGGAACGGATTGCCAAGATCGCCGACCACGACACCGACGATCCTGGTCCGCCGCTGCACGAGCTGCCGCGCCAGGATGTTCGGCCGATAGCCCAACGCTTCGATCGCTTCGTGCACGCGCGCACGCTTCGCGGCGGCAACGCCGCGCACGCCACGAATGACATTGGACACCGTGGATTTCGAGACTCCGGCCCGGTGCGCAACATCGAGGATGGTCGGCGCCCGCGCCTCAGGCATAGGACGCACCGTTCGGCGCCATCACGATCTTCATCGCCGCATCGGTCTGCGCCAGTTCCACGCCTTGCTGCGCCTGTTCGAGCGGCATGCGATGGCTGACGAAGCGATCGAACGGCAGGTGACGCAAGTTCGCGGCCATCAGCCGCATCGACGGCAGATACGAGGTCGCGGTCTCGCCGCCAACGCCGATCACGCTCACATTGCGGGTGCAGATGTCGCTGTTGGGATTGATCCCGACCGGTCCCATGTCGACGAAGGTTCCGGCTTCCACCACCACGCCGCCGGGACGCACCATGCGCAGCGCCTCGATGAATGTCTGGGGAAAACCGCTGCAGTCCAACACCAGATCGGGTCCCAGACCATCGGTGTATTCGCGAGCACGGGCGATGCGCTCCTCGGCGTCGGTCTGATCCGCCTGCATGGTCAGCGTCGCGCCGAACTCCTGCGCGAGACGCAGTCGTGACGGAAACAGATCGGTTGCGATCAGTTTTGCCGCACCCAGCAGGCGCGCCTTGATCAGATGACACAGCCCGAGCGGCCCGACGCCCAGCACAGCGACGGAATTGGCAAAGCGATAGCCGCCAACGAGGCCGAGCAGCGACTGCGCGGTCTCCACGCCATGCGTCACCGCCATGATCTCGGTCAGTACCGCGACGCTGTCCGGCAGATCGTCGGGCACGCGGAATATCGGCGTGTTGGGCAGCAGGTACATGTATTCCGCCCAGCCGCCGAACAGATGCGGTGCGCGGCCGCAATGCAGGCTGTTGCCGTAGTCCTCCATGTTCTTGCACATGTAGTACGGATAGCCATTGCGGCAGAAATGGCAGGTGCCGCACGCAACATTGGCACCGGGCACAATGCGGTCGCCGACCTTCAGCGCATGGCCCTCGCTGTCCAGCACGCGGCCACCGATCGCGGCAACCTCGCCGACGTTCTCGTGCCCGCAGATCAGCGGATAGGTCAGGTCGCGCTCATGTGCCGTGCCCGCGTACTGCTTGCTTTCGCCACGGAACGTGTGCTTGTCGGTGCCGCAGATGCCGGAATAGTGCACCCGCATGACCACCGCGCCCGGTTCGGGCTCGGGCAACGGAAAGTGCCGCAGAGCGATGCGGCCGGGCCGTTCCATCACCGCGGCGCGGACCTCGTTCATGGCTGCGCTCCGGCTGCATGTGCTTCCTTGAGGACGCCGGCCAGCAAGCGCGCCGCCTGGCGGATGCCAGGCTCCGGTGCAACGAACGGATCCTCGTGCTCGATCGCGATCGTGCGCGCATTGCCGGTCGCCGCGAGGTCGCGCAACAGCCCGCGCCACCAGGCCGCGTCATGGCCGCGACCGACAACGGCGAACGTCCAGGGCATCTCCTCGGGCGGCGAGGGCCAACGTCGGTCGAGCAGACCGTTCAACGCGAGGTTGTCCGGGTGGAACACCACGTCCTTGCCGTGCGCATGGCCCACCCGCGCGCCAAGCCGCCGGACGATGCGGTTCGCGTCCATCCCCATCCAGAAGAAATGGCTGGGATCGATGTTGGCGGCGATGGCCGGGCTGAGGCCCGCCAGACGCTCGAACGTCTCGACGTTGTAGGCGACAGTCCCGGGATGCA
>DASXNR010000452.1:0-3972 GCA_036494925.1 Acetobacteraceae bacterium
CCTTATCCGCGCATCGATTTCAGCCTTGACCGCTTCGAGGCTGAAGCTCGCCCCTCGCTGCATTGGTGGGAAGTCGATGAAGGTCTGGGCATATTCGGCGACCTTCTGCTGCAGGAAGACGAAGCGCCAGAACTCATGGACGTAGAAATCACCCATATACTGGAACGAGCCGATATTGCCCTTCAAAAAGCCCATCCGCTCGAACGGATCAAGCCGCAGATTGGTGAGAACCGGCCAATCAGGGTGGACCGTTCCTCCAAGCCATCCGTCCGGCTGGTCGATCATCCTGAATTTCCAGTCGTCGATGCGAACCGCACCCAAAGCGCCTTCCGCGAAATAGAAGATCTCGTGGCGGTTGGATGGCCCTTTGCCGGTCAGGACGTTGGTCTGATCGTAGCCGTCGAGATGCACCTTGTAGGTCCTGTCGCCGAGCTGCTTGCCCTTCAGCAGGTCGTCCTTAATGGTCGGATTGCCCGCCAAGGCGACCAGGGTCGGGAAGAAGTCCAGACCTGAGAAGATGCCGTTCTCGACCTTGCCGGCGGGGATGTGACCGGGCCAGCGGGCGATCATCGGCACTCGCATGCCGCCCTCCATGATCGTCCCCTTGCCGGCGGCGAACGGCGTGTTGCCGCCATCGGGCCAGGTGAAGTTCTCGGTGCCGTTGTCCGTCGTGAACACGACGATCGTGTTGTTCTCAAGGCCGTCAGCCTTCAGCTTGGCCAGCACGCCGCCCACGACGTCGTCGAGCTGCGACATGACGCCTTCCTCCAGATACCACCCGTTGTCCGGCGTCAATTTCTCTTGGTATTTCGGCGACAGGTGCGAGATGACGTGCACGCGGGTGGGGTTCATCCAGACGAAGAACGGCTTGCCGTCCTTCTCCGCCTTGTCCATGAACTTCACGGTATAATCGAGGATGTCCTCGTCGACCGTCTCCATATTGTGCTTGATGCCTGGGATCGGGTGCGGCGGCAGCGGCCCCTCGTCCTCGATCCGCTGCATGCCGATCTTGCCCCAGCGCGGCTGCACCGTCGCATCGTCGGTCGTGGTGGCGAAGCTGTGGAGCAGATTGCGCGGGCCCACGACGTCCTTCAGCGCCGGAGGATAGGAATGCCAGAAGGGATCCTCCATCGCGTCGAGATGATAGAGGTAGCCGAAGAACTCGTCGAACCCGTGCACCGTCGGCAGGTAGCGGTTGAGATCGCCCAGATGGTTCTTGCCGAACTGACCGGTTTCGTAGCCCATCGCCTTCAGCGCGGCGGCGATCGTGGGGGCCTCGTCGGGCATGCCGACCGTGGCACCAGCCTGCCCGACCGTGGTCAGGCCGGTCCGAATCGGCAGTTCGCCAGTGATGAAGTTGGCGCGACCTGCGGTGCAACTCGGCTCCGCGTAGTAGTCGGTGAAGCGCATTCCGTCACTGGCCAATTGGTCGAGGTTCGGCGTCGTCGAATACATCAGGCCCTGGTGATAGGCGCCGATGTTCTCCCAGCCGACATCGTCACCCATGATGACGATGATATTGGGTTTTTGTGCCGGAGCCTGAGCCTGCACAGGAGGGCTGACCAACGCTGTGGCGGCGAGCAAAGACCCGGAAACGAGCAGCCCCACGAGCCGGGGCACAGATTGTCGCATATCATGTTCCCTTTCGTGCGCAACGAAGCGCGATCCGCGTTCTGTCAACGACGGCTGACGCTCGTGCGGGAGTCTCCCTTGCCCGACTGCATTGTCCAATCAATTGCTGTGAGGGCGATTCACGACGGCCTTGTTACTCCCCGCTCCACCGCGGAGCGGCTAGGGTCGAAGCATAACGACGAGGATGGAAACATGATCAGATCGGCGGCCGAAATCGTCCGAGAATATGGACCGTTTCCGGGTATCGACCACGTCCATGGGGTTACGTTTGACGGTGAGCGCGTCTGGATCGCCTCCGGCGACAGGCTGAACGCCTTCGATCCTGCGAGCGGCAGGACGGTGCGCTCGATCGATGTCGCCGGGCATGCGGGAACGGCCTTCGACGGCCAGCACCTGTTTCAGCTCGCCGAGGATCGCATCCAGAAGATCGATCCGATCACCGGGCGGGTGCTCGCCACGATCCCGGCACCCGGTGGCGGCGGCGATTCGGGGCTCGCGTGGGCCGAAGGGACGCTCTGGGTCGGCCAATATCGGGACCGGAAGATCCATCAGATCGATCCCCAAACGGGGGCGATCCTTCGCACCATCGAAGCCAACCGCTTCGTCACCGGGGTCACCTGGATCGACGGGGAGCTCTGGCACGGCGTGTGGGAAGGCGAAGACAGCGAATTGAGGCGAGTCGATCCTCGATCGGGAGAAGTCCTGGAACGGCTCGAGATGCCGCCCGGAGTCAGCGTGTCGGGCCTCGAGTCCGATGGCAGCGAGCAGTTCTTCTGCGGCGGCGCAAGCAGCGGGAAGGTGAGAGCCGTCCGCAGGCCCAGGCGCGGCTCCGCGGCGGCAGCGGCTCCATGATCCAGCCGGCGGCATGGCTCAGGGTGCTGCCGCAGGGGTTGTTCTGCGAGCCCGGCGGCTTCTTCATCGACCCGACCCATGCGGTGGACCGTGCGGTGATCACCCACGCGCATTCGGATCACGCGCGCCCTGGCCATCGCGCGGTGCTGGCGAATGCCGACACACTGGCGCTGATGCGCGCACGCCTGGGCGAGGAGCGGGCAGGGGAGACGCAGCAGGCGCTCGGCTGGGGCGAGACGTTGCGCATCGGCGACGTGCAGGTCTGGCTGCAGCCTGCCGGCCACGTGCTGGGCAGTGCCCAGGTTGCGATGGAGTATCAGGGCGCCCGGGCGGTGGTCAGCGGCGATTACAAGCGCACCGCGGATCCCACCTGCGCCGGATTCGTGCCGGTGCCGTGCGACGTGTTCGTGACCGAGGCGACCTTCGCGTTGCCGGTATTCCGCCACCCGCCGCCCGACCAGGAGATCGGCCGGCTGCTGGCCAGCGTGGCGCTGTATCCCGACCGCACGCATGTCGTCGGCTGCTACGCGCTGGGCAAATGCCAGCGGCTGATCGCGTTGCTGCGCCAGGCCGGTTGGGACCGGCCGATCTGGCTGCACGGCGCGCTGGTCTCGCTGTGCCGCGTGTACGAGGAGCGCGGCGTCGCATTGGGCGATCTGCGGCCGGCGACCGCGGCGGCGAAGGCCGAGTTGGTGGGGGCGATCGTGCTGGCTCCGCCAAGTGCGGTGGCCGATCGGTGGGCGCGGCGGCTGGCGGATCCCGTGGTGGCGATGGCGTCCGGCTGGATGCGGGTGCGCCAGCGGGCCAAGTCACGCGGGGTGGAACTGCCGCTGGTGATCTCTGATCATGCCGACTGGGACGAGTTGAATGCGACGCTGGACGAGGTCGGCGCGCCGGAGGTGTGGGTCACCCATGGCCGCGAGGAGGCGCTGATCCACGCTGCCGAGCTGCGCGGCATCAAGGGGCTGGCGCTGCGGCTGGTGGGTTATGGCGAGGAGGACGAGGCGGAGGATGCGGTTGAGGCGACAACTTCGTCCTGCTAATTCTGTTGCGAATTGGGACCGTCTCGGAGCCGCGATGCCGGTCAACCTGTCGATCTGGAATGCACCTGATGAGGTGGTGCAGCGGCTGCGCGAACGCACGGCGCGAAACCATCGGTCCCTACAGGGCGAACTGATGGCGATCATCGAGGACGCGGTGCGGCCCAAGCCCGCACGCTATCTGACGGCGGACGAGGTGCTGGCCAGGGCGCGCAGGCTGAACCTCGGGCAGCCCGATGAGGCGGCGGCACTCATTCGAGCGGACCGAGATGGCGGACACCGAGACCAAGGTCATTGATGCTTCCGCACTCGTTGCCTTGCTATTCGCTGAACCACCGGCTCCGATGGTGGTCGAGAGGATAGGTGGCTGTAGCCTGGTTGCCCCGATCTTGTTGGACTTCGAGGTCGTTAATACGCAGGCCGGCTGCAACGCACAATCGAGACGATG
>DASXNR010000453.1:0-4310 GCA_036494925.1 Acetobacteraceae bacterium
ACGAAGCCGCCGACGAAGCGCGCCCGGAGGTCTCCGGCGCCGACTTCTAGCCCCCCACCAGCACCTCCCTTACCGCCTGCCAGCTTTCCCGATCGGGCGCACAGATAAGCCCGCCATCCGTCCGCAGCGGCGTGTACGCACTGCCGTCCAGCCGTGCAGAATAACCGCAGGCCTCCTGGTGCAGCAGCCAGCCCGGCGCATGGTCCCACGGCAGGAGCCGATTGAAGAACAGCAGATGGCAGTGGCCGGCGCACGCCATCCGGTATTCATGTGCGGCGCACTGTAGTCCCAGACCCCGCCGAGCCGCGGCAGGTTGGCGCAGACCACCCCGCGTAGCGGCTCCGGCAGATAGCGCCACGACACGTTGCCGGTCATCTCCGCCGCCGGCACCGGCGCCGCCACGCGCAGCACGGTCCGCGTTCCGTCCGGTGCCTCGGTCCACGCGCCCTCGCCGCGCAGCGCCAGCGCGGTGTCGTCGCCGATCGGATCATGGATCGCCGCCGCCACCACCTCGCCCCGCACCACGGCCGCCGCCATCACGCCGAACAGCGGCAGGCCGGCGGCGAAGTTGGCCGTGCCATCGATCGGATCGACCACGAAAGCGAGGTCCGCGCCAGCCAGCAGCCCAAGCCGCGCCGGGTCCGCAGAGGCCGCCTCTTCGCCGACCACCACCGATCCGGGGAAGTACCGCAGGATGCCGGCGGTGATCAGACGCTCGGCCGCCTCATCCGCCTCCGTGACCAGGTCGAGCGGGCCGGTCTTCTGGCGCACGTCGCCTGCGCCAAGCCGGCGAAAGCGCGGCAGGATCTCGGCCCGCGCCGCGGCGCGCAGCAGTTCGGCCAGCCCACCCAGCTCCACCATGCCGAAGGTCATTCGTGCCGCTCGAATCTGGCGCGATCCGCCGGCAGCAGGCGCACCGTGACATGCACGGCGGCATCCGCGTCGTGGCGATCCACCACTTCGCCATGTTGATACAGCCAGGCCAGCCGCGCGCCGTCCTGCGGGAGGATGTCGTAGTCGGCGAGCTCCATTCCCTCGGCGATCCGCGCGTCGATCGCCGCCTGAAGCGCCGGGAGCCCTTCGCCGGTGACGGCGGAAACCGCCACCGCCCCTGCCCGCTCCGGCACCAACGCCACGCCCCCCATCAGGTCGGCCTTGTTCAACACCTCGATAGTGCGCGACGGCCAGTCCGCGTCCAGCGCGCCATCGGCCACCATGTCGTCCAGCACCGCCACCACATCGGCCCGCTGCGCGGCGCTGTCGGGATGCGCCGCATCGCGCACATGCAGGATCACGTCGGCCTCGGCCACCTCCTCGAGCGTGGCGCGGAACGCCGCCACCAGTTCGTGCGGCAGTTCGCTGATGAAGCCCACCGTGTCCGACAGGATTGCCCGCCGCCCCGACGGCAGGCGCAGCCCGCGCATCGTCGGATCGAGGGTCGCGAACAACTGATCGCGAGCGGTCACCTCGGCACCAGTCAGAACATTGAACAGCGTTGATTTTCCAGCATTCGTGTAGCCGACCAGCGCCACTACCGGAAACGGCACGCGGCGGCGCGCGAAGCGGTGCAGCCCGCGGGTGCGGCGCACCTGCGCCAAGTCCTTCTTCAGCCGCACGATGCGCTCGCCGATCTGGCGACGGTCGGCCTCGATCTGCGTCTCGCCGGGGCCGCCCAGGAAGCCGAAGCCGCCGCGCTGGCGCTCCAGGTGGGTCCACGACCGCACCAGCCGCGAGCGCTGATAGTCGAGATGCGCCAGTTCCACCTGCAGCGCGCCCTCCCGGGTGGCGGCGCGTTCGCCGAATATGTCGAGGATCAGCCCGGTGCGGTCGATCACCTTACAGGCCCAGGCGCGTTCCAGGTTGCGCTGCTGCACCGGTGACAGCGCCGCGTCGATGATCGCGACCGTCACCTCGTGCTCGGCGATCGCGGTGCCCTGCGACGTCACCTGGCCCTCGCCGAGCAGCGTCGCCGGACGGCGGGCACGCAACGGCAGGATGGCGGTATGCACCACCACCAGCCCGATCGACGCCGCCAGCCCGACCGCCTCGGCTACCCTGTGCTCGGCCGAACGGCGCTGCTCACCATTGGGCTCGCCGCGGTCCCACGGCAGGACCACGGCGGCGCGGACCGGCTGAAGGTGGCCGTTACTCGCCTGCGGCAGCAGACATCTCCCGTGCCGGCACAGCGGCGGTACCTTCGGCCTTCGCCGCGTCGAACAACTGGATCGGCGCGCCCGGCATCACCGTGCTGATCGCGTGCTTGTACACGAGCTGCGTGTGCCCGTCCCGACGCAGCAGCACGGAAAAGTTGTCAAACCAAGTGATTATGCCCTGGAGCTTGACCCCATTCACCAGGAAGACCGTCACGGGGGTCTTGTTCTTTCGCACATGGTTCAGGAATACGTCCTGAACGTTCTGCGCCTTCTCGTTGGCCACGGTGGTTTTCCTTCTTCTTGTCGGCTGTTATTCTTGTTCAGGCCAGGGCGGTCGTGGCACGGCCACCCTGCAGCGTCACTTAGGCAGTATCCCTTCACGCGCAAGCGCACGCAGCCGTGCGGCAAAGTCGAGCGCGTCAGGGAAATGGAGATCGGGACCCGCGCGGTCAATCCCACCGTCGTGTGAAGCGTCGCCGACCAGCACGGCGGTGACACCCGCCGCCCGCGCCGCCGCCATGTCCAGCGCCGTGTCGCCGAGGTACCAGACCGAGCGATCGGCTGCCCGACCCATCCGGTCGAGCGCCAGCAGGATGGGTGCGGGATCCGGCTTGTCGGCGGATGCGTCGCCGGCGCCGACCACTGCGCCGAAATGCCCCGCCCAGCCGAGATGCGTCACCTCGGCGCGCAGGAACTTGCCGGATTTGTTGGACACCACGCCCTGCGGCCAGGCCGCGCCCGCATCCAGCGCCTCGGCCGCGCCAGGCATCGGCGCGACGTGGTGCAGATGCTGCGCCTCCAGCGTGGCGTAGAAGATGTCGCGGGCGCGCTCCCACTCGGCGCCGAACATCGGCGGAAAACTGTCGCGCAGCGAGACGCGGACACGCTCGCGGGTGTCGGTCACGCTCCAGGCCGGCATGGCGAAGGCGTCGAACACCGCGTTCAGCGCCGCGGCGATGCCGGCCCAGCCGTCCACCAGCGTGTTGTCCCAGTCGTAGAGCAGAATCGAGGGCTGTACCGGCATGTCCTGGCGTTTCGCGTAGCGTACTCGCCGCGCGTTCGCCAGTGAGGCCAGCTGCATTCGCCGCGGATTGGTGGCGCGCGGCGGCCTTGGCCCGGGTTGCCAGGCCTGCGGCGCTCCAGGACAAGAAAGATCTCTAACGCAGATCAGAAGGGATGCACGCGGAACACGCAAATGGTCCGGCAAATCACGCGGCCCGGCAGATCGTTCAGCCTGTCACTCTCTGCGAGCATCCGCGTGCATCTACTTGCATCTGCGTTTAGAACTTCCTTTCCTGATGCTGCCGGCGCCTATCCCCCGGCGATCTTCGGAATCAGCACGATCTCGCTGTCCGGCCGCAACTGCGCCGCATACGCGTCCTGGAATATCTCGCCGTCGATCGCCACCGCCATCCCCTCCTCGACCTGCTTCCCCAAACCGGGAAACCGCTGGTCCAGCTCCAGCACCAGGCGTCGGAAGGTGGTCGCCGCCACTTCGAGCTCAGCCTTGCCGCCGGTGAACCGCCGGCCGGCGTCGCCGGTGATGGTTACCTTGGGCATGGCTGAGGAAACAGAAGATCGAACCACGGATGAACACTGATAAACACGGATGAACGCAGACACTCACGCAATCTGTGTTGCTCCGGATTCATCCGTGGTTCCACGCGTCTCAATCGTCGCCGTTCGCCACGTCCAGCGCCTTGCGGATCTTCGGCGGCGACATCGGCAGGTTCGGCATGCGCAGTCCGATCGCGTCGCGGATCGCGTTGCCTACCGCGGCCATCGGCGGAATGATCGGCACCTCGCCGACGCCCCGAGCACCGAACGGATGACGCGGGTTGGGCACTTCGACCAGAATCGCCTCGATCATCGGCAGGTCGGACGCCACCGGGCAGCGGTAGTCCAGGAAGCCCGGGTTATCCATCTTGCCGTTCTTGTCGTAGATGTACTCCTCGTTCAGCGCCCAGCCGATGCCTTGCACGGCACCGCCCTGGATCTGGCCTTCCACGTAGCTGGGGTGGATGGCGCGGCCGACATCCTGCACCGCGGTGTAGCGGGTGATGGTGACCTGTCCGGTCTCCTTGTCCACCTCCACATCGCAGATATGCGCGCCGAAGCCAGGTCCCGCGCCCTGCGCGTTCACCGATATTTCCGACG
>DASXNR010000454.1:0-9100 GCA_036494925.1 Acetobacteraceae bacterium
GCAAGAGAGGACGGCACGGCCCAGTTCGGCACCACAACGCGCACGGCTGACGCCATTGCCGAGATGCGCACGACCACTGCACTGGCCGGTCGAGCACTCCCAATGAAGGGAGACGCGGCGGCAATGGTGATGCCGCCATGCCACGCTTCCATCACGCGGCTGCTGTAGCGTTGGCCCTCGGACGGATCCGCCGAATGATACAGCGCGATCGCCGCTGGCCAACTGCCGCTCTGGTCATGCAATCGGTTCAAAAGCGCCGCCGCATACCGCGCGTTCGCGGCGGGATCGAAGGCGTCGGCCAGGCGGGCGAACGCATCGGGATGATAGAACAGGTTCACCTGAAAGCAGCCAACGTCGATCGACTGGATGCCGGATGCAAGCTGTGCCGTAACCCACCCGATCGCCTCCTGTGCCGAGGCGAAATAGTGGCCTTCGCCGGCGTGGTTGGTGGCCCACGGCCAGGGATCGGTTCGGCCGGCGAGCGGATCCCACCGTCCGCTCTCCACCTGGCCGATGGCGAGCAGCAGGCCGGGGGGAAGGCCGGCCGATAGCTCGGATGCGGCCGCGGCGCTGCGGCAATCGACGACCGGCGAAGCGCCGCCAGGCTCCAGCGCTGCCGCCGATTGCGCCGACGCCAGCAGCATACCCAATAGCGGGAGCAGAATGACACGCACGCGTTGGCTCAGAGGTTCCGTCGCGGCGATGTCACCACGAAAGCGCTAATCGTTGGTGAATGCGAGACACAGACATCTGCATGTGGAATTCGATTCCCCGGGCACGGCTTGTTCATCATTACCAGCTATCACGCCGGTCAGGCATCGTCCGCTGGAGCGACATGGCACGCTGGTTGGGCAGCGGGATCATCCGCAACTGGTTCACGCAGCACCGACCGCGCGGCGCGGCGGTGCCGTTCGAGGCTCCCGCACTGCAGATGGCGCGGGTTTGCGATGACGAACACGATGGCCTGATCGCGATCCTGCGTGATTTCGCCAACAATGGCACGGCGTACATCGTGCCGTGGACCAGTCTGCCGCTGATGGCGTCGATGACGGAACACGACATGGCGCTGCACCAGGCGGTCGGCGAAGCCAGGGCGGCCACGCCCGCGCAGGTTCGCGCTGTCGTCAGCGCGCTGGCGTTGTCCGGCAGCCTGGGTCCGGAGGCGAAGGCGCGGGAGGGGGAGTGCGCCCGGGCCGAGCAGATCAGGCTCGCCGATGTCGAGCTGGTCCTGATACTGCATCTGCTGGATCGAAGTGGCGCGGACCTTGCCACCCTGATTGCGGATCCGGCGCGCTGGCGTGACCGGGACGCGAAGGCGGCGGTAGCAGCAGTCGCCACCGCGGTGGGCGTGAGGCGGCAGGACATCTACCAGCGTATCGCCGAATTCGCGAAGGTGCTCGCTCCGGTCGGCCTGGTAACGACAGAAGGCGCGATCCAATCCGGCTGGCTGCGCGTGCTGCACGACGAAATCGAAGACTTTGGTCAGAACGTCGCCGCGCCGCTGCCGCCGGGATCGCCGGAGGTCGGCGCGTATCTGGCAGCGATTGCCGAGTCGGCATCACGAACCGGGCAACTCGCAGGCCTGGTGCTCGATATGCTGGACTACGCGGTGCTGGATATCGGCAGCACGATCAGTCGGTGGAACACCGAGCTGCCGGTGCTCCGGCGGGCGATCGATCGATTGTCGCTGATGCTGGACGAATGGCCCTCGCTGATGAAATCGGCGCACGATGCGTTGCGCGGTCTACCGGCAGAAGCGCCCGCAAAGCTTCGGGTGTTGCGTTCCATGATGCCGTGCATGCCGGACGCCGATCCATCCAGCAGCGATCGCGCGCAGGACGGCCCGTCGGTCTCTACCGTGCTGGGCGCCAGACTTTCGACCATCTGGTCAATGGTTCGCGCCTCGCGCTCCGCCGAACAGCGACCGACCTGATTATTGCGTAGCGTCCGTATCTCTCGATGGTAGACATGCACTGGCGTGCAAACGCACGATCTCGGGCGCCGACCCACTGCCGTACGGCAGGCGCGGCATCTCGATCAGGTCCGGCGTCTGCATAACCGCATCCGACTGTCGGATTGCCGCAGCGGCGAGTTCGTAGGCTTCGTCAAGCGGCAAATCCAGCAGGATACGATGATCCAGCGCGACCACGGCAAACGCGTGGAAGTCGATTGCCCGTTGCCAGATCGATGCCCGTTCCTTGCCACCGGCTTCAGCCGGGCACACCGCGTCACGCAACGTACGGGCGTCGCGCAACAGGCTGAGCGCCTGTGCGGCAGGCTTGCCGGGGCCGGAGTAGCCGACCAGCATCGGCGACAGACCATTCTGCTCGGCGTACGACTGCACCGCCAGAATGTCCCTGACCGCGCTCGGTTGGCCGGCCTCAGGCTCGCCCAGTTCGCCGCGCAGCCGCCGCGCCGCGTGCCGCAGGACGGAAAGCGCGATCACCTGGTCCCATGGCTTGCGCGCACGCTGCAGCACGCCGCTGCCGAATTCGTGCAGAATCCGCGTTGCGAGCCTGCCGGTCTCATCGTCCACGTGCGGGAAGTTGCGCTGCGCGATCTCCCACGGATCGCTGGGGTGCGCCCGAACGATCACGGGCGCGACGGATACTCCGATAGCATCGGTCCGACGGTCGTATGCCTTCAGCGAGCGTCGCCACACATCAATCGATCGCTGCACGAACAGCGTTACCGCCCGCCAGGTGTCACTCCTGGCGATGCCGGGGCCGGCGACCGACAAGGCGTAGTCCTCTGCCTGTGCCGCCAGTTTGATTGCCTGAAATCGTGCCGCGCGCTGCAAAACCCTCGGGTCCTGCGCGATCGCATTGAATGCAAGTGCTCTCGCCTCAGACCCGGTCGCGGTTGCCCACATCCCGATCGCATCGGGAAAGGCGTGTCGTAACCGCCACTTCTCGATCAGGCGGACCTGTTCTGGGTCGCTGAGGATGGAGGTCACGAGATCCGACCTGGAGTTGCCTGGGCGCCGGCCGATAACGATGCCGAAGCCGCATGAAGGGCAGGTAAATATCCGTCGGTTCAGGCGCGGCTAAGCGATTGTTCACATCACGGGTCCAGGCTGATCACGATCTTCCCAAGGTTCCACGGCCCGCCAACGTGTCGATCAATCCACCTGTCTCGCCGGATCCGCATGGGCTCAACCCGGTGAGCGCGTGCGAGCTTCCGGCGATCATCGCTGCCCATGACGCCTATCTGGCGCGGCGTCCGCGCGGGCGGCGTGCCAGCCTGAAGTTTCGCGATCTATCCGGCCTCGATCTTACGGCGTGTCGGCTTGCCGAGGCCGATCTGAGCGGTGCCTGTCTGCGCGGCTGCCGGATGGTCCGCGCCAACCTGCGCGGCGCCAACCTGTTCGGCGCCGACCTGACGCGGGTCGATCTCACCGAGGCGATTCTGGTGGACGCCGATATGCGCGGTGTTGCCATGAGCGACGCCAGACTGATCCGCACCGACCTCACGCGCGTCGACCTGCGCGAAGGCGTGCTCATGGCGGCGTACGCGGGCGATCTACGACAGACGCAGACCGTGTCCGCGTCGACGATGTTCAGAGCCGAGGTTGTCGAGGCCAGGCTCGAACGGGCCAAGCTGTCGAACTCTTTCCTGAGCCAGGCCGATCTGCGGGACTCCGATCTGAACCGTGCCGTATTGACGCGGGCAGACCTCACCAAGGCCGACCTGCGGGGATGCAACATGCGTGGCGCCGACCTGACCGGAGCCAACCTTGCCGGCGCGAGCCTGGAAGGTGTGATCCTGATCGGTGCCACGATATCCGGCACCAACCTCGAGGGCACCAGTCTGGTGGGCGCGCTGCTCGATGCGGTCGATCTCCCGCACGCCAGGACCAGGAACTCAACCGGGGCGCGGAATTTCCGCGAGCTGAGACTTGGCCTGGCGCAGATCCTGTCCGCTCACGCCACCTGGACACAGAGCGGCGGCCGGAGCGGGCAGCGTGCCGATCTGACCGGGGCCGACCTGAGTGGCCTCGACCTCCGCGGCGTGGATCTCGGCGCCGCGGTGCTGCACGGCGCGGTGCTGCGGCGAACCAACCTGGCGGGCGCGCTGCTCGCGATGGCCGACCTGTCGCTGGTGGATGCGCGGGAGGCCAATCTGACGAACGCCGATCTGCGCGGTGCGAAGCTGGAGCGGGCGACGCTGAGCAGCGCAATGCTGATCGAAGTGTGCGCCAGGCCCCTGTTGGTTGGCGGCGAGCATCGGTGCCCCACCGACTGCACATCCGCGCGTCTCGATCACGCGTGCCTGCTGCGCGCGGACCTTACGATGGCGGTGCTGGTGGGCGCCGACCTGACGAACGCCGATATCCGGCGGACGGATTTGACCGGAGCGTCGCTGTATGGGGCCATCCTGAGCGGCGCCGATCTGCGTGCCGCCGTGCTGGATGGGACGGACCTGACCGGGGCGGTCGGTATCGAGGCGCCACTGTTGGCGTTGACGGAACGCTACGGGGTCCAGATCGGCGGCAGTCCGTTTGACAACCCACCGTTGCGTGGCACCCATGCAGGCACTATCCGCCAGACGCGGCCCGGAAGCTGACCTCGCGGTGTCTCAAGCCCGTTGGGCCGCGGCGTTACAACCTGCTACGCTTCCTCCAACGTAATTCGTCCGGAGGAACACGCCATGGATGCCCGCACGCCGCAGCCCGGTGACGTCACCGACCGCAACCTCGCCCTCGAACTCGTGCGCGTCACCGAGGCCGCCGCCCTTGCGGCCTCTCGCTGGATCGGTCTCGGCAAGAAGAACGAGGCCGATGGCGCCGCCGTCGAGGCCATGCGCAAGGCGTTCGACACCGTCGCGATCGCCGGCACCGTGGTGATCGGCGAAGGCGAAATGGACGAGGCGCCGATGCTGTATATCGGCGAGAAGGTCGGCGCCGGCGGGCCGCCGATGGATATCGCCGTCGACCCGCTGGAAGGCACCACGCTCACCTCCAAGGGCGGCCCCAGCGCGCTCGCCGTCGTGGCACTGGCCGAGCACGGCAACTTCCTGCACGCGCCCGACATCTACATGGACAAGATCGCCATCGGCGGCGGCCTGCCGGACGGTGTGGTCGATCTCGACGCGACGGTCGGCAAGAATCTACGCGAGCTCGCGCGGGCGAAGAACTGTGAGGTGTCGGACCTGATGGCCTGCATCCTCGACCGCGACCGCCACAAGGAGCTGATCGCCAAGACACGCGAGGCCGGCGCCCGCATCATGCTGATCAGCGACGGCGACATCACAGGCGTCGTTGCCACCGCTACCCCCGACTCGGAGATCGACATCTATCTTGGCTCCGGTGGGGCCCCCGAAGGGGTCCTGGCTGCCGCGGCCCTGCGCTGCATCGGCGGGCAGATGCAGGGACGGCTGATGTTCGAGAACGATGAACAGGTGCAACGCGTGCGCGACATGGGGCACAACGATCCGAAGCGGAAGTTCACGCTGGAGGAGATGGCGAAGGGCGATGTGATGTTCGCCTGCACCGGTGTCACGTCGGGCACCATGCTGCGCGGCGTGAAGAGTTTCGGCCACGGTGCCATCACGCATTCAATGGTGATGCGCAGCAAGTCCGGCACCGTCCGGTTCGTCGAGGCGCACCACAACTTCCAGACCAAGACCTGGGTGAGGAACTGAAGAATTGAAACCACGGATGGACACGGTTGAACACGGTTGCGGCGCACTGGCGTGTCCTATCGCCATCCGTGTTCATCCGTGTGCATCCGTGGTTGCGTTTTCATGAGCGACTGCGTCCTCGGCGTCAGCCGCAGCCTGAGCGGACGGCGCTGGGTCTGGCGCACGGGTGAGGACCGCATCGGTCTCGGCATCTCCCAGCGTATGGGCCTGCCCGAAATCGTCGGCCGTCTGCTCGCCGCGCGTGGCATCGACATGGATGCGGCGTGTCACTTCCTCGATCCCACGTTGCGCGCGCTGCTGCCCGATCCTTCGGTACTGATCGACATGGATGTCGCCGCCGACCGTCTGGCGCACGCGGTGCGGCAAAGCGAAACCGTCGGCGTGTTCGGCGACTACGATGTGGATGGCGCGTGCAGTGCCGCGCTGATGGTGACGCTGCTGCGTCACCTTGGCTGCAAGGTGCTTCATCACGTGCCGGACCGCATGATGGAAGGCTACGGCCCCAACGGTCCTGCGCTGCACTCGCTGGTGATCCGTGGCGCGAGCCTGATCGTCTGCGTCGATTGCGGCACCGCGGCGGCCGAGGCACTCGGCTTCATCGCCGGCGATGCAGACATCGTTGTGCTGGACCATCACAAGGCGGAAGGTCTGCCGCCAGCGATCGTTGCCACGGTCAATCCGAACCGGCTCGACTGCACGTCCGGCCTGTCGTTGCTGTGCGCCGCTGCGGTGGCGTTCCTGACCGCGGTGGCGACGGTGCGCACGCTGCGCCGCCAGGGCTTTTTCAACACCCGCAAGGAGCCGGGCCTGATCGGTCTGCTCGACCTCGTCGCACTGGCCACCGTGTGCGACGTGATGCCGCTCACCGGTGTCAATCGCGCGCTGGTCTGCCAGGGTCTGAAGGTGATGGCGCGGCGCGCACGACCCGGCGTTGCCGCGCTGCTCGATGTGGTGCAGTTCCGAGACCGGCCGACCGCGGGTACCTGTGGCTATGCCCTCGGCCCGCGCATCAATGCGGCGGGGCGCATCGCTGAAGCGGACCTCGGTCTGCGTCTGTTGCTGTGCGATGATGCCGTGGAAGCCGCCTCGATTGCGGCCACGCTCGATGCGGTCAATCGCCAGCGCCAGGAGGTCGAGGCGGCGATGCTGGACGATGCGATGCGCGCCGCCGAGACCCAGGCGGGGCAGGGGCATGCGACGCTGGTGGTCAGCGGTCCGGCCTGGCATCCCGGCGTGGTCGGCATCGTTGCCGGGCGCATCAAGGAGCGTTTCAATCGTCCGGCCTGTGTCGCCGGAATCGCGGACGGCCTGGCGAAGGGATCAGGCCGTTCGGTGGCTGGGCACGACCTCGGCGCCGCGGTGATCGCCGCGCGCCAGGCCGGCATACTGAGGACTGGCGGCGGTCATCCGATGGCGGCAGGATTTTCGCTCGCGCCGGATCGGCTGCCGGAGTTCCACGCCTTCCTCGACGAGCGCCTCGCCGCCGCGGGGCTGCTGCCGACCGCGGCCGATCTGTCGGTCGAGGGCACGCTCGCGGTGCCCGGCGCCAGCACGGATCTGGCACACCAGCTCGCGCGTCTGGCACCGTTCGGTTCAGGCAACGAAGAGCCCATCCTGGTGTTGCAGCGCGCGCGCGTGACGCGTGCCGATCGCGTCGGCCGCGAAGGCACCGCGATCCGCGCGTTCGTCCAAGGTGAAGGAGGCGGGCCGCGCCTGAAGGCGATGCTGTTCCGCGCGCGGGATGGCGCGCTGGCCGATACGTTGCTGGTAGGGAACGGAATGCCGTTGCATCTCGCCGGTCATCTGCGCGCCGAGGAATGGAACGGTGCGGTGAGCCCGGGGTTCTTCATCACCGACATGGCGGCGGCTTGACCCTGGGGTGCCCCTCCGCTACCCACCGCCGGCCCTGCTGTCCCGTTCGTCTAGAGGCCTAGGACACCAGCCTTTCACGTTGGTAACACGGGTTCGAATCCCGTACGGGACGCGCTGGCGCTCCGCGTGCCGTAAGCGCTTGATTACAGGACGTAAATTCTAAGCCGGTAGTGGATTGATACTCCTGCTGATACCCCGGCGCCGCGCGGTTGTGCTGGTAGGGGTGAAGATCAGTTCAATGCCGCATACACTCCACTGCGCAGCATCGCGCATGCCGCGCCCGTCCAGGCTGGGTCCGCGTCGGCCAGGATGTCCGCAGATTGCGCGGCACTACCTTCGAAATCGATACCGCTCCCGGCTTGGTTCGCCCACACGGCGATCTTGTCCGCCATGTCTGCATTGCTGTCCGCAATGACGGCTGCCGCCAGTCGGTCGGCCGTGTCGCACCAGTCGTCGACGGCTTTGGCATAATGGACCTTATTCGACACGACACGACACGGCGGTGGGCTGGCTGGGCCGCATCAGACCGTATCCTTGCCCTGCTCCGGTCGATGCGATAGGCAACCTCGTCGGGTCGAAGAGGCGAAGGCAAGATGGAGTTTCGGACACTATCTCGATTGCTGAGACGGTTCCTATTGTCATCACGGCACACCGACGCATTTCGGTCGAGGATAAGTTGTTTCGTAACAGAGTCGTTTGTTCAGTCATACATGGCTGCTGCACGGAGCAACGATGAACACCGGCTGCTGCGGTCGGGAAGGAAGGTCTACTCGCAAAACGAGGAAGATGGGATAATCGCAGAGATCTTTCGTCGCATCGGGACTGTATCTCGACGTTTTGTCGAGATAGGCGCTGCCGATGGCCTGGAGAACAATACGGTCTGGTTACTCCTGCAAGGATGGTCCGGCGTGTGGATCGAAGGACAGACCGCGCTGGCGGCGACGATCAGCAATAAATTCGGATCGCTCGTCGCGAGTGGCCGACTTACCGTCCTGAATGAGTTCGCGACGCGTGAATCTGCCAAGAGGCTGGAGCAGGAAGGGCTTTTCAGCGGCATCGATCTGCTCTCGCTCGATATAGACGGCAATGACTATCATATCATCGCGGCATTGCCGAGATTGGATGCACGCCTTGTCGTAGTAGAATACAATGCAAAATTTCCTCCTCCGCACAAATTCATAATGGAATACAATTCTGATAAGAACTTCAGTTGGGATGGGACGGATTATCATGGCGCATCATTGGCGGCCTGGGATGAATTGCTCCGAGAGAAAGGATATGTGTTGGTAGGATGCAACATAACAGGGGTGAATGCGTTCTTTGTCAGAAGCGATCTTGTCTCGGGCAATTTTTGCGAGCCGCTGACACCGGAAAACCATTATGAACCGGCGCGCTATTGGCTAACCTCTGGCTTCGTATCTGGTCATCCGGCAAATTATGGTGAAGGCCACTTTGGCAATCCGTGAAGCACGAGGATTCCAGCCAGTGCGGCGCGGCCAGATTTAGTATAAAGAACTAGGGCGCTGAAAAGATTGCGCTTTTCCGGTGCATAATGCAGCCATGAAAACGGCTCCTCCACCCTGAC
>DASXNR010000455.1:0-8413 GCA_036494925.1 Acetobacteraceae bacterium
CCATGCCCCGATCTGACCGCCGATGAAGCCGCCGAGTGGCGCGCCGGTGAACGTCGCCATGATCATGGTCGCGCGCAGCCGGTGCGGCGCGTAATCGCCGGTCAGCGCTGCGGCGCCGGAGAATCCGCCGCCGATGCCGAGCCCGGTGAAGAAGCGCCACAGGGTCAGCGTGCCGAGCGAACCGGCGGTGGCGCTGAGCAGCGAGGCGATCCCGAAGATCGTCAGGCTGACAAGCAACAGCGGCCGGCGACCGAAACGGTCGCCGATCGGGCCGGCGGAGAGCGCGCCCACCAGGATGCCGATACTCGACCAGGTGAATGCCGTCGCGAACATCGGCGGCGCCAGGTGCCAGCCATGGATCAGCGACGGCGCGACCCAACCGACCGCATTCAGATCGTAGCCGTCGCAGATCTGCACCAGCGTGCACAGTGCCGCGACGCGAAGCTGCAACCCGCCGATCCGCTGGTTCTCGAGCACGGACTCGGCTGCCGAAAACGCCGTTTGCGCCATTGTTGGCCTCTTTGACGTGGACTCCCCGAGAGTTCGTTTTGCATGCCAGGTGGCACCTGTGCAAGCCACGACAACGTGCCGGCAGCGAGCCTTGGCGGCGGTTCGCCGGTGGCGCACCATCGCCTCGAACCACGCCCGAGTATTCGGAGGAAACGCAACGCATGATCAACAAGATCGTCCAGTCCATGGCCGACGCCATGGCGGGCATCAAGGACGGCGCCACGGTGCTGATCGGCGGCTTCGGCGCCGTCGGCCAACCGAACGCACTGATCGACGGGTTGATCGAGCAGGGCGCTACCGGCCTGACGGTCGCCGCCAACAACGCCGGCGTCGGCCATATCGGGCTGGCGCGGCTGATGGAACTCGGCCGCGTGCGCAAGATCATCTGCTCGTTCCCGCGCTCGTCCGATCCGGTGGTGTTCGAGGGCCTGTACCGCGCCGGCAAGATCGAACTTGAGATCGTGCCGCAGGGCACGCTGGCCGAGCGCATGCGCGCCGCGGGCGCGGGCGTGCCGGCGTTCTTCACCGCCACCGGCGTCGGCACCAAGATGGGGATGGGCAAGGAACTTCGGGAGTTCGATGGCCGCAGCTACGTGATGGAGCGTGCGCTGGAAGGCGACGTCGGGCTGGTCGAGGCGTGGGAGGCGGATCGCTGGGGCAACCTGACGTTTCGCGAGTCGGGCCGCAATTTCAATCCGGTGATCGCGATGGCGGCCAGGCTGACCGTCGTGCAGACGCAGCACCTTCGTGAGCTGGGCGAGATCGATCCCGACCACGTGGTGACACCCGGCATCTTCGTGGATCGCGTGCTGCACGTGCCGTACGGGGATCCGACGGGGTTCTGAGCGGGGAGGGCAGTCTCAGGGGCGTCTCGTTTCGAGATTTGGTGAGATGAGCGCGCGGCGGCTGAGCGTCCGGGGCAGTCGGCCGAACACGCAGATGGTCCGGTGTGCCGCAGCATTGCGCCCACCTCTGGCATAAAGTGAAGGCAAGCAATCGGGCACGGAGTCACACCGGAGGCCCGAAGCATTGCCGGAGAGTCCAGATTTCCGTGGTCGTTTGCAGACCCGCGCCAAGTGCCAGACATATGCTGCGTGCAACTCTGTGTGCACTCGGTGCAGCTCCGTGTCCGATTACTCCTTGCTTGCTGCGCGACCGTGCGTCCGCTTCGCAGCCTTGTCCGGCGCCCTCAGGCGGCCTGGGGCATGTCCTCCGCGTCGCAGCGGTCGAGCGCACGCAGGGCGGGGGTGGTGCCGGTGGCGATCGCCTGCACCAGTGCGGGCGGCATCGGCGCATGCCCCTCCGGCAGGCGGCCAAGGCGGCGGATCCGTGCGGCGTCCTGCGGATTGCGGCGGGCGTGCCGCTCCGCCTCGGCGGCAATGGCGCCGGCGGGCGGTTCGGCGGGAGCGGATGTGGTCTGCTGCCCGGCCTGCTCCGCCTTCTCGCGCAGAGCCTGCATGGCGCGCAGCGAGCGCACCGCGGTTTCGGAGGCCCGCATCATGGCGTTGGCCTGGCGGACGCACTGGTCCACCCGGTCGGGATGCGTCTTCGGCACCGAGGCAAGCCGCATGCACTCGGTGCCACGCGCGTCGGCGGCGACGGCACGGGCGGCGAGACGCGCCTCGAACGCATCGGCCGGCTTCAGCACTGCGATCGAGGCGATGGCCGCTTCGTCGCGGGCGGTACGCTCCTCGGCGGTATCGCTGAGCGGCGGGGGCAGCGATTCCAGCAGCAGAAAGATCGTGTGGCGGGCGATGGCAGGGGAAAGTTGCGGAAGGGAGTCGATGTGGGACATGGGTGCGGGCTGCGTCAATGGTTATTATGCTAACATAATTCGTTATCACCTCTGCTGTCAAGACGATAAATTCGCATTGCGCTCAAGGCGGGATTTCAGGGGTTGGTAACGAATTCGCCCGGCACTCGGAACCCGATGTCCGGTAGCCGAAACTACCGATGGACCGGCTCAAATGTGCAACATACCCTGATGGATACAGTCCGACAGGCGCGTCCGGCTCGCCTGCTCCAGCGCAAGAAAGCAAGCGAGATATTGCAACCACAGATGCACACGGATGGACGCCGGTAACGCACGGCCTACCTGCCGCTTTTGGGCGGCACGATATATCCGTGTTCAGGACCGGACCCATCCGTCAGATTTTATCCACTAATTCGTGCGCTGGAGGCCTGGCGGTGCCCAGTTCCCGTCCGCCACCTCCCGCCGCGGCGAGTAGAGCCGCATCGTAGGCTGGAACGGCGCATCTTTCGGCGCCGGCAGCCAGTTGGATTCCTTGTCCTTCCCGGGCGATTCCGCCTGCACGTAGATGTCGAGTGAACCGTCGGCGTTGAAGGTGAGCTTGTCACGATCGCCGATCGCGAACCGGTTGATCGGATTTGGCACCTGAAATCCGTCCTCGTCGTACATGGTGATCGACCAGAACGCGTCCGCCGGCGGCAGCTTTCCCTGCTCGAAATGCACAACATACCTGGACGCGCCGTTGAGAGGTTTGCCTCCAGCGTCGGTGAAGGCGGTGGGGTAGACTGCGTCCTCCGGCAGGTTCGCTCCGAGGCCGCCGAGGGCGATCATGGCGCGCTGCTTGTAGGATGTGCCGTAGCTGCCGACGTTCTCCGTCAGCAGGTTCCAACCATTCAGGACCCGGCCGATCTTCCGCATCGAGACCGGCATGTCCGCGAGCGCATCGTGGGCCGCCGCGTTGATGGTCCCGATCACCGACGGGTCAAGCTTTGTCGGGTCGAAGGATTTGCCCGGCTCGATGCCAATCTTGTGCATGCGGAACAGAATGGGATAATCGTTGGCATGCGGCGAATACCTGACGAGCAACTGCACCAGACGCGTCAGCATCGCGACGCCGTCCATGTGGTTTACCTGCGTTTGAGGCGGCGTCCTGGCATCGATCGACGCGTCGGTCGGCTGTCCGCCGGGTGGCGTATAGCTCGCACCCCAGGCGCTGAGCGGGGTCAGTCTGTAACCATCCTGAATGGCGTGTACGTTCGCGTAGTCGGCAGGACCATTGGTCTGCGTCCGCCCCAGGACCCAGAACACCGATGTCGGTGCCACGATCTTTTGGAGACCTTGCGGCAGCGGGCCGGTCCAGCCTGGCGCAACCAATGCGAAACTGCCTGCGTTGGTCCCGGTCGTGCGGGCACCCACCACGGAGAACACGTCCGACCACATGTCGAGCATCTCGAGCAAATAATAGCGTCCGGCGGTATCGGGTACCGACAGCACGATCGGTTCGTGTGAGATATCGATCCACGCGAGCGAGTACAGTGTATCGAAGTTGAAGCGGACCACGTCTTTTTGGTCGACGCCTGGATAGGTCCGCGCATGGGCGAACTGGTTGAACGGCGCCCGCATCGGGACCGTATTGCCATCCGGCACATTGGTGGCCTGACGCATCGTTGCGTCCATGCTCACCAACGGGTAAGCATACAGGTAGGTCTCGCGGGCGATCTCGTATATTTCCCGGTTCGTTATCGGGGCATTCGTCGCCGGTGGCGCAGATTGAGCCACGGCTCTCGGCGGCGACATCGGACCGCAGAGTGCAATGGCGCATGTCGCGATGAGAAGTGCGCCGCGTTGCCTGTGCAAGAAATCGCCTCCTGACCTGTCCGGCATAAGAACGGCGTGTCAGCCACCGGCAGCAAATTCGCCTCACGCATTCGGCTGATTGTCTTAACACCTCACGGCTGGAGCGAAACATCACGAGACTGTGCCGTGCCATGCCAGCGAGGCGCGCCGCGGTGGCGGCTTGCACTCGGCAAGTCCACGCCGGCAGGAATGATCGCGGTCCAGTCGATATCAGTGGCCAAATCCAGTCAGACCAGAGACCGGACGCCATTGCGCTGCTACCCGGCACGAGCCAACGTGATCAACCCATGGATGTCGCATACATCTCGGCGCTGTCGGCGCTTGCAGGATCGGTGATCGGCGGCCTGACATCAGGCTTCACGACGTGGCTGAGTCAACGTGCCCAGGCCAGGGCCGGGTATCTCGCCCACTCACTGTCGCGACGCGAGGATCTCTATCGGGATTTCATCGTCGCGGCATCGAAGGCATATGGCGAGGCAATCATCAGCAGCGAGCCGCAGATTCAGGATCTCGTCGCTCTCTACGCCATGATAAGCAGGATGCGCACGCTGAGCTCGCCGCGAATTATCGCTTGCGCCGACAAGGTCATGGCCACGACGATCGGGACCTACTTCGCGCCCAACAAGACAATCGCCGAGTTGCACGAATTGATGAAGAGCGGAACGGCGGTCGACCCGCTGAAAGACTTTGCCGATGCCACGCGCGAGGAACTGCGGGCGTGGCCCGCGGTATGATCGCCGGTTTGGCTGCGCCGGTGAATCACGCTAAACCACACGGGGAAAAAATCCTGGACGAGAGGCTGCCATGCCCGACACCGCCGCCATCGACTTCAAGCCGCTCAGCCGCGTCGAGATGGCCGCCCGCGTGGCGCGCGACATCCCCGAAGGCTGGTACGTCAATCTCGGGATCGGCATCCCCACCGCGATCGCCGATCACGTGCCGCTCGACCGCGAGGTGATCTTCCATTCCGAGAACGGCGTGCTTGGCATGGGGCCGGCGCCGCCAAAGGACAAGATCGATCCGTGGCTGATCAACGCCGGCAAGCAGTATGTCACGCTGCGCCAGGGCGGCAGCTTCTGTCATCACGCCGACAGTTTTTCCATGATCCGGGGCGGGCATCTCGATCTGTGCGTGCTGGGCGCGTTCCAGGTGGCGGAGAACGGCGACATCGCCAACTGGGCGACGTCCGAGAACGACACCGCCCCCGCGGTCGGCGGCGCGATGGACCTTGCCGCCGGGGCGAAGCGGCTGTGGGTGCTGATTGAGCACACCACCAAGGACGGCACGTCCAAGCTGGTGCACCGCTGTTCCTATCCGCTGACCGCGGTGGGCGCGGTGAAGCGCGTCTATACCAACCTGGCGGCGCTCGAGGTGACCGAGCGCGGCTTCGTGGTGCTCGACATGGCGCCGGGGCTGACGTTCGACGCGCTGCAGGCGAGGACCGACGCGCCGCTGCATCGCAACGCCTGATCCGCGGGAGACGCCGCCATGATGGATCCGCTCGAACATCTGCAGATGCTGAAGGACAGCGCGGCCGGCATCGCGCCGCGCAAGGGCGACCTCAAGCGCATCCGCGAACTGCGCTTCAAGGAGCCGGGCTTCGATCGCGACAAGTGGCGCGAGATGTGCGAGATGGGCTGGCTTGGCCTGCGCATCCCGGAGGACAGCGGCGGTTCCGGTCTCGGCGCGCGCGAGTTCTGCGGCCTCGCGGAAGAACTTGGCGCCTCGCTGGTGCCGGAGCCGCTGATCGCGGCGGCGATGGCGGCGCAGCTGCTGCCGCTCGACCAGCTCGCACCGGTGCTGGCCGGCGAACGCATCGTGCTGGCGGCGTGGCAGGAGAAGGCGAACAGCATCGATCTGATCGGCGAGACCGTGCTGCGCGACGGCAAGCTGCGCGGGCACAAGGTGTTCATACCGATGGCCGCCGGTGCCGATGCCTTTCTGGTCACCGTGCCCGGCGGTCTCGCGCTGGTGGAGCGCGATGCACCTGGCGTGTCGCTGGAGATCCAGCAGACGCAGGACGGCGGCAATTATGGCATGCTGATCCTCGACGATGCGTCGGCCGAGGCGATCGCGGGCGATGCGGCCGAGGCGCTGGAACACACCATCATGGCGAGTTCCGCCTATCTGTTCGGGCTGATGGATCGCGCCTTCACCATGACGCTCGACTACCTGAAGACACGCGAGCAGTTCGGCCGCAAGATCGGCGGCTTCCAGGCGCTGCAGCATCGCGCGGTCGATATGCGGATCCAGATTTCGTTGACCCGCGCGACCATCGCCACCGCGGCGAACACCCTGGACACCGCGCCAACGCTGGCACAGCGGCAGGCGGCGGTATCGCGTGCCAAGGTGCGTGCCTCGGATGCGGCGATGGTGGTGACGCGCACCTGCATCCAGCTGCACGGCGGGATCGGCTACACCGATGCCGCCGACATCGGCCTGTTCCTGCGCAAGGCGATGGTGCTGGCGCCGCTGTACGGCCCGCCGCACGTTCACCGGCAGCGCTTCCGCATCGTGGCGCCGGAGGTGGTGGATGAGTGACGCGCTGCCGATCCTGACGCAGCGCCGCATCGAGGCGGCGTTCGCCAAGGGCGTCTACGACGAGATGAAGGCGGAACTCGGCGAGGCGACAGCGAAGCGCATTCTGTCCAGTGCAGTGATCAGGCTGGCGAAGCAGACCGCGGCGGAGATGGCGCGACAGGCGCCGGGCGGTGAGCCAAGCCTCGAATCGTTCCGCTCGGTCCAACCCCGCTGGACCGCCGAGGATGCGCTGCGCATCGAGGTGGTGAAATCGACCGACAGCGAATTCGATTTCAACGTCACGCGCTGCCGCTATGCCGAGATGTATCGTGCGATGGGGCTGGCCGAGCTCGGCGCCGTCCTGTCGTGCAACCGCGACGGTGCGTTCTGCGAGGGTTACGATCCGAGGCTGAAACTACAGCGCACGCAGACGCTGATGGGCGGCGCCACGCATTGCGATTTCCGCTATCGGTGGGAGGACGCGGCGCGCTGAGCGTGCCGGGACCTCAGCGCCCGGCAAGGTGGCGCGCGACGGCGGCGGCGATCGGCTGGTCGGTGTTCGCCTGGTAGAACGAGAACGCCGGGCAGGGGTTCACCTCGAAGCAGAACACCTGTCCGTCCGGCGTGAACTTCAGGTCGATGCCGGCGAAGGCGAGGCCCAGCCCTCGGGTCAGCGCGACGCAGCGCGCCGCTATTTCCGGGGAGAGGTCCACCGCGCGCAGCGTGGCGGTGCCTCCGTTCCGGCGGGCATAGCGATAGTCCAGCGTATCGCTGACGATCTCCGTCGCATGTACCTCGTCATCGACGACGTGGACGCGCATGTCGGTCCCCGGCACCAGCGCCTGGAACTGCACCGGGCACCAGCGGATATGCTCCAGCCGATCCAGGTCGGCATCCTGCAGCTGGTGCACGATCGAGCGTACGCCGCTGATCGACTTGTAGATCAGCGCGCCGTGCTCGCGGCGGAACGCAAGCACCGCGTCCGGGTCGTTGGTGATCAGCGTCTCCGGCACGCGGAAGCCGTACTGCGCGATCAGTTGCGCCTGATACGGCTTGGAACCGTTGGATCCCTGCGGATCGGAGCGATTGACGACGCGGCCGGGCGCGACCTCCAGCCAGCGATACAGCGCCTCGTGAAAGGCGCGGGCGTGGCGGCGCGCCGGCGAACCTTCCGGCTCGTCCTTCAGTTCCGGCAGCACGCGGTCGTCCATCAGGCGAACATAGACCGCGTCGATGTCGGCAAGGCGATGGACCTCGCGGCCGAGCCGCAGGGTGCCGTCGACGCTGCCGTCATCGATCTGCCATGCCATCGCGCAATCTGCCACCGTGCGCTGGTTCAGCAGACGGTACTCGGCGCCGATCGCGTCCAGCGCCTGCGCGACCATGGCGAGCGGGCTCTCGCTGGGAATGCCGCAGAGCAGGATCATGCCGCGAGCGTCTCGGCCAGCGCCTCGATCAGCGCTTCACCGCCGCAGATCAGGTCCGGCATGACCGAGGCGCCGATGAACTGCCATTGCCCGGCAACGTCCGGTGCAAAATCGATACCGAGCAACGTGACGCCGGCGGACCGGGCAAGGCGGCGGCAGGCATCGTGCAGCACGATCGGCAGTGCCGGCGGCGCGACGACATGCCGGCCGACGGAGAATGCGGTCAGCGGCGCGGGCGTGGTCCGCTGCTGCCAGGTCAGCGTGGCGTCGTCATCGCTGGTTTGACGATACGCGGGCACCGGCAATCCGGCGCGACCCGCAAGCAGCATCCACACCGATGGATGCCGCC
>DASXNR010000456.1:0-1517 GCA_036494925.1 Acetobacteraceae bacterium
ATTGCCGCGACCTGGGTTGCCTCGCTTTCGGCACCAGCTATCGGCATGCCGCGATCATCGTGGGTTTGGCAGATCCACGCAGCCGATCGGCGGCGAGGACGGTGGCGCTGTAGAGATCGTCGTATATACTGGCGTGCCAAGGCATGGCGACGCGGAGGATGAGGCCGAGGAGGCCGGGCCTACGATCCACCAGATCGACCTCATTGCGTCGGCTGTCGAGTGAGTGTGGCAGCAGCACTGAGGAACGCCGCGCTGCTGGCGCTCACGGCCATGCTCTGGTCGGTGGTCCCGCAGGCCAAAAGCAGCATTCTTGAGAAAGCGACGGGATTGATCCGGCCGGTCCGCGATGCTCTCGTCCGTGCCTGGCCCAATGGCCGCATGAGGGGGAGAGAAACGATGGCAGCAGAACAGCCCGGCGCCGCGACGCTCGGCGCTGTCTTCGGCGGGTCCTCGGTGACGTCCTTCCTCGGGCTGCCGCCGGCAACCATCGCCGACGGTGCCAAGGCCAATATCGCGCTGTTCGGCGCCGGAACCGCGACGCCCTACCCCGCGGCGGGCGCCTACTGCGCGGGTGCGCCGCAGGCGATCCGCGCCGGCATCGCCAACTGGGTGGGCGCGCGCGACCACATCGATTTCGATCTCGGCGGCAAAATCCTGCCGGACGGCGTTACGGCCGTCGATTGCGGCGACCTTGCGATCGATGCGAACGACGCCCCGGCCAATCGTGCCAAGATTACCGCGACGACGAAAACTCTGCTGGACGGCGGCGCCGTGCCGGTGCTGCTGGGCGGCGACGATTCCGTGCCGATCCCGTTCTTCCAAGCGTTCGAGGGGCGCGGCGCCTTCACTCTGCTACAGATCGACGCGCATATCGACTGGCGCGACGAGGTGCATGGCATTCGCCTTGGGCTTTCGTCGCCGATGCGACGCGCCAGCGAAATGGCCTGGATCAACCGCATCGTGCAGGTGGGTGCGCGGGGTCTCAGCAGCGCGCGCCAGCAGGAAGTTGACGATGCCCGGGCCGCCGGCGCCACGCTGATCACCGCGCGCGAGGTCGCGGCGCACGGCATCCAGGCGGCGATCGACGCCATCCCAAAGGGCGCTGATCTGATCATCACCCTCGACTGCGATGGCCTCGACCCCACCGTCATTCCGGGCGTCGCCGGCCGCGCGCCGGGAGGGCTCAGCTACTGGCAGACGGTCGAACTGCTGCACGGCGCCGCGCAGCGCGCGCGCATCGCCGCGTTCGACCTGGTCGAGTTCGTGCCCGAGCGCGATGTGCAGCAGCTGGGCGCGCTGGCCGCGGCGCGGCTGGTGGTGAACGCGATTGGCCTGATTGCGCGGCAGAAATCCTAGCCGGGCGACGCGCTCAGCCACACGTGGTGGTCGGTTCCTTCCCAACTCCGGACACCAGCGTGGCGGCATACGCGGCAGCGCCAGGTGCCGGCTGCGTACATCACGACTGGCGGCATAGCGATCTGCGGCTTGTTTGCCATATGAACCGGCGTCCCTATGTG
>DASXNR010000457.1:0-1888 GCA_036494925.1 Acetobacteraceae bacterium
GCTGACCAACGACACCGTGATGGTGCCGATCACGCTGCAGATTCGCAATGGCGATGTCACGTACAAGACGGTGGAGGGCGACTCGACGGGAGTCGTGAACATCATGGGCCGCGTGAGCAACATTACGGGCCACATTGTGCAAAGCTTTGAGGACTCGGTGAACATCGAGACACCGAGCGAGTTGCTGGCGCAGACCAAGGATGGCGTGCATGTGTACTGGAAGGCGCTGCCGCTGCCGCCGGGCCGCTACAAGGTCGAGATCGCGATTAAGGACGGCAACAATAAAGCGCACGTCGGAACATGGAAGCGCAGCGTGGATGTTCCCAGGTACGAAGATAATCAGCTGTCGAGTTCGTCGCTGATTCTGGCAAGCGAGATGAACCGCGTGCCGACCAAGGATGTTGGTGCGGGGAACTTCGTGATCGGCAACACGCACGTTGTGCCACGCGTGCCGCCGACGATCTCGACGCCAGTGACGTTCCACCAGGGGCAGAATTTGAACTTCTGGATGCAGGTCTACAATCTCGGAATCGGCGACGATAAGAAGAACAACGCGACGATCGAGTACCAGGTCCTGGACATGGCGACGAACAAGCAGATTTTGAGGGCAGAGGAAACAGCAGCGAAGCTGAATCCGAACGCCGATCAGTTGACGTTGGAAAAGACGATGCCGCTGGCAAGCCTGACGCCAGGACGGTATCAGGTTGTGATTAAGGTGAATGACGGAATCTTGAAGCAGCAGATCGCGGAGAGTGCGCCGTTCAACGTTGTGCAGTAGCCGGTCGATTTTTTTGGGACCGGGCGGACGCGTTCGGGTTCCCTCGCAGCAAGGGCAGGGTCACGCAGGACTGGACAGCGATGACTCGCTCGGCGTAAATATCCCAGGATGGTGTTGAATGACGGCTTGGGATTTCGGGAGAAGCCTTCGACGCGCGTAAGGAGTTTCAAAGCGCGGTGAGACAAGGTGTAGCAGGTCTCGTACTAGCGGTACTGGTGCTCGGATGGACGGGCTCCAGTTGGGGTGCGCCCAACGATGCGGCGGTCTCGGGTGTTGTCCGCGACAGCCACGGCACACCGCAGATGGGCGCGCTGATTGAGCTGCTGACCGCCGACGCTACGATGGTCGCCTCCACGCTGACCGACGACCATGGCCGGTACATTATCCCCACAGTTCTTCCTGGCAAGTATCAACTTCGCGCGACGGCAGCATTCCTGGTCCCGGTTACGCGTGGAAATCTGCGGCTGCAGGCGGGGGCGCAGGCCGTCATCAATCTGACGATGAGCACCCTGTATGAAGCAGCCAACTGGCTGCCGACGCAGGGGCGCCGCGCCGATGAGCCGGCGGACGACTGGAAGTGGACGCTTCGGTCGACCGCGAGCCGGCCGCTGCTGCGGTTGACGGACGAAAACGGAGTGGAAGTTTCGTCCAGTTCGGCAGAGCGCCGCAAGGCCGTCTCGCAGGGAAGAGTTGAGGTCACGAACGGAGATGGCGCGTTCGGACAGGGCGGCCTGCACCAGGTGCTGATGATCAACCGGTCGCTGGAAGACGGCGATAGCGCAATTCTGCGGGCGGACGTTGCGGACCTTGGGTCCACGGCGAGCCCGCGTTTCGCAACAGATGTGAGCGCCGGGTATGAGCGGCGGTCGCAGTTCGGGAGCACGCGGCTGGTGGCGGCGATGCAGACGCATCCTGAGCTCACGGCGGCTGGTGGCAATGCGGGCTATGGAATGGTGCGCCTGGCCAGCACGCAGCAGATGTCGATCGGCGATGCGGTGATGGTCGATGCTGGAACGTTGATGATGGCGGAGCGGCTGGCGCAGACGATCTTCGATGCGGAGCCGTATCTCCGCGTGGCGATGCGACCCGGTGACGATCTGCTGGTGGTGT
>DASXNR010000458.1:0-4782 GCA_036494925.1 Acetobacteraceae bacterium
TTGTCGGAGGACGAGATTGACCGTGCGGTGATGGATTATCTTGGGCCGGATCGGACGGCGTCGGATGTGGAGGCGGCGCGGGCGGCGTTGGAGGCGGCTTATGAGAAGAAGGGGTATCCGACGGTTTCCGCTGAGATTCCGCGTCAGCGGATGGAGAACGGTGTTGTTGTCATCAAGGTGGTTGAGCGGACGGTTGGCCGGCTGCGGGTGAAGGGGTCGCGCTATTACGCGCTGGCGCCGATTGAGCAGGGGGCGCCTTCGGTGGCCGAGGGCAAGGTTCTGAACATGCATGATGTCCAGCGCGACATCGTGGCATTGAACCAGTTGCCGGGTCGGTCGATCACGCCGGTGTTGAAGGCGGGTGTGGCGCCGGACACGGTGGATGTGGACCTGAACGTGCAGGATCAATTTCCGCTGCATGGCACTTTGGAGTTGAATAATCGGCGCAGTGTGGACACCACGCCGTTGCGGCTTCTGGCGAGCCTGGAATACGATAATCTCTGGCAGCGCGGCGACAGTGCGACGATCTCGTTCCAGGTGGCGCCGGAGAATACCACGGATGCGCAGGTGGAATCGGGCTCCTATCTGTTCCGCATTCCCGACAGCCCGCTTTCCCTGCTCGCGTCTTATGTGCATTCCGACAGCAATGTCACGACGGTGGGCAGCACCAACGTGGTCGGCAAGGGCGATATTGCCGGGCTGCGGCTGCTTGTGCCGCTCGGCATTGGCGACGGCTTCATCCATTCGCTGAGTGTGGGGGCCGACTACAAGGACATTCAGGAGCAGGAGGAGATCGGCCAGACCGCGAGCAGCGCGCCGGTGCGTTACGTCCCGCTGACGGCGACGTATCAGGCGAGTTGGAGCGGTGCGACCTCGCAGGTCAACCTCGTCAGCAGCCTGGTGATCAATCCGCGCGGGCTGGGCAGCAGTGCGGTGGCTTTCGACAATAAGCGGTTCGGCGCCAACCAGAACTTCATCTATGTCCGCGCAAGCCTCGACTGGACGCAGAGCCTGCCACGGGACTTCCAGCTCTACGAAAATGCCATGGTTCAGATGTCGCCCGATCCGCTGATCAGCAGCGAGCAGTTCAGCCTGGGCGGCCTTGATACGTTGCGTGGCTATCTGGAGAGCGAGGCGCTGGGCGATTACGGCGGCGTGCTGCAGTCGGAGTTGCGCACGCCATCTTTGGACGGCGTTGTCGGACAGCCGTTGAACGAATTGCGGGGCTTTGTGTTTTTCGACGTGGGTGCGGCGGCGATCCGCGATCCGCTGCCCGAGCAGCAGCAGGCCTATACGATGTATTCGACCGGCATCGGCGTGCGGATGCAGATGTTCGGTTATCTGAACACCGAACTGATCGGTGCCATCCCGCTCGCGGACGGTCCCACCACCAAGGCGGGATCCAGCCAGTTCCTCTTCCGTATCTATGGAGCTTTCTAAGTGATGATGTGCCGCATTGCTGCGTTGCCAGGCCGCTTTCGGCATGTTCTGGGGCTTGCGTCGGTGGGGTTGCTGGCGCAGCTGCTGCTGGCGCATCCAGCCTATGCATGGTGGAACGGCGATTGGTCCTATCGCGAGAAGATCGTCGCCGATGCCACGCCGAAAGGGGCGAACATCACCCAGCCGGTGGGGCGCACGCAGATCCTGGTGCGGCTGCATTCCGGCAATTTCAACTTTGCCACGGCCAAGGATGACGGGACCGATCTGCGCTTTGTCGCCGGCGACGACCGCACGCCGCTGCATTACCACCTCGAGAAATTCGATGGATTGATCGATCAGGTTGCCCTCGCCTGGGTCGATGTTCCCGATCTGGCGCCGGGCACGTCGACGACGATCTACATGTACTGGGGCCACAAGAACGCAACGAACGCCAGCGACCCGCGTGGGACATATGATGCGGATCAGGTGCTGGTCTATCATTTTGCCGATGACAATGGCCTGCCGAAGGATGCGACCGGCTACGGCAACAATGCGCTGACACCGGGCAAGCGGGACAATGCCGGGCTGATCGGCGGCGGTGTGCGGCTTGATGGCACGGCGCCGATCCTGCTGCCGCAAAGCGCCTCGCTGGCGGTGGCTGCCGGTCAGGCGATGACATGGTCGATGTGGATCCATTCGGACATCCCGGCCGCGGCGCCGGCGGATGGCGCGGCGGCGGCGGCACCGGCTGCACCGGGCGCGCCGGCGCCGGACGCGTCCACCGCTGCCGCCGGCGGGCAGACCCCGCCACCCGCCGCCGCGACGCCAGCGGCGCCCCCTGCCGCCAGCACGGCGGCGCCCAATGCCATTCTCTACTCGCAGCGGGATGGCGCGAACGCGTTGACGATCGGCATCGACCAGGGCGTGGTTTATGCGCAGGTCGAGACGGCCGCCGGCGTGCAGCGCACCAGTGCCGGCGCGCCGCTTGCCGCGGATGGCTGGCACCACATTGCCGTGGAAGAGAGCGACAAGCTCACCGTTTATGTCGATGGCCAGGCACGCGGCGATGTGGTGGCACCGCTGCCGGCCTTGGCCGGGCAGGCGCTGCTGGGCGGTGCGGCCGCGCCGCCAGCGGCCCCGGCGGCGACGCCAGATGCCGCCGCGGCGGCATCGGCCACCACGCCGCCTGCCGCACCGGCAGCGCCGGGCGCGTCCTCGCCGGCGCCGGCGACGCCCGCCAGTCCGGCCGATGCCTCAGCTGCGCCAGCCACGCCGCCGCCGGCGCCCAATTTTGTTGGCCAGATCGACGAGTTCGAGATCGCGAAGGTGGCTCGCCCGATCGGGGCCTTCCAGGTCGCGGTGGCCGACCAGGGACCCGACCCCAAGCTGCTGACCATGGACGTGGCGGAACAAAGCTCGTTCTTTGGCAGCGGGTATATCGGCATCATCATCCGTTCGGTCACGCCGGATGCGTGGGTGGTCATCGGGATTCTCGGCATCATGGCCATCGTCAGCTGGGCGGTGATGATCGGCAAGGCGCGCTATCTCGGCCGGGTTACCAAGGCCAACCGGGCCTTCGCCACGGCCTTCAGCCTGGCGATGGCGCAGCACGAGGACGGGCGCTCCGGCTTTCACAGCATATCGGCGGCGACGCAGCCTGTCCTTGTGCGCTCCTCGCTGTATCGCCTCTACGCCGTCGGCTCGCGCGAACTGAGCGAACGCCTGAGCCGGCGTCGGCACAAGCGCCACGGCATGCTGACGCCGCAGGCGCTGGCGGCGATCCGCGCGTCTCTGGACGGATGCATGGCGCGTGAGGCGCAGCGGCTGAACCGCCTGATGGTGCTGCTGACGATCGCCATCAGTGGTGGGCCGTTTCTGGGGCTGCTGGGAACGGTGGTCGGCGTGATGATCACCTTCGCGGCGATCGCGCAGGCGGGGGATGTGAACGTCAACGCCATCGCCCCTGGCGTATCGGCCGCACTTCTGGCCACGGTTGCCGGCCTGGCCGTCGCCATTCCTGCGCTGTTTGCCTACAACTACTTCAACTCGCGCATCCGCGATGTGATGGCCGACATGCAGATCTTCGTCGATGAGCTGGCCACCCGCATGGCCGAAGGCTTCGATGCACCGCTGGCCAGTGCCGATGACGATCTGACGGAGGCCGCGGAGTGATGCGGGATCCAATGATCGCTCAGCGCGTGCGGCAGCCATTGATCCAGGGGATGGCGTGATGCAGATCCAGTCGGCCGACAAGCCATATGACGACATCAACATCACGCCGATGCTTGATCTCGCCTACGTCCTGATGCTGATTTTCATCATCATGACGACCGCCTCCGTTCAGGGAATCAAAGTGAACTTGCCGAAAGCGAGCGACGCGCCCTCGCTTGCCAAGCCGCAAACCAAAGCCATCACCCTCACAGCCGACGGCACGATGTACCTGGACACCTACCCGGTCAGCCTGCCCGAGCTGGAGAATCTGCTGCGCCAGTTCAAGGCCGCGAATCCGAATCTCCCCGTCATCGTCAAGGCCGACTCTACGATTCCGTACCAGCGGGTAGTCGACGTGCTCGACGTGGTCGGACGACTGGAGATCACGCAGCTTGGGCTCGTGACCCAACGCGTCGTCAAGTAGGCATCTCATGGCGGACAAGCGCAAAGAGCGTCGCATCGTCACGCTGATCGGTGGCTGCGTCATAGGGGTCGCGCTGATCGCCGGTTTCGTCTCGTTCGTGCGGCTGATGATGGCGAGCAAGAACAGCCCGGGACGGCTGGTGCAGACCGTGCAGATCATTCGACCGCCGCCGCTGCCGGACCAACCGCCGCCGCCGCCGCCACCGCCCGAAAAGACGGAAGAACCGCTGCCCAAGGACCAGCCTGAGCCGACGCCGGATCAACCGCAGCAAGCTGCGGCGGATCAGCCTCTGGGACTCGATGCCGAAGGTTCTGCGGGCGAGGACGCATTCGGGTTGGCTGCGCGACGCGGCGGCAGCGATCTGGTCGGCGGTACGGGCAGGGCGCCCTTCGCATTTTATACGAATCGAATCAGCGACGCGATTCGCGAGCGGCTTGCCTCAGTCGAATGTGCGCGGTCGGCAAAAGGATCGCTTTCGTTCCATTTGCTGCTGGAGGCAAGCGGCAAGATCAGGCAGGTGCAGTTGGCAACGACCACCGGCAATCCAAAAGTGGATCAGTGCATCGACGCGGCCTTGACCTCGATGCCGCCCATGAGCGAGCCGCTGCCGCCGGGCATGCCCGAGCAAGTCAACGTGAAAATCGTCGCGCGAATCTAACAATTTGAGGGGCGGATGATGAGGATGACGAGTAGGGCGAGCTCTCTGCACGCTTGGGTGGTTTCACTGG
>DASXNR010000459.1:0-22143 GCA_036494925.1 Acetobacteraceae bacterium
CCCTGGATCGGCCGTCAGAACGTGAACCTGTTGAAGGTGGGACGCCTCGATCGGCACGCATCGGCAATACTCGCCAACCAGGTCGCGGCACAGCAGGTGCTGCCGCCGCCTCTGCGCGAGCGGATCATTCGAGAGACCGACGGCATCCCGCTGTTCATCGAGGAGATGACCAAGGCGGTCCTCGAGGAGGCCAGAGGCCAGCCAGCCGCCACGGATGCGATCACGGTCCCGAGTACCCTGCAGGGATCGCTTATGGCCCGGCTCGATCGACTTCCGGCGGCAAAGCAGGTCGCCCAGCTTGGGGCGGTGATCGGCCGGAACTTCCCCCATGCGCTGCTGGCCGCGATCTCCGACCTCGCGGAGCCGCTGCTTGCTCAAGGTCTGCACGAGCTGGTCGTATCGGGCCTTGCGTTCCAGCGAGGCGTTGCACCCGAGGCGGTCTATGCCTTCAAACACGCGCTGATCCGAGACGTTGCCTACGAAAGCCTGCCGCGCAACCGGCGCGCGGAGATCCACGCCACGGTCGTCGCCGCCGTGGAGACCGATCGCGGACTGGGCAGCATGGAGCCCAGCCGTCTCGGCCATCACTGCGCGCAGGCGGGCCTGATCGCCAAGGCCGCCGCCTGTTATCGGCGGGCCGGCGAGCGTGCCGCCGCGCGCGCGGGTCTGGCCGAAACCCGGAACCACCTTGAGCGCGGGCTGCAGTTCGCGCGGAGTCTGCCGGACGGGGCCGATCGGCAGTTGCTCGAGGCCGAACTGCTGATCGCGCTCGGCCGCCAGCTCATGGCGGTGAAGGGTCAGTCCGACCCGGAGGCGGGCAGTCTGTTCGCGCGCGCGGTCGAAGTCAGCCGCGAGATGGCCGACCCCGAAATGCTGGCCCGTGCCATGTTCGCTCTCGGCGCGGTGGCAATGAGCCGCGGTGAACTGCCGTCGGTGCAAACGATCAGCGACGATCTGCTCGGCCTCGCGAAGTCACATCAAAACGCGCGGATAGCGATCGCCGGCCATATCAGGCTCGGCATCCTGGCGTTCTATCAGGGGCGCCTGGAGGCCTCGCGGAACAGTCTTTCTCGCGTTCTCGAGCTCTGTGGTGAAGCGAACCGGGAGCTGCTGGACCTTGCCGTCACATCGTCGCCCGACGTCGCGGCGGCCGCCTATCTCGCCAATGCGCTGGCGCACCTTGGATACGCCGATCGCGCCATCGAGCACGCTGAACAGGCTGTGGAGCGCGCGCGGCCGCTTGGGGTAGCGTCGCTGGCGTTCTCGATGGCGTTGTCCACCGCCGCTCGGGCCTTTCAGATCCTCGGGGATGAGACCCGCTGTCGCCGCTACGCGGAGACGCTCGTCATCGCCGCCAGGGAGCAAGGATTTCCGCAGTACCTGGCGCTCGGCCGGTGTGTGCTTGGTTGGCTGACCGCGAAGCAGGTCAATGTCACGGATGGCCTGAAATCGCTCGCGGAGGCAAAGGCCGCGCTGCACGCGCTGGGCTCGCAGCGGGAGATGCCGTACGTCAATTGCCTGATGGCCGAGGCACTGGTCGGGCCGGCCGCCGATCGGAAGCGATGGCGGTGTTGGACGAGACCCTGCTGGCTTCGTCCCGCTCGGGAGCGGTGGCTTTCGACGCCAGGATGCTTGCCATGAAGGGTGCGGTGCTATGCGGTTCGGGTGACAACGACGCTGCTGCCGAGGCGGTCTTGAGGCAGGCGATCGATGTCGCACGGCAGCAGTCGGCAAAACTGTTCGAGCTGCAGGCGTGCACCGGTCTTGCCCGTTTCTGGTCGCGACAGGGCCGCCCGGCCGATGCCCGCACTCTTCTCGGACCGGTCTACGCCTGGTTTGCTGAAGGCTCGACCCTACCCGGCCTCCGCGAAGCGCGCGAGGTTCTCGCGCCGTAGCCGTCGGCCCTGTGCTACATCGGCGGCGCGACGCCGTCCTTGCCGACAGTGACGCGGCCCGCGGCCAGCTTGCCTTCGGCGTTCTTGGTCGCCCCGAACATCACCGGCGCGCCCGGCTTCAGGTCGGCCCGTTCGGCGGGGGCGAAGGTCACAATCGGCACGCCGGCCGGCACCACGATCTTGTTGCTGCTGCCCTTGAACGACAGGCTGAGCTCGCGGCCCGACTTCGCCTCGACCGTGCCGGTAACCGTGCCGTTGGTCATCATGCTGCCCGGCTCGAGGTCCCACGCGTAGTAGCCTTCGCCGACGCCACGCATCGCCTCGGGGAACACCAGCACCTCGAGCGCCTGCAGTTCGCCATTGGCGCCGGTCCTGGTGGCGATGCCGACATAGGTGTTCGGCTTGATGTCGGCGAGGTCTACCTTCTTCACCGTCGCCACGGTCAGCGGGTCGTTCAGCAGAACGTCGACCTTCGTCCCCTCGCGGGTGTTGACGCTGAGGGTCTGGCCCTCCAGCCCGGCGATGGTGCCGCGGATCCGGGTGGGCGGTGCATTCTGCGCGATGGCGGCGGTGGCACTCAGGCACGCGGCCAGCGCGAGCGGTATCAGCCGTGCGAACACTGTTCTCTCTCCCCTTTTCGTTGTCGTGGCTGCCGGGATGATGGGGACGATCCGGGTTTCTGGAAGGGGGCCCTACCGTCTATGCTCGCGACCAGGAGGAATCGCTGATGGCACGCGCGACGTCCGAGGTGGTGATCTACCACAACCCGGCCTGCACCACGTCTCGCAAGGTGCTGGGCATGATCCGCGACGCCGGCCTGGAGCCGCGCGTGGTCGAGTACCTGAAGACGCCTCCGAGCCGGGCCGAACTGCTCGACCTGCTGCGGCGCATGGACATGACGCCGCGCCAGTTGCTGCGCCGGCGTGGCACCCCGTACGCCGAACTCGGCCTGGACGATCCGGCACAGACGGACGATGCGCTGATCGAGGCGATCCTGGCGCATCCGGTCCTGATGGAGCGGCCGGTGGTGGTGGGACCCCGCGGCGTGCGGCTGTGCCGGCCGCCCGAACGCGTGCAGGACGTGTTGCCGGCGCGCTGAACCGGATGGCCGGCAAGCTCACCATCGCGGCGTTGCGCAGGCAGGCGGTACTGGGTTCGCTGCCGCCGCCAGCCACGCTGGCACGCGCGATCGGCACGGCAGGATTCGTGCAGGCCGACCCGATCCGCGCGCCGGCCCGGGCACAGGACCTGATCTTGCGGCATCGCGTTGCCGGCTACCGGGCGGGCGATCTGGAACGGCGGTTCGCCCGCCTCGGGCTGGAGGAGGACTTCCTCTACGCCTATGGCTTCATGCCACGCGGGACCCACCTGCTGCTGCACCCGCGCGACCCAGCCAGTACGGGTCGCTACGAGGTGCCAGGCGACCTTGCCGCCGAGGTCCTGGCATTCGTGCGCGACCGCGGGCCGACGCATCCCGTCGACCTGGCGGACCGCTTCGGCCGCGAGCGGGCGATAAATGGCTGGGGCGGCTTTTCCAAGGCAACGACGCGCGTGTTGCAGAGCCTGCACTATCACGGCCTGTTGCGGGTCGCTGGGCGACGGGACGGGATCCGTCTCTATGAGGCCGCAGTGCCGCATCCCGACCCGCCGGCACCCGAGGAGCGCAGCCGGCAGATCGCGCTGCTGGTGGTCGGCATCCTGGCGCCACTGGCGGAATCGGGTCTGGCCGCCACGTTCGGCCTGCTCGGCCGCGGCGCGCCCGGGTTGGGCGGATGGCGGCAGACGGTCGAGGCGATGCTTGCCTCAGGCGAACTGGAGTGCGGCGAGGTGGATGGGATTCGCTACCTCTGGCCCGCCGGTGGCGCGACCCGACGCGGTTCGCCGGATGCGGTGCGGCTGCTGGCGCCATTCGATCCGATCGTGTGGGAGCGGCGGCGATTCGAGCATCTGTGGGGGTGGGACTACCGGTTCGAGGCCTATACCAGGCCGGAGCAGCGCCGTTTTGGCTATTACGCGATGCCGCTGCTGTGGGGCTACGACATCATCGGCTGGGCCAATGTCAGCCTCAAGGAGGGGCGGCTGGACGCCGGTCTCGGCTTCGTCGGCGCGCGGCCAAGGGATCCGGCGTTCCGGCGCGGCCTGGACGCCGAGCTGGCGGCGATGGAAAGCTTTCTGACCTAGTCGGGAGACGAGCGATGCCGCCGAGGATCGGATACCTGCTGCCCACCCGCGAGCAAATCATGGCAGGGCGGCCCGATGCGGCGTCGCTGCTGGCGCTGGCCGCGCGTGCCGAGGCGCTGGGTTACGATTCCGTCTGGGTCGGCGATTCGGTCCTGGCAAGACCGCGCCACGATCCGCTGACGCTGCTCGCCGGCGTGGCCGGGCGGGTGCCGCGGGTGGCTCTCGGCACCGCGGTGCTGCTGCCGGCGCTGCGCAATCCTGTGCTGCTGGCGCACCAGGTGGCGACGCTGGATCAGGTGTCGGAGGGGCGCTTCATCCTGGGGGTCGGCATCGCCCGCGACGTGCCGAACATCCGCGCCGAGTTCGCCGCCTGCGGCGTGCCGTTCGAGCAGCGGGTTGGGCGAATGATGGAGGGGCTGCGCCTGTGCCGGGCGCTGTGGACCGGCGAGGCAGTGAACTGGGACGGTCGCTGGCCGGTGGCCGGCGGGATGCTCGCGCCGGTGCCGCACCGTCCGGGCGGCCCGCCGATCTGGATCGGCGGCAACACGCCGGCAAGCCTGGTGCGGGTGGGAAAATGGTTCGACGGCTGGTTTCCCAACGCGCCGGACGCGGTGGCATTCGCTGAGCAATGGCGCCGGGTGCAGACCATCGCAGCGACCGCGGGGCGCGACGGCTCCGGCCTGTCGGCGGCGATGTATCTGACGCTCACCATCGACGATGATGCGGACCGCGCGGCGGCACGGATGGATGCGTTCCTGGAAGGCTACTATGGCGCGCCGGCTGCGATGCTGCGGCAGCGCCAAGCGGTGTATTCAGGACCTGCGTCCGGTGTGGCGACGTGGCTCGATGGCTATGCGCGGGCGGGGGCGACCGACCTCATCCTACGCTTTGCCGGCGAACCCGAGTGGCACCTGGAAGCGATGGCCCCGGTCCGCCTTGCACTCGGCCGGTGACCGACGGAACTCTCCGCTTACCCACCGCCATTGATCGTCAGCACCGTCCCGGTCGTGTACCCTGACACCGGGCTGGCCAGAAACGCCACCGCGCTCGCGATCTCCCGTGGCGTTGCCGCCCGACCGAACGGCATCCCCGCGGTCAGCTCCCGCCACCGCTCCGGATCGCCCAGCTTCGCCGCCGCATCGGCCCGCCGAAGCATCACCAGCCGGTCGGTCTCCACCGGCCCCGGATTGATCGCCACCACGCGCAGCCCGTCCGCCGGCGCGCCCTTGCCCAGTGCCCGGGTGAACGCCATCAGCGACGCATTCCCCGCCGCGCCCGCGATGTAGCCGGTGGGGAAGCTCTCGCCCGCCGCGCCGATCACGTTGACGATCACCCCCGACCGGCGCGCCTTCATCCGCGCATACACCACGCGGCAGAACGAGATGTAGCCGAACACCTTCAGGTCCCATGCGTGGCGCCACGTCGCATCGTCCACCGCCAGCACATCGCCGGGCGGGATGGCGCCTGCGTTGTTCACCAGTATGTCGAGCTCGCCCGCCTCCGCCGCCACCCGCCGCACCGCCGCGTCCGACGACAGATCGGCCGAGATCGTGCGCACGTTCACCTGCCGGCGCGCCCGGATCGCGGCTGCGGCCTCGTCCAACGCGCCCTGGTCGCGCGCGACCAGCGTCACATCGCAGCCTTCGTCCGCCAGCAGTTCCGCAGTGGCGCGGCCGATGCCCTTCGAGCCGCCGGTGATCAGCGCCCTCCTGCCGGTCAGTTGCAGGTCCATCTCATGCCGCCTTTCGCAGTCCCGAGCGATACGCCACGCACGCTTCACCGAACGCGCGGAACAGTGCCAGGCTGGCGCTGTCGTCGGCGTAGCCCCATTCCGGATGCCACTGCACACCGAGCGCGAACCCGCGTGCGCGCTCCACCCGCACCGCCTCGATCGTGCCGTCCGGCGCACGCGCCTCCACCGCCAGGCCGGGCGCCAGCGTGTCGATTGCCTGGCCATGCAGCGAGTTCACCAAAATCTTGGTGCTGCCGACGATCCGCGCGAGTTGACCGGACAGGAACACCAAGTGCCGCGGCGCGTATTTCTCCTCGATCGTGCCGGGGCCGGGGCGATGGTCCATCCGCTCGGACACCTCGTGCACCTTCTGGTGCAGCGTGCCGCCGAGCGCGACGTTCAGCTCCTGGATGCCGCGGCAGATCGCCAGCAGCGGCATGCCTCGCGCGAGCGCCTCAGGGATCAGCCGCAGCGTCGTGGCGTCGCGCTCCAGGTCATGGTGTTCGGGGGTCAGGCTGTCGCCGCCGTCGTAGTGCGACGGGTGGACGTTGCTTGGGCTGCCGGGCAGCAGCAGACCGTCGAGCCGATCCAGCACGGACAGCGAGGCCTCGCCCATCGGCGGGATCAGGATCGGCACCGCACCCGCGCCACCCAGCACGGCGGCGCCATAGCGCGCCGGTGTGTCGTGGCGGAGCTGGCCGTTCACGATCAGTCTCGCGCAGGCCGGAATGCCGACGATCGAGTGCATGAAGCGGTGATCTCCTGGCAAGGATGGCGCGTCTTTCAGCCCCAAGTTCGCGGCCGACGCAAGTGGGTGGACGACGATCGACACCGGGTATGCTTCCTCCGCATACGTTTGCTAGGCTTCCCTGGACACGCGACCTTCAAGGAGGAATCGGATGAACGACGTCGCAACCCTTTCGCAGCGCGCCGATGCGCTCGAAGAGCAGATGAGCCGCGAGCTCGACTACATCGTGATCAAGTCGCGGCTCTACAGCATGGCGGAAGGCGATATGAGCCCGCCGCCGAACGCGGGCGCCTTGATGGCGAAGAACCCGAACGCGCGCGTACTGATGGGCGATGATCCGCGACTGCCGGCAATGCCGGAACAGCCCACCCTCATGGACTTCTTCAAATACCGCTTCGGTCCCGCCGCGCACTTGCTGCAGAGCGCGAAGCACGCGGTAAATGCAGGACTGCCGGAGAACATGGTGCTCGCCTGTCTGCTGCACGACATCTCGACGATCGGCTTCATCCGCGGCGACCACGGGTACTGGGGCGCGCAACTGGTGGAACCCTATGTGGACGAGGAGGTGACCTGGGCGATCCGCGCGCATCAGGTGCTGCGCTTCTATCCCGATGATTCGGTCGGCTACGAATATCCACAATCGTATATCAAGACCTTTGGCGCCGATTACCGCCCCGATCCGTATGTCGAGCAGGACTACCAGCGGATGCGGAACCACAAGTGGTACATGTCGGGCCGGATGATCACGGTGCACGATATCTACTCGTTCGACCCGGATGCGAAGGTCGAGCTGGAAGAATTCACCGATGTGATCGGCCGCAACTTCCGCCAGCCCGAACAGGGGCTGGGCTTCGACAATTCGCCGGTCGCGCATATGTGGCGCGCGATGATCCGGCCGGCGAAGTATCTGTAGCCCGATGGGTTGAGCGGAAGCGAAACCCATCGTTTCGATGTGCTGCCCGTCAGGTCACTGTTTCGACGGCGACCACTGGTAGACCCGCCGCAGCGTCTCGCCCATCAGTGCGGCCCGATCGCCGTCGGACAGGCGGTCGGTGACGCGAAACGCCTCGACCCCCTGCTGGTACGTCAGCAGTGCGACCGCCCGGGTCCAGTCGGTGCCCCACATGCATCGATTGCAGCCGAACGCATCGAAGATGCGCTTCAGCGGATCCCACAGGTCCCTGTAGGGAAACGGTTCGTGCGACAGCGTGCAGGCCCCGCTGATCTTCACCGTGATGTTGTCGTGCGCGGCCAGCGCCAGCAGTTTCGGCAGGTCGGCGAACGGCTCCGCGGGGGCCGGCGGCTCGTGCGGCTGCGGCAACCCGAGATGGTCGATCACCAGGCTCGTCTGCGGGTTTCGCGCCGCAAGCAGTGCGGTCTGCTGCAGCCGTCCGGTGCACATCAGGTTCACCGGCAGTGAGTGTCGCGCACCGGCGGCCAGAACGCGGTTGAGGCCGGGATCGGTGGCGTCGGTGGAAACGCCCTCACGGTTCAGCATGAGCCGGATGCCGACTGTACCTTCGGTGGCCGCCCAATCGGCGATGGTTTCGGCCACGCCAGGATCGCTCGGGTCGACCGGCTTGATCAGCCCGAAGCGGCCGGGATGCGCGGCATGGACCTTGAGAGCGTAGCTGGCGTCGTAGCGATACATCGAAAACGGTGACACCAGCAGCGCGCCGTCGACACCGACAGCGTCCATCGCTGCCACCATCTGGTCACCGGTAACCTCCGGCGGTCCGCGGAGTACGCCGGCCCAGGGTCTCGCGGGATGATCGCGCTCGTAGGCGTGAACCTGGGCATCGATTGTCAGCATGGCTTCCAATCCTTCACTGATGAGCCGCCCTGCGACAGTCAGGCCGGCGCAAGAGCGTATTTCTCCAGTTCGCCCTCGTCGATCACCGTCGTCATGAAGAACTGGAACAGCGCCGCTCCGATCAGCGTGATGACGGCACCGATCGCCAGTGCGACCACGAACGATCCCGTGGCGTCGACGATGAAACCGGTCAGGATCGGTGACAGCGTGCCGCCGAGGAACCCGGCAAAATTCTGATTGCTCGCCGCCGAGGCACAATACGCCTGTGGCGTCACCGCGGTCACCAGAATCCATTTGCAGGTGATGCCGAACTGCATGCAGAACATCGAGAGCGCGATAAAGGTGACCGCCGCGCCCGCGCCGGTGGCCATCGCGGCCAGCCCGGTGAACACGGCTGAACCGAGCAGACCGAGGATCAAGGGCAGGCGACGGCTGGCGACCAGTTCCATGCCGCGCTTGACCAGCCGGTCGGACACCCAGCCGCCGACAATCGCACCGAGGAAGGCGCACAGCAGCGGTACCGAGGCCAGCAGTCCGGTCTTGGCGATGCTGATGTGCTGCTGCATCTCTAGATAGGCCGGCAGCCAGGTCTGGTACATCCAGGTGATGTAGCCGGTGCAGAATGCGCCGAGCATCAGTACCCACATCGCGCGAAACCGGAACAGCGAGGTCCATTGGCGCAGCGAAACCGAGGAACTCGCGGCGCGGTTCGACCGCAGATACTCTTCGTCCTGCGGTTCGAGCACCTGCGCCCTCGGGTCGCGGTAGATCAGGAACCAGAGACCGGCAGCCACGATCCCGGCCAGACCCATGACGACGAACATCACCCGCCAATTGAAGGCGAGCATGACCGCGGTCAGGATCGGCGGGGCGAGCGTCGGCCCGATATAGGCTCCCGACGTATACACGCCGCTTGGCGTGCCGCGGTCCCTGACATCGAACCAGTCGCTGACCGAGCGCGTGGCCGACGGAAAGCACGGGGCCTCGGTCGCGCCGAGTCCGATCCGCGACAGCATCAGCTGAAAGTAGGTGGCGGCCAGTCCGCCGGCCGCCTGGCACAGCGACCACAGGATCATTGCGGCGCCGACCAGGACTTTCGGGCCGATCCGGTCCAGCAGATAGCCCGAGGGCAACTGGGCGATCCCGTAGGTCAGCGCCCAGGCCGATCCCAGCGCCCCGATCGCGGTGGCATTGATGCCGAACTCTTCGCGTATTTTCAGATTGCCGATCGCGAGGGTCGATCGATCCATGTAATTCAATGCGATCGCTGCGGTGACCAGGATGATCGCGATCCACTGCATGCGTCGAAGCTGACGTGATGGACGGTTGACCGGCATGTTTCTCCCCTGATGTTATTGATTTGGTTTTGGGCAGGTGGCCCAGATGCATGGTTACGCCAGAAACCGGATGAGCGTTCAGCCAGCCGGATTCCAGGCGATGGCGTTGCGCAGCAGCGCGATGAACGCGTCGGATTCCCACGCGCCGCGGAAGGTGGACGGGATCGTGTCCGAAGGATCACCCGCACGGCCAGGGCGAGTGGCGGGGTTGTGGCAGTGGCCGAGCGCACAGTAGGTCACGCCGCCGCGGCCGACCTCCCGCGTATAGCAGATCACGCGGGTCTTGCCGTCGGGCTGCAGCGAGGTGTCCGAGGCATAGATGGTTCCGATGCTGGGTGACACCGCGCCCGGACCATACTCGGCGCTCAGCAGGATGCGCGTCGCGCCTGGCTCCTGCAGTTCGATGAAGTACGGTTCGTCCGCGACCTCGAACGACGTGCCGAGCCCTCGGGTGAGCGGATGTTCGGGGTCGCGCACATCGACGCGGATCGGGCAGATCGGCGGATGCGTCAGGAAGCGGCTGCCGAGCAGCGCGTGGTGCTCGGTCTTGACGGTGCGGCGCTGGCGAAAACCCTCCACCCGCTCGGCGCGGCCGCCGCTGGTTCCGTGCAGCCCCAGCCAGTGGCCGCCCGCCTCCAGCCAGGTATGGATGGCGCGGCATTGCGCGGCGTCGGGGTAGGGGCCGGCGACATAGGTGATCAGCAACCGGCTGACCGGCAGCCACTTCTCGACATCAGCGAAATCATTGGCGACCGAGGCCGGAACGTCTTGTTCTGCCAGCAGTCCCAACAGCCGCAGGCGGGCATAGTCGTGGTCGTGTCCTGCTGCCGAACCAGGCGGAAAGCCGCCGGCTATGAGATGCGCGCGGTCGGACTCTTTTCCGTTCATCGGATCACCTCGCTTGCGGTTCCCGTAAGGCGTTGTACGCCTGACCGGGCGCGCGCAGCAAACCGCGCTTGGATACGCGGTTGGTGTTCCGGTGCATGCGTGCTTGGATCGGTTGGGAATATGACACCAGGCGCGACGAACCGACGAGCAACCGTACTCGCAATGGCTGTAACCGGCGCGTTGACGGTTGCCGCCTCGCCGTCCCTGGCCAATCCACCACCACCTGGTTCGGCTGCGGCACAGAAGCTCGGCCCATACGAAAACGCGATCAGGGGTCTTACCCAGCCGGGCAGTGGCCGTAGCTGCTGCGATCTGTCCGACTGTCGCATGGTCGATATCCGGATCGGCGACCATGGCCGCTATGAGGCACTGATCCCGGCCTATGATCCGAAAACCGGCGATGGCTTCCCGGGTGGACCAGGTCGGTATCTTGAGGTTCCACCCGAAGTGATCGTGCCGCCCGAGCAGCGGAAGGGATTGCCCTTTTCAGTCGCGTGCTGGGCCAACTGGTCACGTCGCACCAACGGCTTTCTCTGTCTCACCCCGGGGCCGGACAGCTGAGCTACTCCTCCGGCTCGGTCGTGAACAGCAACGGATAGCCCTTGCGTCGGCCCGCATCCGTTGCGTTCGTCGCCTTGGCTTCCGCCACATCCTTGGTATAGACCGCGACGACACATGCGCCGCGCCGGTGCGCTGTGATCATCACCCGCAGGGCCTGATCCTCGCTCATGCGAAATTCCGCTTTCAGGACCATGACGACGAACTCGCGCGGCGTGTAGTCGTCATTGACCAGGATCACTTTGTGCAGGCGAGGGCGCTCGACCTTTATCTCATCCTTTGTGGTGGGTGTGGTGGTGGTTTCATTCATCGGCGGGACCGTTCCCTGATTGCGCCACGACGCGCCGGCATAATGCCGCAGATCGGCGCCGGGTGGAACGAGCCCATTGGACGACCGGCCGCCGGCACCGCCAGAGTGACGGTTCAACCCGATCGGGCCCGAGGGATGCATGACCAACCTGTTTGATCTGACCGGCCGTACCGCCATCGTGACTGGAAGCGCACAAGGCATGGGGCGCGCCATGGCGACCGCGCTGGCCGAGGCCGGCGCGGACCTCGTGCTGCTCGACCGCAATGCGGCCGGCATCGAGGCGACGGCGCACGGCATCGCTCAACTCGGCCGCAAGGCGCTGCCGATTGCCGGCGACGTGACCGACACCGGCCATATCGACGGCGTGTTCGCCACCGTGGACCGCGAATTCGGCCGCGTGGACATCCTGGGCAACGTGGCGGGCGAGGCCAGGGCCGGGCCAGCCGAGGACATGGCGCTGGCAGACATCCGCGCCACTTTCCACAACATGGTGATCAGCCGCTACTACACCTGCCAGCTTGCCGGCCGGCGGATGCTGGCGCGGGGCAAGGGGAGCATCATCAGCATCGGCTCGATTGCGGGCGTGTCATCGCTCGGGCGGGCGCAGTCGGTCTACGGCATGGCGATGGCGGCGGTGATCCAGATGACGCGCGAACTGAGCACGGAATGGGCCGGACGCGGCGTGCGGGTGAACTGCATCCTGCCGGCGCAGGTGCTGGGCGCCAACGGGCTGGGGCCGCGCATGGAGGCGGATCCCTGGCTGCGCGATACGTTCTTGCGCGGCATCCCGGCGGGGCGGTTCGGGCAGCCGGACGACATCAAGGGGCTGTCGCTGTTGCTGGCGTCGGATGCGGCGGATTGGATCACCGGGGCGGCGATCCCGATGGACGGCGGAAACCTGGCGATGAATGGCGGCGGTGGGCTGCTGGCGCCGATCATGGAGCGGCACGGGGCGGGGCGGTGAATCCTGTCAGACAAAGAAGAAAAAACGCAGATGCACGCTGATGACGCAGATCAATGAGTGCTGCCGGATTGGACCGCGCCGACTTGCACTACAGTGATCTATTGGCGCTGACGCGCCGTCGTGTTCAAAACCCTATCTGCGTGTATTTGCGTTATCCGCGTGAATCTGCGTTTTCCCTTTCTTGCTTTCCCGCCAGAGGAACTTGCCATGCCCGAACCCGAACGCATCGATCGGCGCCACACGGCACTGATCGCCTACGACGTCTGCCGGCGCGCGCTGACGCCGTCGGATCCCGCACGGAGGGCGGCGATGCGCCCTGTCCTCGATTCCTGGGTGCAGATGATCGCGGTCGCGCGGGCGGCGGGCGTGCCGGTGATCTACACCACTCCGGTCAGCCGCGCGGATGGCGCCGATGTGGTCATGCTGCCGACCGACCTGTCGGCGGAGACCGGCGTGCCACCGCTCACCAACGGCGTCGAAGGCACGGCAGAGGCCGGCTTCCCCGACGAGATCGCGCCGCGACCCGAGGATTACGTGTTCCTCAAGCGCCGGCCCAGTGCGTTCTACGGGACCGGCGTCGCCGAGCTGCTGCATATGCTGCGGCGCGACATCATCATCATCGGCGGCGGCGCCACCAATCGCGGCGTCGAGACCAGCGTGCGCGAGGCGTTCAGCATGGACGTCGCGTCCATCGTGGTGCGCGAGTGCTGCTGGAGCAGCGACGCGGCGGCCAACGCCTACAGCCTGGACAAGGCGATGAAGATGTACGCGCGCATCCGGCCGCTCGATGAGGTGACGGCGATGCTGCGGGAATGAGCTTACTGCGCAGCAGCTCGCATCGGCACATGCGCCCGCAGGAACTTGCGTACCCGATCGATTGTGCGAGCCTTCAGTTCGGGCGGCTCCTTCCACGGAAACACCGTGATCTCGGCGTTCGGACACAGCGACGCAACCTCGATCGAGGATTGCAGCGGATGCGACGGGATTTCGTCCGGCAGCACCAGCATCGGCGTCTGGCAGGACCGCGCAAAGTCGCGTGACACGCTGTAAACGAAGTCGGGCCGCTCGCGATACAGATTGTGCAGGTACTGCTCGATCGTCGCCATCGTCAGATCAGGCCGCCGCGCCAGCAGTTCCGGCGCCCAGACGTCGTGGCCCGAGCGGTGCATGACGTCGGGATCGTCGTCGCGGTGGCCGACGGTCTGCACCAGGACACCGGCCACCACGCGATCCGGCGCACGCTCCATCAGCTTCATGGCAAAGCAGCCGCCGATACAGTAGCCCATGAAGAGGAACTCGCGGATGCCGAGGTGGTCCATCAGCCCGAGCTGATCGTCGGCGAACCCGCCCCACGGGTCATCGACGGCGATCGGTCCCGTGGACTCGCCGCCGTTCGCATTGCGCTGATCCATCGTGATGCAGCGGAACTCGTCCTTGAAGATTTCCATGGAATTGAACACCGCGGTCGGCCAGTTGCTGACACGCGAATTCAAACCGCCACCAGGGGTCACCAGCAGCGGGAAGCCGCTGCCGGTCTCCTCATAGCGGATGCGAACGTCACCCTTTTGGTAGAATGGCATGGCAGAATCTCCTAAGCCGACGGCTTGTGCTTTTTCATCATGGCGGGATTTGGCCTCGTCCGCGCCAACCTATCCCTACCGTCATGGCCGGCCTTGGGCCGGCCATCCACGTCTTCCTCATCATGCATGTATATCGTCGAAGCATGGGTGGCTGGGTCTACTTCATGACGAACCGACGTAACGGGACGCTCTACATTAGGGTAACGAGTGACCTGGTTCGTCGAGTTTGGGAACATCGGGAGGGCCCTGGGTCAACTTCGAACATCACGATGACATACGCACAGCGATTCGGCGAGAAACCAGCCTGAAGCACTGGCCGCGAGGTTGGAAGGTTCGTCTCCTGGCTACTGAGAATCCGCACTGGCAAGGCCTGTATCCCTCGCTACTCGGCTAAGGTCCAGTTCGATCCAGGATCCAGCAAACGTGCGACCGGACGACGTTGATGGCCGGCCCAAGGCCGGCCATGACGGTGTGGGTGCTGGCGTGCGGCTCAATCGTTAGCCGCCAGCTTGTCCTGCGTCTTGGTGTCGAAATCGCCGGCGTCGTGGCGCTCGTGCAACTGGCTCGACGGTTCGCCGCTGAGGCGATTGACCATCCGCCCTCGCTTCACCGCCGGCCGTGCGTGAATCGCATCCGCCCAGCGCACCACGTTTTTGTATTCGTGCACCGCCAGGAACTCGGTCGCGCCATAGCTGTCGAACTTCACCAGGCCGCCATACCAGGGCCACGCCGCGATATCGGCGATTGTATAGACATCGCCGGCCAGGTACTGGTTGTCCGCCAGCCGCTTGTCGAGCACATCGAGCAGCCGCTTCGTCTCCATTGCGAACCGGTCGATGGCATATTCGATCTTGGTCGGCGCATAGGCGTAGAAGTGGCCGAACCCGCCGCCGACATACGGCGTGCTGCCCATCTGCCAGAACAGCCACGACAGGCATTCGGCGCGGAGGCCGGGCTCGGTCGGCAGGAACGCCCCGAATTTTTCCGCCAGATGCACCAGGATCGCGCCGGTCTCGAATACCCGGATCGGCTTCGGGCCGCTGCGATCCACCAGCGCCGGGATCTTGGAGTTGGGGTTGATCGCCACGAACCCGCTGCCGAACTGGTCGCCGTCATTGATCTTGATCAGCCAGGCATCGTACTCAGCGCCCTTATGGCCGAGCGCCAACAGCTCCTCCAGCATTACCGTGACCTTCACTCCGTTCGGCGTGCCCAGCGAATAGAGCTGCATAGGATGGCGGCCGACCGGCAGTTCCTTCTCGTGCGTGGCCCCCGAGATCGGACGGTTGATGTTCGCGAACCGGCCGCCGCTTGGCTTGTTCCAAACCCAGACCTTCGGCGGGATGTAATCGGATGAGTCGGACATGCGCAAAGCTCCGGTTGTTCGGGCGACAGCGTGGCCCCGCCGTCGGACCGGCGCAAGCCACGCCGGGCTGGTCAAGGTGCCAGCAGAAGCACCGTCGGCTGGCTGGGCACCAGCCGCGCCCCCGGCGCGTTGGTGGAGTTCTGCAGCGACATCGAGGTCAGCCGGGTGGCCGGCATCCCGGAGAACAGCACGGTGAACGCGCCGGTCAGATGCCGCGATGGCCCCATGACCATGCCCGACGCAACACCGAGGCCAACGCCTGCATTGTCGCCGTTGGTCATCGGCGTAATCGTACCGAGGTTGTGCGCCGGCATCGCCATGATCAGCACGGTCATCTGGTTGGGGATCGCCGTCGGACCCATGGCGATATTGGGATAAGGCACCGGTACCAACGCGGGTCCTGCGGGGGTCAGACAAACGTCCGGGAACGCCATATCCATCCCCATCATCTGCGTGTTCGCGAACATGCCAACCTCTTGTGGTGTTTCGACTCAGCCCATGTGGATCTGGTCCGCGTCCACCCTAACGACGGTGTCCGCGGTCATGAACATGGTCTCGGCGCGCATCTGCAGCGTGCCGTCCGCGCGATGATCGATGTCGCCGGCGCGAAGCTGGTCGCTGCCCTCGACGAACCGGCTGCTGCGCCGCGCCCGGCACAGCAGATGCCCGGCAAAGGTCTCGAACACCTCGCCGACGCTGCGTATCTTCGCCACGTACCAATGCGCCTTGCGGCCGATCTGCAGCAGTTCGTCGAGCACGAACCTCGCAAGCCCCGCGTGCAAATCGATCTCGGGCGCCGTGACGCGGGCCCGGGCGGCGGCGTCGACGGTTATCGCTCGCGCCGCCGCCAACGAAATGTCGCCGTGGACAGACACGATCGCCAGGTCACCCTCGGTCCACAGACGGGCCGGGGCACCGGTATGTCGTTCCAGCACCGATACTATCCAGACCGAGCCGTCGGCAGCGCAGGTCAGCACGCGATCACCCGGCTCGGGCCGGATCAGGCAACCGAACGCTATCCTGGCGTCGCTGACGTCGCCATCACTTTCGATCCGCGCGTTCTGCCCTTGGCACGCGATCAGTGTTGCCGCGGTACCATGCGGACCGACCGGCAGGCCCGTTGCGCCGCCTTCAAACTCTATCACCCTCGAAACGGCCTCGGAGGACACGTTCCGAACAGCGCTCGGGGACATGACCGTCATTGATTGCTCCCGCACAGATCGCCTTGTAGCATCGTCCAGCCCTCGCCGTCAGTCGCGCGCGCGTTCATGCCACGTCTCGGCAGTGCGCCGGTCCGGGTCGGTCGCCAGTGCACCGACCCGGGATGGGATCAGCGCATCCTGGTCAGAGATCGCGTGAAAGTTGGTGCGATTCAAAATCACGCCGCGCAGCGTGGCGCGATCCAGGATCGCATGACTGAAATCCGCATATGTCAGGTCGGCGCCATCGAACGTCGCTTCGGGCGCGATCAATCCGGTAGCTGTGCTTTGAAAAAATATCGCTCGTGAAAACGTCGCACCGGTCGCATCGGCTCCTACCAGAATGGCCTGCGACAGATCGGCGCCCGACAGGTCGGCCCGCATCAGCAGCGCCTCGCTGAGGACAGCACGCCCGAGTTTGGCACCCGGTAGTCGAGCATCCTGGAGATTGGCGGAGACCAGCATGCACTGCGTGAAGTCGGCATCTGTCAGATCACAGCCGGTGAAGTCGGTGCCATTCAGCATGCAGGTCGCAAAGCCGAAGCCGGAAAGCGATCGCCCTGCGAAATTGGCCTCGACCATCGCGGTACGGGACATCTGCATCCCCTCCAGCTTGGCTGTCCGCAGGTCGGCATTCAGGAACGCCGCTCGATGCCACGCCGTATCGGACAAATCAATGCCTGTCGTGGTGCATTTGAGGATCGAGGCCTGCTCGAGCCGGGCGCCGGCGAACACCGTGTCGGTCAGGTCGCACGCCACGATCGTGGTATGAACAAGTGGTGTCCTGGCGAACTGCGCCCGGCTCAGGTTGGTTCTTACGAACTTGGTCTTGCCGGCCTGAGTGCTTGTCAGCAGTGTGCCGGACAGGTCGCATTCGACGAGGGTTGCACCGGTCAGATCAGCGCCATCCAGGTTCGCGCCGGCGAGGCTGCATTGCGTGAATACGGCCTGCCCCAGCGCGGCGCCGTGCAAATCGGCGCCGCTGAAATCGACGGTATCGAACACCCCGCCAAGAAGTGCCGCATTCGCAAGATTGCTGCGGGCAAACGAGACTTTGCGGATCAGTCCCCCGTCGTCGATCAGCTTCGCCAGTTCGTCGGCTGTCATGATCCGGCTTCCTTCGGCGGCTCATAGATCGGCAAGTACCGCATACGTGTCGTGAACATTCCCCTTCTACGCGTATCGCGGTCGAGTTTCGTCCGCTGCAGGTTGGCTTCGTACACCGAAACCTCGATCAGGTTGGTGCCGCGCAGATCAGCCCGCGATAGATCAGCTGTCGAGAAATCGGCATAGCTCAGATCGGCCCGTCGCAGATTGGCTGCGATCAATCGGCTGCCCGCGGCGCGCGCGTGGGTCAGCACGGCGCCGGTCAGATCAGCGCTGGATAGGTCAGCCTGTTCGATGTTCGCTCCATCCAGATTGGCAGCTTGCAAAGCGGTCTCCCGCAGATTCGCCTCTCTCAGATCGGCTCGTGACAGATCGGCATTTTCCAGGGAGCATTGTTGCACAAAGACCGCCTTGCGCATTCGCGCACCGACGAGACGCACGCTGGCCAAGTTGCATTGGAGAAAGACGGCCTGTTCCAGTGCGGCGCCCACCAGGTTTGCATGCTCCAGGTCGCATTCAATGAATTTCGCTTTCGCAAGCACGATGCCCGGCGCATGAAATCCGCGCAATGACAGCCGCATTGCCAGAATGCCTGGCGCGTGGACATTGCTGAAATCTGCGCCGGCTGTGATCGTATCGGTAAGATCAGCACCTTCCAGATCGGCGCCCGCCATGGACACATTGGTCAGATCGGCGCCCGCCAGCACGGTATTTTTCAGTGTGGCCCGATTGAATGTCGCGCCGAGCAACTGCGCCTTGCCTAAATTGGCACCGGTCAGGTCGGCCCCATCCAGCACGCAGCCCACCATTCGCGAATGGGCCAGTACTGCGTTGACGAGCTTCGCGCCCGCGAACGATGTTTCGGTCAGGTCGGCACCGTCCAGGCAAACCCCCGAGAGGTCGATTCCCGCCAGATCGAGCCCGGACAGATCCGCGCCATGGAGATCATAGAGCGCGCGGGCCGCTGCCGTATCGCCGGACACAAGGCGGCGGATTTCTTCATTACGCTTTGCCGGCAACGCGTCCGCACGCTCCTGATGCTGCGCCGTCAGACGATAGCTGTTCCTGATCTCCCTCTCGGCGGTTTGCCACTGCGTGATCGTCTCGGGCGAGGCGAGTTGCACTTCGGCTTCCGGCGTCATCAGCCCCATTGCTCGTATCGCATCGATCTGGGACTGCATGGCGGCGGCGCTGAACGCGGGCGGGCCCTTGGGCTTTGCGTCGAGCAGCTGCCTGATTTCTTCCTCCGGCATGCCGGAGGCGGCGAGTTGCGCTGCCGTCTCCGCCTTCTTCGCGATGGCGGCGGCCTCGGCCTTTTCCTTCTCGGTCCTTGCCTGCGCCTCTGCGGCGGCGATGATGGCGGGCAGTTCCTCCAGTGCCGGCATAGTCAAGTCGGGTGGCGGAGGCGACGGACCCAGGAACCTGTCAGGATCCAGGCCCAGGGCGCGCATTTTCTCGCGCGACGCCGCGGCTTCCCGATCGGCACGCCTGATCTGCCGGGCAAGAATCTGTTGGAGCGGCGACGGCCCGGCATCGGCGACGGCGGGCAGCAGCAACTCCGCGGGTACCAGATCCTGGTCACGCAGCGCGTAAAGCGCGCCGTGCTTCGGGTCTGTGCGCTTGACCATGACGCTGTGAAAATCTTCGACCGGGCGCGGCGCGCCGATGCGGTCGGCACCGAGTACGACGCGGGCAATGTCGGAACCATCTTCCTCCGCGAGCCGCGTGCGACCATGATACACCAGTACCAGGCGCTCGCGGTGCGGGAAGAACCATACCGTGGTCGGCGTCAGCGGCACCTCCTCGAAACCACCGTCGCCGCCTTGAGCCTTGCGGGAAACAAACAGGCGCGCCGCGATCCCCGGCAGACGCCCCTCCAGGAGGGGATGGTCGGGATGCAGGTTCTTGAATGCATAGGTCTCATTGCCGGTGAGTGGTTGCGGGAGCCACTGGTCGGCGGGCGCAATATTGAAGAAGTGCCAATCGATGTCGCGGGCGAAGCCTGGGAAATCTTGCTTCAACCATGCATCATCGTAGGTTCCCGATAATTTCGTACGCACTGGCCACATCTGGTCAACCGGCCCATAGGCGGCTGGACCACGGGTCCTTTCCCCGTCCGGATTACGCCGCATGATGTTTTCCACTGGAAATATCCGGCCATCCGAGCCATCGGCCGTTACGCCCTTGCCCAAAGGATTATCGGCAAAGTCTCTGCCGCCATAGGCGCGGGTCCAATCGAGCTTCATTTGGCTGAACGCAACCGGCTCGGTGATTTGCCCGCTGGTTCGATCGAATTCCCGGTCGCCGATGACATCCAGCTGTTTGGTCACCAAGCCAAGTCGAGCGCCTGTCGACACCATCGGCGCGACGACACCACCCGGCGCGAAGGCATGGGCGACCATGACAAACTCGGCTCGCGCCTTGGGGATCACCGCGTCGAGCGGTTGGTCCGGCGGCAATTCCTCGGCCAGGAATGGCCACAGCGCAGTCTCGAGCAGCAGCGAGGGTGATCCGCCGATCGGGAGAAACGCTATCGCGGCACAGCCAAGCCAAAATTCCCGCCGAAACTCGAACGGGCGGGTGAGCAGACCAAGGGTCTGGGGTTTGATGACTCTCATGATCCAGCCTGGGCGGTTGACGTCGTCGCCCAGGGCACACCGTGCCACGCCATACCGATACGAAATCCGGCCATTACGGCTCCGTCGCGAAGATTGCAACGCTCGTCGGCGCCGATGGTGGTCAAGCCTTCTGCCAGATCATAAGAACATCTTCAGTCCGCCCGCCATTATGGCGGCACCGACGGTGGTTATTTTGGCGTCTTTCTCTTCCAGATCGAAGGCCGCCGTCTGCGACTGGATCATGTTCTGCGACAGGGCGATGCCGCTTTGCGCGAGACTGAGAATCGCATTGACGGAGATGTTCACACCGATAGTGAGCGCCGTATTCATTCCGTAGGTGATGGAGGTATTGAGTCCGTCGATAAATTGAAAATTGTTTGGAGTGACTACGGTCCAGTTGCTCCCGACCACAATAGTGGTGTTCTCGCCATTTACATTGGTAAGATTTTCGCCACTCGGGACGTTAGTGATATTATTATGGTCCGCCGTCGTGATGTTGTCGTGGTGCGCATAGGTTACGTTGTCGCCCCAGACCTCCGTCGTGTTGGTGGATGCCGTGCTGGTCCCGCCGTAGGTGGTGCCGCCGATCACCGCAGTGGCGTTGCCGTTCACCTGGGTGTTTACGTTGCGGTTCACCCAGCTGTTCAAATCGACGCCGACCCATGCATTCGTATTCTTCAGGCTCAGACCATTTATGTTCCCCTCGCTCATCGAGTTCACGTCGACACTCGCGCCCGAGTCAGCCGCACCGACCTGCGATGGGAGGAGCTTGGCAGTCGCGGTGACATTGGCGTCCGCGGTCTCGTATTCCAGGGTCTGAAAGATATTCCACAACTCCATCAGCGACTCATGGTCCTGGAAATCGTCGATCGCGTCATTGAATGAACCATTCTTGCTCTTGAAATTCTCCGCGGCGGAAAGCGATTTCGCGGCACTTCGGACCGCAATCATGTTGAGTGAGCGCGGCGACACCATGCTCAGATACTGTCTGCCCGCCTTGCCGTGCATGATGATTTTATTGTCGCCGTGATCACGCATGATCGTCTTGTTCTTGTGCTCCGGCAGGGGAATTGGCGGCATGTTGGTGCCATTGTGCACCTGTCCGAGCACCAAGGGCCGGTCCGGATCGCCCTCCAGGAAGGCGACGATCACCTCCTGCCCGACATGCGGCACGGTTATCCCACCCCAGTGCGACCCCGAGGAAACCTGCGAAACCCGGATCCAGCACGATGCATGATCGTCGCGCTTGCCCCGTCGGTCCCAGTGGAACAGCAGCCGCACACGGCCATACTGATCGGTGTGGATGCTCTCTCCAGGCGGTCCCACCACGGTCGCGGTCTGCGGCCCCTGCACGATCGGCTTGGGCGTCAACCGCTGCGGCCGGAACGGTGTCTCGATGGGAATGCAGACGAACCGGTTGCTGTAGGTCGCGGGTTCCGCCCCGATCGAGAAGTGGCTGTTGTCACGCGCGGTATGGCGAACCTCGGTCAGCAGGTAGTTGGACGGTTTCTCCCCATTGGTGGGTCGGTCCGTCAGGGTAAACCGTTTGCCCGCATCGAAACCGGCGCATGAGCCGCTACCCGAAACCTGATGGTGGTGCACCTCCTCCTCCTGAATGCGCAGCCGCGTCAGTTTCTTGCCCTCCTCCGGCGCGGTATAGCTGCCCGGATAGTCGAAGGTCTCGAACCGTTTCATCAGCGGCACGTCGAGCACGGTCGGCTCATGGGTGCGCAAATTCTTGGTCGGCACCTCGAAGTCGAAATCGTTCAGCGCCCAATTGCCGGTGCGGGCTGTGAAATCGTGCGCCAGATCCTGGATCTGGCCGAGGTCCGGGCGCAACGACAGCA
>DASXNR010000460.1:0-13648 GCA_036494925.1 Acetobacteraceae bacterium
GGGCGCGCGGCCGTACGGGGAGGAAGTCGACCTCATTCACATCTTCTTCGAATGCGGCGACGGCAGCTATATCGCGTTCTTCGACCTGCCCAGTTCACCGCCGGCGCTGGCGGATCCGAACACGCCGAGCTGGGTCAACCACATCGCCTTCGAGGTGCCGGGCATGGACGCGCTGCTGGAAGGCAAACGCCGCCTGGAAGCCGCAGGTGTCGACGTACTGGGGCCGAAGGATCACAACTTCTGCCAGTCGATCTACTTCTTCGATCCGAACGGTATCCGGCTGGAGATGACGGCACGCACCGAGGCGGCCGGTGAATTGGACCGAATGGAGCAAGCCGCCGCGGACTCGCTCACAGCATGGAATGCCCGCAAGCAACGAAAGTACGGTGTGCCGGCCTGACGGAGCACGCTGACCGCTGGCCACCTGAGGTCGATTCTGAGGAGCGGCCATAGTCACCCAAGCCCGACCGCCCCAGAACGACCGTTCGGTTGCGATGCAACTGATTGAGATTGCCGGCGGCGTCAGTACGTCGCATCTCTCGTGGACACGCGCCGACCATCCGAGCGGGCCGCAGAGGCGGCTCGGCCATGCACAGGCTCGGCGTCCAACAAAACCGCTCATGAGGACTGTATGAACCAGTCAGCCGATGCCGCAACAACCGCGAATCAACGGAGCGTGTATACAGGGCCGCGGACGCCGCCATCGCTGCCGGCGACATCCCCTCGCTCGCCAATCTGCATGCCCAAGATGGGGTGTCCCGCGGCCCGTCAGCCGACGGCTGAACGGGCAATGCTCCCCCGGCCTTCGCGGCAGGGGGAGCCTCGCATCATCCGATCGAAATCCTCCGCGGCTGCGCCTCTTTCGCTTTCGGCAGTGTCAGTGTCAGCACCCCGTCATCGAGTTGCGCGCTGATCCGTTCCTGATCGATCTTGTTCGACAGTGTGAAGGACCGAGTGTAGTGGCCCACGTTATACTCGGTATAGACCGGTTCCATGCCTTCGTACTTGGAAAAATCGATCCGCCCGTCCACCCGCAGAACATCATTCTCCAATGCCACGTCGAGATCCTTCTTCTCGACGCCGGGCATCTCCATCACCACGCAGAGTGCCTCGTTGGTCTCGTAGATGTCGGAGTACGGAACGTAATAGCGGCCGGGGATGGTCTTTTCTTCCTTGCTCACCAGCTCCTTCTTGTCGCGCACCGCGAGTTCCTGAGCCGTCGCCATGGTGTCCTCCTTCGCTCCAGAATATCACGCTATCTGAATCGACTTCGGCGTGTCGCGCTGGGCGCGGGGCAGGAATAGGGCCAGGATGCCGTCGCGGCATTCGGCCTTGACGCCGTCGGCGTCGACCTCGACCGGCAAGGTCACCGCTCGATCAAAACGGCCTGCCAGCCGCTCGCGCCGATGCAGGCTTGCCTTCTCCGGATAGGTCACCGACTTGGTCCCGGCAAGCCGGATGGTGTTGCCCTTGACCTGAATCTCGAGGTCCGACTTCGCGATGCCGGGAACCTCGGTGATCACGACGAAGTCGTCGCCCTTGCGGAACACGTTGACCGGCGGGTAGCTGCCGCCTCCGCTTGGGCCAGATGCCAGCCAGCCGCTGGTCCGGAACGTATCCAGGGCCTGCTGCAGGCTTGAAAGCGCGTCGAATGGATCCGGAAACAGTGCCATTGTATCACTCCCTCCTGGCTGCTCATCGGCAGGAAGCGCGCAACTCACCCCTAACTCACGCGTCAGCCGTGCCGACCCTCTTGCGGCGGCTTGGCACCCCCTGACCACGAGTGCCAAACGAGTTAGGAATCGCAATGGTGGCCGTCAAGGGTCTGCTAAGCCGCCTGTGCCGCCGATTTCGCGCTGAACTGATCGAACGCCTCCAGGGCTTGCGCGGCGTACATCACGCTCGGGCCGGCGCCCATGTAGACTGCCATGCCCATCGTCTCGAGCACCTCGGCGCGCGTGGCGCCTTGCTTCATCGCTGCCTCGGTGTGGAAGGCGACGCAGCCATCGCAACGGGTGGCGACGGCGATCGCCAGAGCGATCAGTTCCTTGGTCTTGGTGTCGAGCGCGTCGGCCTTGAGCGCCGCCTGCGCCAGCGCCGAAAAGCCCTTCATCACCTCAGGTGCACCGGCGCGCAGTGACCTGATGTCACTGGTCAGCTCGGTCGCCATCGCTTGCCAGTCTTTGAACATGTCGTGCTCCTTCGGTCACATATCGATACCCAGGCCGCGCAGCGCCAGCGCGGTAAGCAGTGCCGCGTTGAGCAGCATCACGGCCGGTGCGGCGGTCGCGACTCCTCGCCGCCAGCGTCGTCCCGCTGCCTGCCCGGCGATGCCGACGGCCATCAGAGCGGGTGCGGTCCCAAGCCCGAAGCCAATCATGCCGAGTGCGCCGAGCAGCGGGTTGCCGCTGGCAGCGGTGGCCGCAAGCGCCGCGTAGAGGAAACCGCAGGGCAGAAAGCCGAGCACCACGCCAAGCGGATAGCCGCCGCCGGTGCGCTTCGCGAGCCGGGCGATGGCGCGGGTCCAGCCCGCCGGCGCCCGATCCAGGCCCGGCAGCACGCGCGCCACGTGCGCCAGAAACAGCGCGGCACCCAGCAGCAGCAATCCGGCAGATACAAAGCTGAACCAAGGCAACCGGCCCATTGCGGCGGCGCCTATTGTGCCGAGTCCGGCGTATGTGGTCAGCCGTCCCAGATGATAGGGCAGCAGCGCGCCTTGTCCGATGCGCTGCCATTCGCACAGGCGTGCCGCCGGCAGGCGTGCCATGCCGTCGGCCACCTGGCCGAGCACGAACCCGCCGCACATCGGCACGCAGTGCATCGTGCTGCCGGCCGCTCCTGCCAGGAACAGACCCAGCAGCAGGCCGCCCGACCACGGGACGGCGCCGCACCACGCAGCGAGGGCGGAGATCATGGCGGCGTCGCGACAACCATGCGCCAGCTACTCCAGGGCACCGCATCCTCACATTGATCCAGATCAATGATCCGTTAATGCCGACAGGGCAGTTTCACCCGACCCCTACCGGAGTGTTCCATGGACATCGAGCCAAGCGACCTCATCGTCGGCCTGTTGATGGCCGTGCTCGGCCTGGTCGGCCTGATCCTCGCGTCCGGCGCGATGGACGACGAGATGTATGTGTTCGGGCTCTCACTGTTCGGCTTCGCCTGCGTGTTCGTGTTCGGTCTGCTCCGCCGCCACTACGACCGGCTGGACGCCAGCCGGCATGTCTGACGCCGCGGCGGTCCTGCCGCGTCCGTTGCCTGAATACAACGAGGCGGTGGTCAAGAAATTCCTGATCGCCGCCATCTTCTGGGCGATCGTGGCCTTCCTGGTCGGCGTCTGGATCGCCACCGAACTCGCCTGGCCGGCGGCCAACCTCGGCCTGTCGTTCATCAACTTCGGCCGGCTGCGCCCGGTACACACCTCGGCCGCGATCTTCGCCTTCGGCGGCTCCGCACTGTTCGGCACGTCGTTCTATGTCGTGCAGCGCACCTGCCGTGCGCGGCTGTTCGGCGGCGAAGCGCTCGCGAACTTCGTGTTCTGGGGCTACCAGTTCTTCATCGTCATGGCGGCGCTGTCCTATGTCATGGGCTTCAGCCAGAGCCAGGAATACGCCGAACCCGAGTGGCACATCGACCTGTGGCTGACCATCGTCTGGGTCGCCTACGCGGTGATCTTCATCGGCACCCTGATGAAGCGCGAGGAGCCGCACATCTATGTGGCGAACTGGTTCTACCTCGCGTTCATCCTGACCATCGCCGTGCTGCACATCGGCAACAACATCGCGATCCCGATCTCGATGTTCTCCGCCAAGAGCTACTCGGTCGCATCGGGCGTGCAGAACGCGATGATCCAGTGGTGGTACGGCCACAATGCGGTCGGCTTCTTCCTGACCGCGGGCTTCCTGGGGATGATGTACTACTTCATCCCGAAGGCGGCGAACCGCCCGGTCTACTCGTACCGCCTTTCGGTGGTGCATTTCTGGTCGCTGGTGTTCATGTACATCTGGGCCGGTCCCCACCATCTGCACTGGACCGCGCTGCCCGACTGGACGCAGACGCTGGGCATGGCGTTCTCGATCATGCTGTGGATGCCGTCCTGGGGCGGCATGATCAACGGCCTGATGACGCTGTCGGGCGCCTGGGACAAGCTGCGCACCGATCCCGGCCTGCGCTTCTCGGTCACCGCGGTGGGCTTCTACGGCATGTCCACCTTCGAGGGCCCGGTGATGTCGGTGCGCGACGTCAACGCGCTCAGCCACTATACCGACTGGACGATCGGTCACGTGCACTCCGGCGCACTGGGCTGGGTGGCGTTCATCAGCTTCGGCGCGATCTACTATCTGGTGCCGGTGCTGTGGCAGCGCAGCGGGCTCTATTCGCAGCGTCTTGCGTCCTGGCACTACTGGATCGCGACGCTGGGCATCGTGTTCTACATCACCTCGATGTGGGTCGCCGGCATCATGCAGGGCCTGATGTGGCGCGCCTACGACCAGTTCGGCTTCCTGCAGTACTCGTTCGCCGAGTCCGTCGTCGCCGTGCATCCCTACTATGTGATCCGCATGCTGGGCGGACTGATGTTCCTCACCGGCGCATTGCTGATGGTCTACAACCTGATCCAGACGGTTCGCAGCCGCACCACCGATCAGCAGCCGTTCGCGCTGCCGGCTGCGCTCGCCGTGGCGGGAGAATAACCCGATGTTCCGCCAAGAATTCATCGAGCGCAACGTCTTCCTGCTGCTCGTGCTGACGCTCGTCGTCATCGCGATCGGCGGTATCGTCGAGGTGGTGCCATTGTTCACCATCGAAACCACGGTGGAGCACGTGAAGGGCGTGCGCCCGTATTCGCCGCTCGAGCAGCGCGGCCGCGACATCTACGTGCGCGAGGGCTGCTATCTCTGCCACAGCCAGCAGATCCGCGCGCTGCGCGACGAGGTGGAGCGCTACGGTCACTTCTCGCTGGCGGCGGAGAGCATGTACGACCATCCGTTCCAGTGGGGCTCCAAGCGCATCGGACCCGATCTGGCGCGGGTCGGCGGCAAGTATTCCAGCGACTGGCACTATGCGCACCTGATCGACCCACAGAGCGTGGTGCCGGAGTCACTGATGCCGCATTATGGTTTCCTCGCCGAGACGCCGTTGGAGACCGACGACATCGCCGCGCGGCTGCGCACGTTGCGCACCGTAGGTGTCCCCTACACCGACGACGGGATCGCAAAGGCGGCGACCGACCTGGCGACGCAGGCTAATCCGATGGCCGACAACACGGAGCTGCTGAAGCGCTATCCGAAGGCGGTGACGGTGCCGGGCAACGGCCACGCGGTCACCGAACTGGATGCACTGGTGGCCTATCTGCAGGTGCTGGGCACCATGGTTGATTTCGCCGATCCCGCCAACGAACACATCCAGCAATAGAGCGCGGCCATGATGAACCTGATCATGCTGGTGCAGCACAACTGGATCGTCGCGGTGTTCGCCGTGTTTCTGCTGATCCTGCTCACCACCTACTGGCCGGGGCGCAAGTCCCAGATCGAGCGGCATGGCCGCATCCCGCTCGAAGACGACCGCTGAGGAGCGCCACTGTGCCAACCAAGATCGAGAAGGACATCGTCACCGGCCGCGATACCACCGGCCACGAATGGGACGGGCTCAAGGAGCTGAACACACCGCTGCCGAAGTGGTGGGTGTACGTGCTCTACGCCACCATTGTCTGGGCCGCGGTGTTGTGCGTGCTGTACCCGTCGGTGCCGGGGATCACCGGCTATTTCCCCGGCGTGCTCGGCTATTCGCAGCGCACCGCCGTCAATGACGCGGTGCGCGCGGTGGCGGCACAGCGCGCCGCCACGATGGACCGTATCGCAGTATTGTCGTTCGCCGACATCCGCAAGGACCCGCAGCTCATGGCGGCCGCCCAGACCGCCGGGCGCATCGCCTTCGCCAACAACTGCCAGCCGTGCCATGCCGCCGGCGGCGGCGGTCAGCCAGGCTATCCCGCGTTGGCCGCCGGTGCGTGGATCTGGGGCGGTACGCTCGATGACATCCGGCAGACCATCACCTACGGCATCCGCAGCGGTGACGACAAGGCGCGCGACTCGCAGATGCCGCGCTTCGGCGCCGATGGCATTCTGAAGCCCAACGAGATCCAGCAGATCGCCGACTACGTGATGACGTTGTTCGGCAAGGTGCCGCCCGATAAGGCCGTGTCGGCAGGCAAGCAACTGTTCGCCGACAACTGCGCGCTGTGTCACGGCGAGGCAGGGCAGGGGGATCGCGAGAAGGGTGCGCCCCGCCTGGCCTCGCAGGTCCATCTCTATGGCAGCGACAGGGCTACCGTGGTCGCGCAGATCACCGCACCACGCATGGGCGTGATGCCGGCCTGGCACACCCGCCTCGATGAGGCGACGATCAAGAGCCTGGCGCTCTACGTGCATTCGCTCGGCGGCGGCGAGTAGGCGAATATCCATGTCCCGCATCAGCAAGGCGGAACGCCAGCTCCAGCTCCAGCGCGAGGAAGCCGGCGATCATCTCTACGCCAACCGCGTGCGGGTCTATCCGAAGACAGTGCACGGCCCGGTACGCCGGTTCAAATGGGCGGTGCTGATCGTCTGTCTAGGGATCTATTATCTGCTGCCCTGGCTGCGCTGGCATCGTGGCGTGAACCAGCCCGACCAGGCGGTCCTGCTGTCGATCTGGCACGAGCGGTTCTATTTCTTCAATCTCAAGTTCTGGCCGCAGGACATCTATTATCTGACCGGCCTGCTGATCATGGGTGCGGTCACCCTGTTTCTCGTCACCAGCCTGCTCGGACGCGTGTGGTGCGGCTACACCTGTCCGCAGACGGTGTGGACCGATCTGTTCATGTGGATCGAGCGCCTGATCGAAGGCGACCGCAACGAACGCATGAAGCGCGACGCGGAGCCCGTCACGTTCGACACCGTATGGCGCAAGGTATTGAAGCACGTCACCTGGCTCGGCATCGCGTTCTGGACCGGCGGCGCTTGGATCATGTACTACGTCGATGCGCCGACGGTGACGGTGGAGTTCTGGACCGGCACCGCGTCGAAGGAGGTGTATTTCTTCACCTTCCTGTTCACCGCCACCACGTATCTGCTGGCCGGCTGGGCGCGCGAGCAGGTCTGCACCTACATGTGTCCGTGGCCACGCTTCCAGTCCGCGATGCTGGACGAACAGAGCGTCACCGTGACCTACCAGGGGTGGCGCGGCGAACCGCGCCTGCGCGGCCGGCGGCATGAAGATACCCGCGGCGGCGACTGCATCGATTGTGGGGCCTGCGTCACCGCCTGCCCCACCGGGATCGATATCCGCGATGGCATCCAGCTCGAGTGCATCAACTGCGGACTGTGCATCGACGCGTGCAACCACGTGATGGAGCGGACCGGACGGCCGAACTGGCTGATCACCTGGGACACGCTCGCGGATCAGGCAGCCAAAGCGGAGGGTCGGCAGACCACGCTGCACCTGCTGCGCCCGCGCACGTTGATCTACGTCTCGGCATTGCTCATCGCGGTGGTGGTCATGACCGTGGCGCTCGCGATGCGATCGTCGGTCGGGCTGTCGGTGCTGCATGACCGCGCGCCCTTGTTCGTGCGTCTGCCGGATGGCGATCTGCGCAACGGCTATACCGTCAAGATCGTCAACAAGGGTCCGAACATCGCGCTGTTCGAACTGCGCACCGATGGTCTGAACGCGGCGTCGCTCGCCGAGTCGAACGAGGGCCTTGGACCGGCGAGCCGGCTCGGACTGATGGTGAACGGGGACAGCGTCGGCACGTTTCGCATTACCGTGGCGGGCGAGCCGGAGCATCTGGTCGATGGCTCGCAGGGCCTCGACTTCATCTTGCGCAACAGCGATACCGGCGAGCAGACCGTGTATCGCTCGCAGTTCATGGGGCCGCGATGAAGCGATCACTCTGGTGGTACTTTCCGCAGGCCATCGTGGCCGGCCTCGGCGTGGTGGTCGCGGTCAACGCCGGCATGGTCTATGCCGCGCTGCACAGCTTCCCCGGCCAGGCGGGCGATGAGGGCTTCGAGCTCAGCAACCATTACGACGCGGTGCTCGAGCGCGAGCAACGCGTCGCGGCGCTCGGCTGGACGGTGGCAGCACGAACTGATGCGGCGGGACGCCCGGAAGTGCGGCTAACCGATCGCGATGGTTCGCCGCTGCACGGCGCATCGGTGGCAGCGTCCGCGGAGCGTCCGCTGGGCGCGCCGCAGACGCGGCCACTGGCGTTCCACGAAATTGCCGCCGGCAGCTATATCGCCGACGTGACGCTGCCGACACCGGGGCAGTGGGAGTTGACGCTGACGGCATCGCTCGGCGGTCATGACATGGCGGCGACGCGGCGAGTGATCGTACATTGAATCGGCTCAAATTCTCCCCCTCCCCTTGCGGGAGGGCGTTGGGGGGAGGGGACGAACTATCTTCGCCTCTCTCGCCCGCAGAAACCACCTGCATACACTGCAACCTGCCCAGCACTTCCGGTCGCCGCTTCTGCTGTCCCGGCTGCGCCGCTGCCTATGAAACCATCGAGACCCTCGGTCTCGGCCGCTACTACGCGCAACGCATCCTCGATCCCACGATCCGCGCACTGCGCCCCGAGCCACCCGAACGCCGCGACCTCTCCCGCTTCATCGTTACCCGCGCCGACGGTAGCCACGAACTCACGCTCGCCGTCGATGGTCTGCAATGCGGCGCCTGCGTCTGGCTGATCGAGTCGGTTTTAGCCCGCGAGCCCGACCTGTTGCAGGGCCGCGTCAACATGACGACCCGCCGCCTGCGACTGCATTGGCGCGGCGCAACCGAGCGCGCCGCATCGCTGGCCGAAGCGGTCGAACGCTTTGGTTACCGCCTCGTGCCGTTCGATCCGGCGTCACTCGCCGCCGCACGCGACAGCACCGATCGTGCCCTGATCCGCGCACTCGCAGTGGCCGGTTTCGCCGCCGCCAACGTGATGCTGCTGTCGATCGGCATCTGGGCCGGCGAGGCCGGCGGCCTGCTGCACGACATGGGTCCCGCAACGCGCGACCTGCTGCACTGGTTCTCGGCGCTTATCGCCATGCCGGCGATCGCCTATGCCGGCAGGCCGTTCTTCGTTTCCGCCGCCGCGGCGTTGCGCCAGATGCGCACCAACATGGACGTGCCGATCAGCCTCGGCGTGATCCTGGTCACCGGCATGAGTCTGGTGCAGACGATGCAGGGCGGCGTGCACACCTACTTCGACTCCGCCATCACGCTGCTGTTCTTTTTGTTGATCGGCCGTGTGCTGGACCACCGCGCGCGCAGCCAGGCACGCGCGACAGCCGAGCAGCTGCTGACGCTGCGGGCGGTGGATGTCGCGGTGCTGCAATCCGACGGCAGCATCGAGCGGCGCGGTCAGCATGCCGTCGCGTCCGGCGATCGCGTGCTGGTTGGGCTTGGCGAACAAATCGGCGTCGATGGTGTGGTGGAGCGCGGCACATCCATGCTCGATGCCAGCCTGGTCACCGGCGAAAGCCTGCCGGTCGCCGCGGCCGCTGGTACGCAGGTGTTCGCCGGCACCGTCAACCTCGGCGAAACGCTGATCGTGCGAGCAACCGCTACCGGCAGCGGCACCCTGCTTGCCGAATGCGCACGACTGATCGAGGCGGCGGAGGCGCGGCACTCGCGCTTCGTCCGGCTCGCCGACCGGGTGGCGCGACGCTATGCGCCCGCGGTGCATCTCACCGCCCTGCTGACCTTCGTTTGGTGGTACTTCGCCGCTGGAGTGCCCGCGGTTCAGGCGCTGCTGACCGCGAGCGCGGTGCTGATCATCACCTGCCCCTGCGCTCTCGCACTCGCGGTGCCCGTGGTGCAGGTGATCGCCACCGGAGGCCTGTTCCGCGCCGGCGTGCTGCTGAAGTCGCCGACCGCTCTGGAGCGGCTGGCCGATGTAGATACAGTCGTATTTGACAAGACCGGCACGCTGACCGCGCCTGCGATGGCGCTTGTGGCAGGGCAGAGTTTCGATCCGGACGCATTGCGGGTTGCCGCATCGCTTGCCGCGGGCAGCCGCCATCCGCTGGCACGTTCGCTGCTGGCGGCGTCCGGACCCGTTGCCGTCGCGGATGACGTGGTCGAGCGTCCGGGGCAGGGCATCCAGGCCGGCGATGTGCGATTGGGCAGTCGGGCGTTCGCATCGGCTCTGGATGGCGACACTGCCGGACCGGAACTATGGCTGTCGCGTCCAGGTTGCGAACCGGTGTGCTTCCGCTTTGCCGAGACCTTGCGCGCGGACGTCGCCACGACGCTGAACAGGCTGCGTCGTCTGGGCCTCGACGTGCATCTCCTGTCCGGCGATCACGCTGCCGCCGTGGCACCGGTCGCTGCCGCACTCGACATCGCGTCCTGGCAGTCCGGGCGCACGCCGGTGCAGAAGGTCGCGGCCGTCGAGGCGCTGCTGGCGTCCGGGCGCAAAGTACTGATGGTCGGCGACGGCCTCAACGATGGCCCGTCGCTGGCCGCGGCAAGCGTGTCGGCATCACCGGCGAGTGCGGCCGATATCAGCCAGACCGTCGCCGACGTGGTGTTTCAGGGTAATCTTCTGGCACCAGTCGCGGCTGTGATCGAGACGGCGCGGCGCGCGCGGAACGTGATGCGTCAGAACCTGGCCTTGTCGGTCGGCTATAACGTCCTGATGGTGCCGTTGGCCGTCGCGGGCTTTGTCACCCCGTGGCTGGCCGCCGTGGCGATGTCGAGCTCCTCGCTGCTGGTATTGGCGAACAGCTTCCGCCTGCGCGGCCGACCGGCATGAACGTCATCCTCTATCTGCTCGGCGCGAGTCTGATTTTGGGCGGCGGCGGCCTGGCCATATTCCTCTGGTCGCTGCGCTCCGGCCAGTATGACGACCTGGAAGGCGCCGCCAACCGCATCCTGTTCGACGACAACGAGCGATAGGCAGCAGCGTCAGACTGCGGCCTGCGTTGGAACTCAGTCCTGGACGAACTCGCCCGACTTGCCGCCTGCCTTGTGGGTCAGGCGCACCGCCTCGATGCGCATCCCGCGATCCACTGACTTGCACATGTCATAGACCGTCAGCGCCGCCACCGTGGCTGCGGTCAGCGCCTCCATCTCCACCCCGGTCTGTCCCGTGGTACGCACCGTCGCGGCGATCTCCACGGCGTCCTCTGCCACGGTGAGTTCCAGCGACACCGCGCTGATCGGCAGCGGATGGCACAGCGGGATCAGTTCCGAGGTCCGTTTCGCGGCCATGATACCGGCAATCCGCGCCACTCCCAGCACGTCGCCCTTCCTGGCACCGCCGCTGCGGATCAGCGTGGCCGTTTCCGGCTGCATCGCCACGCGCGCGCGCGCAGTGGCGATACGTTCGGTGACCGGCTTGGCGCCGACGTCCACCATCGCCGCCTGACCGCGCACGTCGAAATGAGAGAAATCCTGGCTCATGCGACACCTGTCAACAGCGCTCGCGTCGCCGTCAGCACGTCCGGCTGGCGCAGCAGACTTTCGCCGACCAGGAAACACCACGCCCCTGCCGCGGCGAGTCGGCGCAGGTCCGAGTGACTGCGCATGCCGCTTTCGGAGATCAGGAAACGATCGGGCGGCACCTGCGGCGCAAGCTCCTCCGTGTTGGCTAGATCGGTGGCCAACGTCTTGAGGTTGCGGTTATTGATGCCGATCAGCAGTGTCTCCAATCCCAGTGCCCGCTCTACTTCGCGTTCGTCGTGCACCTCGGCCAGCACGTCCATGTCCAGCGCGCGGGCCAGCGCCTCCAGTTCGCGTGCCTCGGTGTCGGTCAGGGCGGCCAGGATCAACAGGATGCAGTCGGCCCCCATAGCGCGGCTCTCATAGACCTGCCACGGATCGAGGATGAAGTCCTTGCGCAGCACCGGCAGATCGACAGCTTCCCGCGCCGCCATCAGATGCGCGGGGCTGCCCTGGAAATGCGGCGCGTCGGTCAGCACCGAGAGGCATGCCGCGCCACCATCGCGATACGCGCGCGCCAATGCCGGCGGATCAAATTCCGGCCTGATCAGACCGCCGGACGGCGATGCCTTCTTGATCTCGGCGATCAGGCCATAGCGTCCCTGGGCGACGGCTTGCTTCAGGGCCGTCCCAAAGCCGCGCGGCGCGTCGCCGCGTGCCCCGATCCGGGAGCGCAACTCTTCGAGGCTTGTTGTCGCCTTGGCGTGTGCCACGGCCGTGCGCGTATCGGCACAGATGCGAGCCAGAACGTTGGCATCCGGGACGTTTGCGGTATCAACCATCCAGCAGGCAATCGGCACGAACGGGTTGGTGGTGTCGATGATGGGATTTGCGATGCTCAACCCATCCCACCGGATGGCCCGCGGCCTTGGCTCCTATCATTGCACCGCGGTCTCGCGCCGCAATGTTTCCAGCGCGGCGAGCGCGGCGCCGGAGCCAATCGAACGGCCGGCGAGCGCCACGCCCCCGCGCAGATCGCTGGCGCGGCCCGCCACGATCAGCGCCGCGGCGGCATTCAGCAGCACCGTGTCGCGGTAGGGACCGGTCGCGCCTTGCAGCATTGCCTGCAACGTGGCGGCGTTCAGCGCCGCGTCGCCGCCGCGGATCGCCTCGACGGGAGCACATGACAGACCGGCATCCTCCGGGTTGACAGTGAAACGGCGCAGGCTGCCGCCCTGCCAGGCGGTCACCTGATTCTCGCCGGCCACCGTCAGTTCGTCCAGCCCCTGGCCGTGCACGATCCACGCGGTCTCGCTGCCCAGCCGGCCCAGCGTTTCGGCCATCGGTCCGGCCCACTCGGGCGCAAACACCCCGATGAGCTGACGCCGCACGCGCGCCGGATTGGCCAGCGGGCCCAACAGGTTGAAGATCGTCCGCGTCCCCAGTTCCACCCGCGGCCCGGCGGCATGGCGCATCGAGGGGTGATGGCGCGGCGCGAACAGGAAGGCGCAGTTAGCCGCCCGCAGGATGTCCGCCAGCCGCTCCAGCGGCACGTCGACGTTCACACCCAGCGCGGCCAGCACATCCGCCCCGCCGGTGCGTGACGACAGCGCCCGGTTGCCGTGTTTGGCCACCGGCACGTCACAGCCGGCCACCACGAAGGTGACTGCGGTCGACACGTTCAATGTGCCGGCCGCATCACCGCCGGTGCCGCAGACGTCGATCGCGTCGGCGGGTGCGACGACCGCGGTCATCCGCGCCCGCATGGCGCGCACCGCGCCGGTGATCTCCGGCACCGTCTCGCCGCGCACCCGCATCGCCATGAGCAGGGCACCGATCTGCGCCGGCGTGGCCTCGCCGGACATGATGATGTCGAACGCAGCCTCGGCGTCGGTGTCGGTCAGCGTTTCCCCGCCGGCAAGTCGGACCAGGAACGGCTTGAGATTGTTGGACACGTCGTTCCGTCAGGCGGCGCGCGCCGGGGCGTTCGTGCCGCGAGCGATCGCCAGGAAATTTGCCAGCAATTCATGCCCATGCTGGCTGGCGATGCTTTCCGGATGGAACTGCACGCCGAACACCGGCAGCGTGCGGTGCCGCATGCCCATCACCAGCCCATCCTCGGTCCAGGCGGTCGGCAACAGCACCTCGGGCAGCGTCCCGCGGTCGACGATCAGGCTGTGATAGCGGGTGGCGGAGAACGGCGATGGCAGGCCTTCCAGGATGTCGCTCG
>DASXNR010000461.1:0-13742 GCA_036494925.1 Acetobacteraceae bacterium
GCCCCCGCCGAAAGTGTTTTCGGCGGTCGTCGGCCTGGAACCGCATGCGGAACAGCCCACGCCGGCGCTGTTCGCCGCCATGGAGCGGCTGACCGCGGCCGCATTCGGCCAGCGGCGCAAGATGCTGCGCGGTGCGTTAAAGGCGGTCGGCGGCGAGGCGTTGCTGCACGCAGCCGGCATCGCTCCCGATCGCCGCGCCGAAACACTGTCGGTGACGGAGTTCGATCGGCTGGCGCGGCTGCTGGCTACAGGCGATCGATAAACCCGGCGAGACCGGTCAGCCGCCCGGTCGCGGCGCGCGCCGCATGCAGCACAGAGCGCACCGCAGCCACGGCCTGCTCCAGCGCGTCGTTCACCACGATATGGTCGAACTCCGCACAATGGCTGATCTCGTCGCGCGCCAGCCGCATCCGGCGTGCGATCTCCACTGCATCGTCGCCGGAACGACGGCGCAGCCGACTTTCGAGCGCGGCCAGTGTCGGCGGCAGAATGAACACGCCGATTACATCATCAGGCAACGCCTTGCGCAGCTGGCGATGGCCCTGCCAGTCGATGTCGAACACCACGTCCTTGCCGTCGCGCAGCGTCTGCTGCACCGGCGCGCCGGGCGAACCGTAGCAGTGCCGGCCCAGCACGTGCGCCCATTCCAGCAGTTCACCCGCCGCGACCATGCGGTCGAATTCCATCTGGTCGCGGAAGTGATAGTGTTCGCCGTCAATTTCGCCGCGACGCGGCGGCCGTGTGGTGACGCTGATCGAACGTCGCAGGTTCGGCTCACTCGCCAGCAACGCATCGGCGATCACCGTCTTCCCTGCGCCCGATGGCGCCGACAGCACCAGACACACGCCACGTCGCGCGATCTCGCTCATTCGATGTTCTGCACCTGCTCGCGCAACTGCTCAATCGCTGCCTTCAGCCTCAGCCCGGTCGCGGTCAGCGCCACCGAGGCGGACTTGCTGCACAGCGTGTTGGCTTCACGATTGAACTCCTGCACGAGAAAATCGAAGCGCCGGCCGATGTTGGTTGCTTCGTGCAGCAGAGCGCGTGCCGCCTCGATGTGGCTCGCCAGTCGGTCGAGCTCCTCGCGTACATCGGAGCGCGCGGCGAGCAACGCGACCTCCTGCGCGATCCGTTCCTCCGGCAACGACGGTGCGTCGCGCAGCAGTGCGGTCAGGTTCTCCATCACGCGGGCACGCTGCGCGGCAGGCTGATCGGCTGCCTCGGTCGCGGCTTGGTGATACAGCGCCACGATCTCGTCCAGCAGGCTGATCAGCGTCGCGGCCAGCCGTGTGCCCTCGGCCTGACGCGCCGTCACCAGCGCCGCCAGCGCGCGTGCGAAGCCCGCCGCCACCGCGCCGGTGTCCACCACCGTCTCGTCGGCCTGCGCGGGCCGCAGCACGCCTGGCAAGCCGAGCAACGCCTCGGCGCGCGGTACCGGGCTGCCGGCGATGCGCCTGTGCAGATCCATCGCCAGCGTCAGCGCCTGTTCCAGTGCCGCCGGATCGGCAACCAGGCGCGGCTCGCGTTCGCGCTTCACCGACAGGCTGGCGGTTACGTTGCCACGCTTCAACGACTTGCCGGCGGTCTCGCGCAGGGTAGGCTCCAGTGCGTCCCAGCCGGGCGGCAGGCGTAGCCGCAGGTCGAGGCCGCGGCCGTTGACGCTGCGCAGCTCCCATGCCCAGGCCAAGCCGCTGGCTGTGCCTTCCGCGTGCGCGAATCCGGTCATCGAGGCCAGTGCATTACTCATGCGGCAGGTCTTCTATCAGCCGGCCCGCACGCTGGATATCCTGCGCCGATTTAAGACGGGGGCGGCATCGATTATGCCGAATCGGAACCGGCTGAAATCACCAGACCTTCGTCCGGATCATACTGTTACCCGAATGTGTACTTGGCAAAAATCGCCTCTGCCCGCCTGGAAGCCTTGTCCACCGCGTCGGCGGGTGTCATTCCGTTCTTGATGACATCGGCGTGCGCCACGCCCCAGAGTTGCTCGGCATTCACCTGCCCCCACGCCGGATTGTAGCCATTGTACGAGGGTATCGTGGGCCCCAGCACGGCCTCGCGCACATAGGGCGCCAGATGCGGGTCCTTGGTATCGAGCCAGAACGGATCGCTTGTCACCAGCGATGGAATCGCCGGCACCCAGCGACCCAGGCCCTGCTTCAGATTTTCGTTCATCACCTGCGGCTGGATGAAGAACTTCATGAAGTCCTTGGCGACCGCGACGTTCTTCGCTCCCCGTGGGATGAAGCCGCCGCCGGCAGCCTGCACGGCCGGCATCGGTTTGCCGTCATTGGCATTGGGCAGCCCCAAAGTCACCGATGCCTCGAACGCCTTCCTGTCCTTGATCATCGCAAGTTCGGTTGACAGCGTGCCATCGAGGTCCATCAGGATCAGCTTTTCGTGGTACGCGTTGTTGTCGTCGGCGTCGTTCCAGCTCAGCGCCTCCGGCGGCACGAAGCCGTCCTTGTAGCATTTGGTCAGGTATTCAACCGACTTGATCGCCGCCTCGCGCACCTGCGGATCGTCGGTGTGCAGCTTGCCGTCCGGCGTCACCATGTTCGCGCCGCCGTTGGCGATCAGGAAATGCGCGAACAGTCCATTGCCGTCGTTCGGTCCGACCGTGGTGATCTGCAGACCAAGAGCATACAGCTTGCGCTGCCCCTTGGCGCGCAGTTCCTTCTGCATCGGCTTGAAGAAATCCCAGAACGCGTCCCAGGTCTTAGGCGCGTCGGACAGCTTGAAGCCAGCCTTCTCGACCAGGTCACCCCAGATATGGAACGGCTCGCACCCCTGCTTGATCGGCACCAGGTAGAAGGCGCGCTTTTTGGTGACGCTGTTGTAGAAGCTGGATCCCAGCACGGCGGTATTGCTGAGCTCCGATCTGTGCGCCTCGACGACGTCGCTGACGTCCTCCAGCTTATTGTCCCACGCGTTCTGCGGCAGGATCGTCGCCGGTGCGTCATGGAACACGAGGTCGGGAACCTCGCCGCTGGTCAGCGCGGAGATCACTTTCTGATTCAATGCCGTGAACGGCATGATGCTGAGGTCGATCTGGTTGCCGCTGGCCTTCTGGTAGTCTGCGACCGTGACGCGGAAGGCCTCGTCCTCTTCCGGAACGAACCCCTGCACCTGCCAGACCGTTGCGGTCGTTGCAGCTGCACTGGCGATATGCGGTCGCGACAGAATCCCTGTTGCGGTCAAGCCAAGGGATCCGCGAATCACTGCTCGCCGGCTCATGTGTTGCATGGCCGCTTCCTTCCCTGCTTGCGTTTTTCAAGCTGACCCTTGTGAGAGCCCAATTGTTCTTGGTTTCAGCTTAGGGCGACTTGCCGGCCCCGGTCAAACGATTGCTGCTGCGTCAGTGAGGGTCGACACCAACCACGGCACCGTGCCGTTGCTCACTCGGCAGACACAGCGCGGCGAGCGCCGGCGCCACGTCGTCCGCCGTCGCCAGCGACGACTGGTCCTCGCCCGGCATCGCCTGGCCCCGCAGGCGCGTCGCAACCACGCCCGGATCGAACAGGTTCACCCGCAGCCGGGTCGTCCGCACTTCGTCCGCCCAGGTCAGCACGAGGTGTTCCATACCCGCCTTGCTCGCCCCATAGATGCCCCAATACGCCTTCGGCGCACGCGCACGTTCGTCGGTGACGAACACCGCGCGGCCGGCATCGGCATTGCGCAACAGCGGGTCGCAGGTGCGGATCAGGTGCCATGCAGCCGTCAGGTTGACCGCCATCGCAGCGGTCCAGTCGTCCGGCAGGATATGCGCGACCGGCGTCAATCTGCCGAGCGCGCCGGCGCTGTGCACCAGCACGTCGAGCCGGCCGAACCGTTGGTGAATGCTGGGACCGATCGCATCGACCTGCCCACCTTCCGCCAGATCGAGCGGCAGCAGTGTCGCAGCGCCGCCGACCGCGCGGATCGCATCGTCGGTCTCTTCCAGGCCGCCTTGCGTGCGCGCGGTGATCACCACATGCGCGCCGAGCCGCGCCAGTGCAACGGCGGCCGCCGCGCCGATGCCGCGGCTCGCGCCAGTGACCAGCGCCACACAGCCTGCCAACGACAGTGGCGCCGTCAACGGCTCTCGGCCAACAGGCTCAATTGGCGATCCGAATTGTCCGCCCGATCCGGCAGCGCTATCGGATAGTCGCCGGTGAAGCACGCATCGCAGTAATGCGGTCGCGCGGGATCGCGGTCGCGTTTGCCGAGTGCGCGGTACAATCCATCGATCGAGATGAACGCCAGGCTGTCGACGCAGATCTGATCGGCCATCTCCTCGACCGAAAGCCGCGCGGCAATCAGTTCGCCACGCTCCGGCGTATCGATGCCGTAGAAGCAGGAATGTGTCGTGGGTGGCGAGGAGACGCGCATATGCACTTCGCGCGCGCCGGCGGCGCGCACCATCTCGACGATCTTGCGGCTGGTGGTGCCGCGCACGATCGAATCGTCCACCAGGATCACCCGCTTGCCAGCCAGCACCGAACGATTGGCGGAGTGCTTCAACTTCACGCCGAGATGGCGGATGTGGTCGGTCGGCTCAATGAAGGTGCGGCCGACGTAATGGTTGCGGATGATACCGAGCTCGAACGGGATGCGGCTCTCGCCCGCGTAGCCCATCGCCGCCGGCACGCCCGAATCCGGCACCGGCACGACCACGTCCGCGGGCACGCCACTCTCACGGGCCAGTTCCGCGCCGATCGCCTTGCGCGCGTCGTAGACCGGCGTGCCTTCCATGAGCGAATCCGGCCGCGCGAAATAGATGTACTCGAACACACAGAACCGCTCGCGCGAACGGCCGAACGGCTTGATGCTGTGCACCCCCTGGTCGTTGATCACCACGACCTCGCCGGGCTCTACGTCGCGCACGAAATCCGCCCCGACGATGTCGAGTGCGCAGGTCTCGGAGGCCAGCACCCAGCCGCCGGTGCCTTCATTGCCGATGCGTCCCAGGATCAGCGGGCGCACGCCGAGAGGGTCGCGGACGCCCATCAGCGCCTCGGTGGAGAGTGCGACCAGCGAGTAGGCGCCGACCACCTGCTTCAGTGCGTCGATCAGCCGATCGACCACGGTGGAATACAGGCTGATCGCAATCAGGTGGACGAACACCTCGGAATCGGTGGTCGACTGGAACAGGCAGCCGCGCCGCACCAGCGTGCGCCGCAGCACGTGCGAGTTGGTCAGGTTGCCGTTGTGCGCGACGGCGAAGCCACCGAACTCGAAATCGGCATACAGCGGCTGCACGTTGCGCAGGATCGTGCCGCCGGTGGTGGCGTAACGGTTGTGGCCGATCGCCGTCGGGCCGGGCAGCGCGGCGATCACGCGCGCATCGCCGAAATTGTCGCCGACCAGGCCGAGCCCGCGATGCGAGTGGAAGTGGCGGCCGTCGAAGCTGACGATGCCGGTCGACTCCTGGCCGCGGTGCTGCAGCGCATGCAGCCCGAGCGCGGTGACGGCGGCGGCATCAGGGACGTTCCAGACGCCGAACACACCACACTCGTCGTGGAACTTGTCGTCGCCCGCAAGGACGCGGGAAGCATCGCCCGCAGCGATGTGTGACGCATCGTCATGCGGCGAAATCACTGTCATGCCAGCACTCTCCCGATCCGCATCCGGCTACCTGCCCACTGCCCGGCCCTGCGGAGTTGCCTGCAGCAAGGCCGACGCCGTCGTCTCATGTCCTGGTGGGGGTGCCAGCAGGCGCGGGCGATATTCGGTCGGCAACTGCTCCACCACCCAACTTGCACCACGATACACCGGCCATATCGATTCGGCGTTGAGCACCGGATCGGGCCAGCGTTCCACCTGCACCACCATCCCGGCACCGATATAGGCAAGGATGCACAGGGCTGCACCCCGGGCGAGGCCGAATACCAGACCCAGCGTCCGGTCGAGGCCGCCGATCGGCGAGGCGCGCACCAGCGCGCTGACCCAGCGGGAGACCAGCAGCAACAGGATCAGACTGACGATGAACACCACCGCGAACGCGATCGGAGCCACCCAGGGCGAGAGGCCCAGCCAGTGCTCGAACTGAGGCCGCACGTGCGGCAGCGCCCAGTAACCGATGAAGATGGCGCCGACCCAGGCGGCAAGGCCCAGCACCTCGCGCACCAGCCCGCGCAGGAACGCGAGCAGCGCAGACACCGCCAACACAGCCAGAACGACGAGATCGACCCAGGTCATCAACCTGCCATGAAGCGCCAAACCGGCGGCTTTATCGAACGCAACCGACGCGGCGCCAAGCCACGATCATGCCGAGGGCGTCGTGTTCTGCACAAATCGCGCGACGAGATCGGAGATGTGGCCGATTTCCGTCAGTTCCAGCCCTTCGGGCGGTGCCACCGGGCGATTGCCCCGTGCCACCCGGCGCGGCAGGGTGGCCTGCTCGAACCCGAGCTTGGCCGCCTCCTTCAGGCGGGAATCCGCCTGCGCGACCTGGCGGACCTCACCCGATAGGCCCACCTCGCCGAAATACACCATGCCGGCATTGGTCGGCGTGTCGGTCGCTGCCGACACCAGCGCGGCCGCCACCGCGAGGTCGGCGGCGGGTTCGCTGACCCGCAGGCCGCCGGCGATATTCAGATACACGTCGGTGGCGCTCAGCCGCAGGCCGCCGCGCGCTTCCAGCACCGCCAGCAGCATCGGCAGCCGCCCGCCATCCCAGCCGATCACCGAGCGGCGCGGCGTGCCGGCGGGGTTGGATGACAGCAGCGCCTGCACCTCGACAAGCACGGGGCGGGTTCCCTCCAGGCCGGCGAACACCGCACTGCCCGCGACATTCCCCCGCCGCTCAGCCAGGAACAGCGCCGACGGGTTCGCCACCTCGGCCAGGCCGCGATCGGTCATCTCGAACACCCCGATCTCATCAGTAGCGCCGAAGCGGTTCTTCACCGCGCGCAGGATACGGAACTGGTGACCGCGGTCGCCTTCGAAATACAGCACCGCGTCGACCATGTGCTCCAGCACGCGCGGACCGGCGATGGCGCCGTCCTTGGTGACGTGGCCGACCAGCGCCAGCGCGAATTTTTGGCCCTTCGCGAGCTGGATCAGCTCGAAACTCGAAGCGCGCACCTGCGCCACTGTGCCGGGCGCACTGTCGATCGCGTCCAGCCACATGGTCTGAATCGAGTCGATCACCACAAGCGCCGCGTCGGCGGCCGATTGCAGGCTGGCGGCAATGTCGCGCAGGTTGATCGCGGCGGCGAGTTCCAGCGGCGCGTCCTGCACGCCAAGCCGACGCGCGCGCAGCCGTGTCTGCTCGATGGATTCCTCGCCCGAGATGTACAGCACGCGACGGCCGGCGCGCGCCAGGCCGGCGGCCGCCTGCAGCAGCAGCGTTGATTTGCCGATCCCGGGATCGCCGCCGACCAGGATGGCCGAGGCCGGCACCAGGCCGCCGCCGAGCACGCGATCCAGTTCGGCGATGCCGGTCGGGCAGCGCGGCGGCGGTTCGGCGCTGCCTGCCAGATCGACGAACGCGACGCGCCTGCCCGCTCCGCCCTTGGCGGCGGGACCCGGACGAGGGGCGATCGCCTCCTCGACGATGCTGTTCCACTCGCTGCAGGCCTCGCAGCGGCCGGCCCATTTCGGGCTGACCGCGCCGCAGCTCTGACAGACGAAGCGGGAGGTCGGCTTGGCCAACGGCCTCAGAAGCGGTTGGCGGTCAGCATCGCCTGACCGCCGGCCGGATCCTTCACCGTGCTGATCAGGAGCAGCCATTCGCGCTGTCCCTGCGAGGCCTGGTATTCGCGGTGCTTCAGCGAGGTCTCCTGCGAATCGGCCCTCTCGGCGGTCACCTTGAAGCTGATCTTGGCGTCGTTCATCGCCTGCTCCAGATCGGTGATGACGACCGGACCGCTGGCCATCTCGGCAACCGCGGAGCACGAGCCGCCATCCTCGGAGACCAGCACGAACTTGCCCTCCTTGTTGGATGCATCGAACACGACGCCGGGCAGGCCGTACAGGAACTGATCCTGGACATCGGCCGGCAACGTCTTCAGCCCGGTCTTCTTGGCCCAGCCGCGCAGTGCCTCCTGGTCGCCGGCGAACTGGATGCAGCTCTGGACGAACAGGCCCGCGACCTGCTTCGCGGCCGCGCTCGGAGGGTCGTCCGCGCGGGCAGTCGATGTCAGGGCCAACATTCCGGTGATCGCCATTATGCACAGGCAGCCAGGTCGCATCTTGCCTCAGTCCCCGATCGCGTCCATCTGCGGCGCGTCCTTGCGCGCTAGGTTACGCCGCAAGCGGCCGCTTGTCAGTCTCGTTGATCACGGACGCGCTATCGGCGGAGTTCCATCTGGATGGGCCCCTCGCGGCGGCCATGGGTGAACTGGTCGACCACGGGATTGCCGCTGTCCATCAGGTCGGCCGCCGGGCCGCTCCAAATGATCCGCCCGCGATGGATCATGGCCGCGGCGTCGCCGATGCGGCGCGCGCTCGCCATGTCATGGGTGATCGCCACCGCGGTGCTGCCGAGTTGTTTGACGCAGTCGACCACGAGGCCGTCGATCACCGCGCCCATGATCGGGTCGAGGCCAGTGGTCGGTTCGTCGAAGAACAGGATGTCCGGCCGGGCCGCTATGGCGCGGGCCAGGGCGACGCGCTTCTGCATGCCGCCCGAGAGCTCGGCGGGATAGAGGTCGCCGACGCTGGCGGCGAGCCCGACCTGGGCGAGGAAGTCGGCGGCGCTCGCGGGACCGTGCGTTCGGCGCAGCCTCCGCTGGGCGAGCAGGGCGAACACGACGTTCTCCCAGACCGGGAGGCTGTCGAACAGCGCGCCGTTCTGGAACAGCATGCCGATGCGGGAACGGATTGCCTCCTGCTCACGGCGGGGCAGCGGCAGGATGTCGGTACCGTCGATCTCGATGCTGCCTGCGTCGGGTTCGAGCAGACCGAGGATGCATTTCAGCAGGACCGACTTGCCGCTGCCGGAGCCGCCGATCACCACCGTCGAGGTGCCGGGCATGATGTCGAGATCGATGCCGTCGAGCACGAGCTTTTCGCCGAACGACTTGCGGAGGTTACGGAGGCGGATTTTCGGGGTCATGGAATAAGCAAACAAGCAAGTCGGACACGGAGTTGCACAGAGTTCACACGGAGTTTCACAAAGCAGGAGTTTCGCGCTTCGCGCAGGCCATTGTCCCACGTTGCGAGGCGAGCAAGACTGTCTTCTCGGTGAAACTCTGCATGCACTCTGTGCAACTCTGTGTCCGACTTACTTGCTTGCTTTCATCGCGCGAAGAACATCTCGGTCAACACGTAGTCGAACGCCAGGATCAGGATCGACGCGCTCACCACCGCCGCCGTTGTCGCCGCCCCCACACCCTCGGCCCCGCCACGGCTGTTGTAGCCTTGATAGCATCCCATCAGCGCGATCAGGAACCCGAAGACCGCCGCCTTCACCAGCCCCGAGGTCACGTCCATCGCCTGCATGAAGTCCATGGTGTTGCGCAGGTATGTTCCCACGTTGAACCCCAGCTTCAGCGTGGACACGATGAACCCGCCAAGCACGCCCAGAATGTCGGCCACCACCACCAGCATCGGCAGCGCAACGATGCCGGCCAGCAGCCGCGGTGCCACCAGATACTTCATCGGATTGGTGGACAGCGTCGACAGCGCGTCGATCTGGTCGGTGACGCGCATGGTGCCGATCTCGGCCGCCATCGCGGCACCGATGCGCCCCGCCACCATCAGCCCAGCCAGCACCGGTCCCAGTTCGCGCGTGATCGACAGCACTACCACGTTGGCCACCGCTCCCTCGACCGAGAAGCGGGCGAAGCCGGTGTAGGACTGCAACGCCAGCACCATGCCGGTGAAGATCGCAGTCAGCGCCACCACCGGCAGGCTGAAATAGCCGATCTCCAGCAGCGCGCGGACGAACAGCCGTCCGTAGAACGGCGGCCGCACCAGGTGCGACAGCCCGGTCGCCGCGAACAGCGCCAGCGCGCCGGCAACGCGGCACGCGCCGATCACGCCGCGGCCAGTGGCGGCGAGGCTGTCCAGGATCAGGTTCACGCGGACCGGTAGACCCGGTGGACCCGGCGGCCGAGCGAAGTCAGCACCTCATAGCCGTTGGTCCCCGCTGCGGCGGCGAGATCGTCAGGGGTCTGTGCCGGCCCGATGATCTCCAGCCACGCGCCCGGAACCACGCCCGGAGCCTCGGTCACGTCGAACGTGGTCAGGTCCATGGAGACACGGCCTACCAGCGGGACCGCCTTGCCGTCAAAGTATGCTTGGCCGCGGTTCGACAGGGTGCGATGCAGGCCGTCGGCGTAGCCGATCGCGGCGGTGGCGATGCGGCTCGGCCGTGCCGCATGCCAGGTGGCGTTGTAGCCGACGCTGGTGCCCGGGGGGACGTCGCGCACCGCCAGCACCCGCGCGCGCAGCCGCACCGGCAGCCGCATCGGATTAACCGCGTCCGGGGTTGGATTGATGCCGTACAGCGCAGCGCCTGGCCGGGCCAGGTCGGACGCCCAGCCGTCGCCGAGAAAGATGCCGGACGAATTGGCGAAGCTGCGCGGCGCGGGCGGCAAGCCGGCACAGGCAGAGGCGAAGCGTTCGCGCTGCCGCTGGTTCAGCGGGTCGGCCGCGGCCTCCGAGGCGATCAGGTGGGTCATCACATAGCGCAGCCCGATACCGTCCAGCCGCGTATGATCCCGTTGCAGCACAGCAAGCTCGCGTGCATCGAGCCCAAGCCGTGACATGCCGGTGTCGATATGCAGGATCGCCGGCAGCACGCGATCCGACGAGCGCGCCGCCGCGGTCCAGGCATCGACCTCGCCAAGCATGCCGCACACCGGGACGATGTCGTGCGCGAGGTACTCGGTCTCGCTGCCCGCGATCAGCCCGCCCAGCACGGCGAGCGTCGCTTCGGGCACGCATTCGCGAATCTCCAGGGCCTCGTCCAGCAGAGCGACGAAAAAGTGCCGGCAACCCGCCTGATGCAACGCGGTGGCGACGCGGCGTGCGCCGAGGCCGTAGGCATCCGCCTTCACCACGCCCGCGACCGGACCGGATGGGTGCTTCGCACAGAGCAGGCGCCAATTGGCGACGATGGCGGCGAGATCGACTTCGAGCACCGCTCCGGCGTGCTCAGCCTTCGGCATGGCCCGAATGCGCACGGTCGAGGTCGGCAAAGCGGGTGAACTCGGCCTCGAAGAACAGCTGGAGCGTGCCGGTCGGACCATGGCGCTGCTTGGCGATGATCAAATCCGCCTGATTATGCACGTCGCTCATACGCAGTTTCCACTCTTCATGGGCCGAGTGGAACTTCTCCTGGTTCTCGAATGCGGCGATCTTCGGCTCGCGCTGCTCGAGATAGTACTCGTCGCGGTAGATGAACATCACGGAGTCGGCATCCTGCTCGATCGTGCCGGACTCGCGGAGGTCGGCAAGCTGCGGCCGCTTGTCCTCGCGGCTCTCCACCGCGCGCGAGAGCTGCGACAACGCCAGCACCGGCACGTTGAGCTCCTTGGCGATCGCCTTCAGTCCCTGCGTGAGCTGACCGATCTCCAGCACTCGGCTCTCCGGCTTGGTGCCGGCCGCGGGGCGCATCAATTGCAGGTAATCGACCACGATCAGCGCCAGCCCCTTGGTGCGCTTCAAACGCCGCGCGCGCGTGCGCAGCGCCGACAGTGTGACCGCCGGGGTATCGTCGATCTCGATCGGCAGCGAGGCGATCTCGCGTGACACCTGCACGAAGCGGTCGAAATCGCGCTGGCTGATGTCACCGCGGCGAATGCGGTCGCTGGAGACCCGCGATTCTTCGCTGAGCAACCGGGTGGCCAACTGCTCGGCACTCATCTCCAGCGAGAAGATGCCGACGCAGCGCTTCGGCATGGCGTTCGGATCGTTCGCGCGGGCCTCGGCCAGCAAGGACTTGGCGGCGCCGAATGCGATCGCGGTGGCGAGCGAGGTCTTGCCCATGCCCGGGCGCCCCGCCAGCACCACGAGATCCGATCCGTGCAGTCCTCCCATCTTGGCATCGAGATCGCGCAGCCCGGTGGTAAGCCCCGACACGTGGCCGGTGCGGTTGAACGCGCGTTCCGCGCCCAGGATCGCCTCGGTCAGGGCGCGCTCGAAGCTCATGAAGCCGCCGGCGACGGCCCCATCGGTGGCAAGCTGGAACAGCGAATGTTCCGCCGCCTCGATCTGCTGCGCGCCGTCGAGCTCGGCGTCCGCGCCGAACGCGTTGTTCACCACGGTCTCGCCGATGTCGATCAGCTGGCGGCGCAGCCAGGCGTCGTGGATCGCACGGCCGTATTCGCCGGCATTGATGATGCCGACCATGGCGGAGAGAAGCTGCGCCAGGTAGGCGGTGCCGCCGACCTCCTCCAGCACGCCGGAATGCTCGAATTCCGCCTTCAGCGTGACGGCGTCGGCAAGCTGACCCGCCTCGATGCGCCGGATGACCGCCTGGTAGATGCGGCCGTGGATCGGATCGGTGAAGTGCTCGGGAGCGAGGAACTCGGAAATTCGCTCGTAGGCACGGTTGTTGGCGAGCAGCGCACCAAGCAGCGCCTGCTCCGCCTGGAGGTTGGATGGCGGCAGGCGCTGGGACAGACCGAGCAGCGGCGAATCGATGGTGTTCACGACCAGGACAGCATACGCCGGTGCGAGTCAGGGCGGGAGCGCCCCAGCCTGTGGACTGGTGTGGTACCTGGGGACTAGCGCGTAAAAGTCCGAGGCCGTTGACGCTCCGTTTGCCGCGCCAACACCACCGCGCGCGGCGCCGCCATCGCTGAGGGCGATCTGCGGTATGACGAGCCTTGGGGCTGGCGTCCCCTGCGGGATTCGAACCCGCGTTGCCGCCGTGAGAGGGCGGTGTCCTGGGCCTCTAGACGAAGGGGACCGTGGTCGGGCCGCGCCTTGTAGGGCAGCAGGCCGGCGAGTTCAAGCCAACTTGCCCGACTTTCGCGCCTCACCCATCCTTGCGCGCGGCGCGCAGCTCCGCCCAGTACTCCAGCCGCTTGGCGATCTCGCGTTCGAACCCCCGATCGCGCGGACGGTAGAACTGCTCGCGCGCCATGCCGTCCGGGAAATAGCTTTGGCCGGAGAACGCATCCTCGGCTTCGTGGTCGTACTGGTAACCCGCGCCATAGCCCAGGTCCTTCATCAGCCGGGTCGGCGCGTTCAGGATGTGCGCCGGCGGCATCAGCGACCCGGTCGCCTTGGCCGACGCGCGCGCCGCACTGTAGGCGGTGTAGATCGCATTCGATTTCGGCGCGGTGCCCAGATAAATGACCACCTGGGCGATCGCCAGTTCGCCCTCGGGTGAGCCGAGGCGCTCGTAGGTCTCCCACCCCGCCAGCGCCTGGGTCAGCGCACTGGGGTCGGCCATGCCGATATCCTCGGCTGCGAAACGAACCAGCCGGCGCGCGATGTAGCGCGGGTCCTCGCCGCCGTTCAGCATGCGCGCGTACCAATACAGCGCCGCATCGGGGTCGGAGCCGCGCAGCGATTTGTGCAGCGCGGAAATCAGGTTGTAGTGCTCCTCGCGGTCCTTGTCGTAGAGCGCGGCGCGGCGGGCCAGCAGCGCGGCAAGCGCCGTCGGATCCATCACCGGGGTATCGGCGGGCAGCGCGAAAATCTGCTCGGCCATGTTGAGCACGTAGCGGCCGTCACCGTCGGCCATCGCGCGCAGCGTGGCGCGCGCCTCGGCGTCCAGCGGCAGCGCGCGGCCGGTCTCGGCTTCCGCCCGCGCCAGCAGCGCCTCCAGCGCCGCATCGTCGAGCCGGCGCAGC
>DASXNR010000462.1:0-2797 GCA_036494925.1 Acetobacteraceae bacterium
TCCGGACTGCGCGGCACTGGCAGGCGGGGCAGGTATTCGCCTTCATCCCCAAGGGCGAAGGCATGCTGCTGGTGCCGGTGCCAAAGTGCGAGGAACTCGCCGGCCTGGCGAGCGGCGCGAGGCCAAAGGGCTACCGAGACCGGGTTGACCGGGTCTGATGCGTCTGGTCGACACCTCCGCGTGGGTTGAATTTCTTACCGGGTCGGCGCTCGGCCTGGCGATCGCGGGGGAATTGCCCGAGCGCGAGCAGTGGCTGGTGCCGACCATGGTGCAGTTGGAGCTGGCGAAGTGGCTGACGCGCGAAGTCGGTGAGGACAAGGCCGAACGGGTGATCGCCTTCACCGCAACCTGCGTCGTAGCCGACCTGGATGCCGCCACGGCGCTGTCGGCGGCGGAGCTATGCGCGAGGCACAAGCTGGCGACGGCCGACGCCATAGTCTATGCGACGGCACTGGCGCACGGCGCCGACGTACTCACCTGCGATCGGCATTTCGAGAATTTGCCTGGCGTGCAGTTCCAGGAGAAGCCAAGGAGGTGACAGCTCGGCTCGCTATTTGGTGATCCTGGACAAAGTCGAGCGTTGCTTAACAAGACGCCGCAACCCGGCCAGATGGTTAGTTCTCGCGTGCCGGCCGATGCGCCATATCGGCCAGTCAAGCAGCCGGACACGGCCTTGAAACGGGGATAACTTCATGACGCTTCGACTCGGATCACCCGGCCCACGCGCCGCGGCTGCATCCATTACCCTTGCAGCACTCATGAGTCTGGCCACGGCCGCCACCGGTTGGGCGCAGGCCGGCCCGCCACAGGTCACAGTCGCCCCGCCGCTCGCCAGCCGTGTCGCGCAATGGGACGAGTTCACTGGCCGCTTCGAGGCGATGGAGCGCGTCGAGGTGCGCCCCCGGGTCTCCGGCTACATCGACCAGGTGCATTTTCGTGACGGCAGTATCGTGAACCAGGGCGATCTGCTGTTCACCATCGACCAGCGCCCGTTCAAGCTTGCGGTGGACTCCGCCCAGGCCGACGTGGTTCGTACCGAGGCGCAGATCGTGCTGGACATTGCGGACTACCAGCGGGCCCAGGAACTGGTGAAGACAGCGGCGACGCCGGTGAGCGTGCTCGATCAGCGCAAGGCCAATCTCGACATCGCCCGCGCGCAGGAAATGGCGGCGGAAGCCGCGCTGCACACGGCGCAGCTCAACCTGGAATGGTCGGAGGTCAGGGCACCGATCGGCGGGCTTGTGTCGGACCGCCGCGTCGATCCCGGCAACCTGGTCCAGGGTGGACAGACCGGTGCGACGCTGCTGACCACGATCGTCAAGCAGGACCCGATCTACTTCGTGTTCGACGGATCCGAGGCCGATTACATCCGCTACAGCCGGCTGAGCGTCGAAGGGCAGCGGGGGTCGTCGCGCGACACCGCAAATCCGGTGAAGGTGCAGCTTGCCGACGAGACGAACTGGCCGCACAGCGGCGTCATGAATTTCGTTGACAACGAAATCAATGCGCATTCCGGCACGATCCGCGGCCGCGCGATCTTCGACAACAAGGATCATTTCCTGACCCCAGGTACCTTCGGGAGACTGCGGCTGTATGGCGGTCCGCTCGATGCGCTGCTCATTCCGGACGCCGCGGTGGTGTCGGACCAGGCGCACAAGGTCGTGCTGACAGTGGGCGAGGACAACAAGGTTGTGTCCAAGCCGGTGACGCTGGGCGGCATGGCGCGCGGGCTGCGCGTGGTTGCGTCCGGCCTGACGCCGACCGACCGGGTGGTGATCGGCGGGCTGGCCAATCCGTTCGTCCGGCCGGGCGTGACCGTTGTCGCGAACCAGGGCGCGATCCATCCGTCCGGCAGCCAGTTCGCCGCGGGGGAGTAGGCGTCCCCACGCATCGTTACCGCGCGAGCGGGAACCCAGGGTAGGGAGAGCGGTACACTTCGGCCCTGGGTTCCCGCTTGCGCGTGACTGACATGTTAGGGGCACCGGATGCGCTTCACCCACTTCTTCATCGACCGGCCGATCTTCGCGGCCGTGCTGTCGATCATCCTCACCATCGCCGGGGTGCTGGTGGAGCGTGCGCTGCCAATCTCGGAATATCCCGAGATCGCACCGCCCACCGTCAGCATCCGTGCCACCTATCCCGGCGCCTCGGCCGAAGTCCTCGCCGAGACCGTCGCCACGCCGATCGAGCAGGAAGTGAACGGCGTGGACAACATGCTGTACATCACCTCGCAATCGGTCGGCGACGGAACGCTGAACATCAGCGTGGTCTTCAAGCCGGGCATGGACGTCGATATCGCGCAGGTGCTGGTGCAGAACCGCGTTTCGGTCGCCACGCCACGCTTGCCGGAGGACGTGCAACGCCTCGGCGTCACCGTGCGCAAGGCATCGCCCGATTTGATGATGGTCGTGCACATGATCTCGCCGGACGGTTCCCGCGATCAGCAGTACATTTCCAATTTCGCGACGCTCTACATCAAGGACGCGCTGGCGCGGGTCGATGGCGTCGGCGACGTCAACGTGTTCGGCGCGCGCGACTACTCGATGCGGGTCTGGCTGGATCCCGGCAAGGTGGCGGCACGCGGCCTGACCGCGGACGATGTCGCGGCGGCGCTGCGCGCGGCCAACCTCCAGGTCGCGGCCGGCGCAATCAACCAGCCTCCCGCCAAGTCGCCCGGTGCGTTCCAGTTGTCGGTGCAGACGCTGGGCCGCCTCGTCGACGTCGAGCAGTTCGGCGATATCGTGGTGCGCGCCGATCCCGGCGGAACCGGCTTTGTGCGCATCCGCGACATCGCCCG
>DASXNR010000463.1:0-13882 GCA_036494925.1 Acetobacteraceae bacterium
ACCCGCAACAATACCTCGAGCCGGCTGAACTCCTGCTTGCTCATCGACACCGCCACCACGGCGCACCTCCCGGGACCCCACAACCCGCGGGAGTGTCACCTCTATCTTGCAGAGGGGTGTCATCTCTATATGGCGGCTACAGCCGATTGTCGCATAAGATATATTATGTTAAGTGCAATTCCATGCCGTCGTGCCCAGGTTCCACGCCCGGCGGCAGGTTGGCCGTTAGCCAGCCCCAGTCCAAATCGGTGCTCATATGGGTCAGCACGGTGCGCCGCGCGCCCACGCGACGCGCCCAGGCCAGCACCTGTGACAGGTCGGCGTGCGTCTTGTGCGGGCCACGCCGCAAGAAGCAGCCGACCACCCAGGTGTCGACGCCCTGCAACGCGGTGAACGCGGCATCGTCGAGGCTCACGACATCGGTCGAATAGCCGAAGCCGCCGATGCGCAGACCGAGCGATGGGATCATGCCGTGATCCTGCTCGAACAACCGCACCTGCATGCCCGCCGTCATGATGGTCTCGCCGGCGACAACCTCGCGCGCCACCAGGACGGGGCGAAAGAAGCCTGGCGGCCGCCAGGGACGAAACGCGTAGCCGAAGCGCTGCGTCAGCTCCTCGAGCGTGGCCTTGGTGGCGAACGCATCCAGCGGCCGGCCGGCGATCCGGTTCAGGATCCTCACGTCGTCGATGCCGGTGATATGGTCGGCGTGCGCGTGGGTATAGAGCACGGCATCCACCCCGCGGATCCGACATGCCAGCAACTGCTCCCGCATGTCCGGTGCGGTATCCACCAGCAGCCGCAGGCCATTGTCGCTTTCGACGACGATGCTGGCCCGGGTCCGGCGGTTGCGCGGTTCGGACGGATCGCAGGCGCCCCACTCGCCGGTGCCGTCCTCGCCGCCGATCAGCGGCACCCCGGCGGAACTGCCCGTACCGAGCAGGATCACCCGCATCGCGTTCAGGCCGCCTTGCGAAACAGGCGGCGGAAGTTCTGGGTCGTGAGCTCGGCAAGTGCCTCCGGCTCGAGGCCGCGAACCTCTGCCAGCACCCGGGCCGTGTGCGCGACGTAGGCCGGCTCGTTGCGTTTGCCGCGTACCGGCACCGGCGCGAGGTACGGCGCGTCGGTCTCGACCAGCAATCGATCCGCCGGAAGATCGCGTGCGATCTCTCTCAATTCATGGGATTTCGGAAAGGTCAGGATGCCCGAGAAGCTGACATGGCCGCCGATCGCGACCGCCGCCTCGGCCAACGCGCGCGTCGAACTGAAGCAGTGCAGCAGGAAGCTGAACTCGCCGCCGATATCGCGTTCATCGTGCAGGATTGCGGCGATGTCCTGATCGGCATCCCGGGCATGGATGGCGAGCGGCAAACCGGCGAGGCGCGCGGCACGGATATGGGCGCGGAACCCGGCCTGCTGCACGTCCCGCGGGGCGCGATCGTAGAAGTAGTCGAGCCCGGACTCGCCAATGCCGATGACCTTGGGATCGCTGGTCAGCGCGGCGATCTCCTCGGGCGCCGGCACCGGGCCCTCGCCCGCGTGATGCGGGTGGACCCCGACGGTGCACCAGAGGTTCGATTGTTCTGCCGCGATCGCCGGCAGACACCGCGACTGCGTCAGCGTGGTACCGATGGTGACCATCCCGCCCACCCCGGCCGCGGCCGCGCGAGCGAGCACATCGGGTCGTTCGGCGTCCGAATAATAGTCCAGATGGCAGTGTGAATCGATCAGCATGGCACTACGCTGCCGGCTCCACGTAACGCGGAAACACCCCCTGAGGCGCAGGCAGCGCACAGCCGTCGGTCAGCGGGGCATCAAGATCCGCCAATTGTCGGGCGTCCGCCGGCACGCCGAGTTGGTCGAGCATCCGTCCCATGCTGCCAGGCATGAACGGCTGCAGCACCGTGGCGATCACCCGCAGCGCATCCGCCAGCACCCGCAGCACCGCCGCCATTCGTGTCGGGTCGGTGCGGCGCAGCGCCCACGGCGCCTGATGATCGATGTAGCCGTTGGCCGCCCGGATGACCTTCCAGACATCCTCCAGCGCCTCGTGGAACACCTGCCGGTCAAGCCGCTCGCGCAGTGCGCCGGGCAGCGCCTGCGCCGCCGTCAGCAGTTCCGTATCGGCCTCGCTGACGGCCCCCCTCGCCGGCAACCGCCCTTCGCAGTTGCGCGCGATCAGCGACAGCGTGCGCTGGGCCAGATTGCCGAGGTCGTTCGCCAGTTCGACATTGGTCCGGGTGACCAGCGCCTGGTGGCTGATGCTGCCGTCGGCGCCGAACGGCTTCTCGCGCAACAGGAAGTAGCGCACCTGATCCAGCCCATAGGTTGCCGCGAGCTGACGCGCCTCGATCACGTTGCCGAGCGACTTGCTCATCTTCTCGCCTTCGGCCACCCACCAGCCGCTGGATGAGATGCGCCGGGGCAGCGGCAGGCCGGCCGACATCAGGAATGCCGGCCAGTAGACCGCGTGGAACCTGATGATGTCCTTGCCGACCATGTGCACATCGGCCGGCCAGTATTCCCACCGCGGCGCCGTCGGGTCGGGAAAGCCGCAGGCGGTGACGTAGTTGTTCAGCGCGTCGAGCCAGACATACATGACATGGTCGGGCGCCCCCGGCACGGGAATGCCCCAGCTGAACGTGGTCCGGCTGATCGACAGGTCGCGCAGTCCGCCGCGCACGAAGCTCGCCACCTCGTTCCGGCGGCTCGCCGGCAGGACAGAGTCCGGCTGTTCTTCGTATAGTTTCAGCAGCCTGGCCTGGAAGGCTGAAAGCCGAAAGAAATACGAAGGCTCCCTCACCCACTCCACCGGCGCGCCACTCGGCGCCACCTTGCTGCCGTCCGGCCGGGTGGTGAGCTCCTCCTCGTCATAGAATGCTTCATCGCGAACCGCGTACCAGCCTTCGTAGTGACCGAGGTAGATGTCGCCGTTCGCCTCGATCCGCCGCCACAGCTCGGCACAGGACACCTTGTGCCGCTCCTCGGTGGTGCGGAACCACTGGTCGAACGACACACCCATCCGCTCCGACATGTCACGAAAGTCGGCGGAGATCCTGTCGGTAAACGATTGCGGGTCCATCCCCGCCGCGCGCGCCGCCTGCTCCACCTTCTGGCCGTGTTCGTCGGTGCCGGTGAGGAAGAACACGTCGAAACCGTCCAGCCGCTTCCACCGCGCCATCACGTCGGCCGCGATCGAGATGTAGGCATGGCCTAGATGCGGCGGCCCATTCACGTAGAAGATCGGCGTTGTGACATAATAGCGCTTGGTCATGGCATGGTTCCGCTGAGCATTCCGAGACCGGCCACCACCGCCTGGCGTTTGTCCAGGTTGAACCGCTCGGTCTCGTCCTGTAGCCGCGTCAGCGCGTGCCACACGTCGCCCCAGGCATCAAGGGGCCGCAGTTCCACCAGCCGCGCCTGCGCCTCGTCTGCCCGGCCCCGCACCACGTCGCGCACGGCCGCCGCGATGCCCGCGCGCAGCAGGTCGAAAAAATTGCTGAACGACGTCTCGCCGCGCGCAAGCGTATCCGCCACCGCATAGGCGCGCGCCGGCTTCAACCCGGGCAGCGTGGCCAGCACCTCATCGACCAGACCGGCGATCGCCAGCCCCTCCTCCTCTGCCAGCAGCAGTGCACGTCCAGGCGAGCCTTCTGCCACGGTCACCAGCCGGCCACGCTCATCCGCCGCCAGGCTTGGCAGATAGGCTGCCAGCAGCTGTTCCATCGCCTCGTGCCCGAGCGGATCGAGGCGGAGCCGCCGGCAGCGGCTGCGGATGGTCGGCAGCAGCCGGCCGGGAGCGCCGCACACCAGCAACATGATGGCACGCCGGGGCGGCTCCTCCAGGATCTTCAGCAGCGCGTTGGCGGACGCCTGGTTCAGCTCCTCCGCCCCATCGACGATGGCAATGCGCCAGCCGCCCTCGGCCGGGGTGAGGCTCATGAAACCGCTGATCCGCCGCACGTCATCGACGGCGATCTGGGTCCGCGTCCGCTTGCGCTTCTCGTCATAGGCGAGTTCCACCGTGAGCAGGTCGGCGTGCGCCCCGGCCGCGACGCGGCGGAACACCGGGTGCTGCGGGTCCAGCGCGAGGCTGTCGTCCGAGGGCACGCCGGCGAGCAGACGGCGGGCGAAGCGGTAGGCGAGCGTGGCCTTGCCGACGCCGTCCGGGCCGGTGATCAGCCACGCATGGTGCATGCGCCCCGAGCGCATCGCTTCGAGGAGCGTCGCCTCGGCGGCCTCGTGGCCGAGCAGAAGCGGGTTGGCGCGGGGTCCAGGGGCCATTGGGCGCTTATAGCGCGACGGAGCGCCGAGTCACCGTTGATGCCACCGTGCTAACCGAACGTCGCGCTGAACAGCGACAGGCCGGATGTCGCACATTCGAGTTCCAGCGAGTGCTCGCCGTAATCGTCGTTGTCGAACAGCGTGTAGAGTGTCGGCATGCTGACCTCGATCGTACGTTCGCTGCCGCGGTCGACGCGGACGCGGACGGGCGCGGGCAGGGACGCGCCAGCGACCAGATACAGCTTTGCCGCCGAGAAGCGCAGGCGCACCTTGCCGCGAGGTGAGCGAAGCACCAGCGCTTCCTCCTCCCGCGTCCAACTGCCATCCAGCTGGTACTCGTTCAGGTTGGGACCGCCGGACCGACCGAAGGTGTAGGTTGCCTCGCCTCGCCTCGGTGACTGTGCGCGGTCCTGCGCCGTGGGATGCTGGGACCCGAAGTAGATCTCGGGTGTGCCGACGCGGGACAGGTCGGCATCGTCCGCCGCATGTTCGTTGGCGCCCACGCGCGCAACGCCGAGCAGGCTGCGAATGGCGCCCTCGATCTCCTGGGAGTTACCCTCGCCTTCGCGAACCAGACGAAGCTGTCCATCCCGGTCGAGAAGGTAGAATGACGGCCACGCGCGGTTGTCCCAGGCGCGCCAGGTCCGGTACTCGTTGTCCTGAGCGACGGGGTAGCGTACGTCCAGGTCGTGGATGGCGCTCTCGACATTTGGACGGAAGTGTTCGAACCCGAATTCGGGAGTATGGACGCAGATCGTCTGCAGGCCCTGAGGTCCATACTCCGAATACCAGCGGTTCACGTAGGGCAACGTCCGCCGCCAGTTGATGCAGGTGTAAGTGCCGAACTCGACCAGCACCACCTTGCCGTGCAGCCCTTCCATGGTCAGCGGACCGTCCGTATTCAGCCATCCATCGTTTCCGACGAACCCCGGAGCGGCTGATCGGGCGGAGGCTCGATTGACCAGCAGCCCACCGGCGAGGGCGGCCGGTCCGAGTACGGCGGACAACAGGGAACGCCGGGTCGGCATGACAATCTCCATCAGGCTTTTTCAGTGACCCGCGCTCTGGCCGCCGTCGACATGCAGGATCTCCCCGGTCACGAACGGCGCGGACTCGAGGTACAGGACAGCGTCGACGATGTCCGCGATTTCGCCCATGTGCCCCATCGGATGAAGAGCTCCGTAGAACTCCTGGTCCTCGCCCGCGTTCATCGGCGAATTGATGACGCCCGGCGAAACCGCGTTCACGCGGATACCGCGTGCGGCATATTCGATCGCGAGTGACCTGGTGGCCGCAGCGAGGCCTCCCTTCGTCAGCGACGCCAACACCGACGGGACGCGGGAATTCGCGTGGTCGACGAGGCTCGTGGTGATCTGCACGATATGACCCTTGCGCTGCTTCACCATTTCGGCGACGGCGAGCTGCGTGAGATGAAAGAAGCCTGTGAGATTGACCGCAAGCATCGCCGCATAATCGGCCTCGGTGTACTCGGTGAACGGCTTGGCGATGAAGATGCCGGCGTTGTTGACCAGCGTATCGATGCGCCCGAATCGCGCCTTGCCGCTCGCGATCACGCGCTCGGCGGTGGTTCGGTCGGCAACGTCGCCGGGCACGGTGAGCACGCCCTCATCGTTCGATGGCCCGATCGAGCGCGAGGTCGCGACCACCCGATACTCCCGATCACGATAGGCCTTGACGAGCGCCGCCCCAATACCCTGCGATGCACCGGTGATAACGACAACCGTCCCATCGCGGTCCACGCTGCACCTCCGTCATCATTGATTGTTGCGAACCCTACCTGCGTTGAAGCGGTTTCAGCGCGTCATCCGGCCGATCGTCTCCACCAGTTCCTCGACCTTGTGCCGCTGCTCGACCGGATCGCCCGAGACGAACGCACCGGCGACGCAGTGTGAAACGTGATCCCGCAGGATCTGCTCTTCCACCTTGTGCAACGCCGCGCGCACGGCGTCGACCTGGGTCAGCACATCGACGCAGTAGCGGTCCTGCTCGACCATGCGCAGCACGCCGCGCACCTGGCCTTCGATCCGTTTCAATCTCGCCGCCACCGATCGCTTTGTCGCGTCGTGCATCTTGTTACCTTACCCTGGAGGGGTATATATGCCGCCGCAGCCGGCAATGCGCAACGAGGAACCCAGCGGTGGCGGATCGTGACACGTCAATCGACCCGGTCTGCGGCATGGCGGTCGATCCGGTCGCATCGCGCCATCGCGCCGAGCATGATGGAAATGAATTCCATTTCTGCTGCGCCGGCTGCCGCGACAGATTTGTCGCCGACCCGGATCGGTATCTGACATCTCGAGAGGTGCCTGCCGCCAATACGGCCGCCACCTACACCTGCCCGATGCACCCTGAGGTCCGCCAGATCGGTCCAGGCAGTTGCCCGATCTGCGGCATGGCGCTGGAGCCACTGACGGTCAGCGCCGAGGCGGAAGCCAATCCGGAACTTGCCGATATGAGCCGGCGGCTGTGGATTGGCGCGACGCTGACCGTTCCGGTTGTTGCATTGGAAATGCTCCCGCATCCGGCGTTCAACGGGAACTGGCTGCAGCTCGTCCTTGCGACGCCAGTCGTGCTGTGGGCCGGCTGGCCGTTCTTCCGCCGCGGCTGGGATTCGCTGCTGCGCCGCAGCCTCAATATGTTCACGCTGATCGCCCTCGGCACCGGAGCGGCCTGGGTCTACAGCGTTGTCGGCACCGTCACACCCGGCCTGTTCCCCGCCGGCTTTCGCTCCCAGGATGCCGGCGTCGCGGTCTACTTCGAGGCCGCCGCGGTGATCACGGTCCTCGTGCTGCTGGGTCAGGTGCTCGAGCTCCGGGCGCGCGAGCAGACCGGGGACGCCATCCGGGCGCTGTTGAATCTCGCACCGAAGACGGCTCGCCGTATCACCGCCGGCGGCGACGATGAGGAGATCACGCTCGACAGTGTCGAGCCGGGCGATCGGCTCCGGGTGCGGCCAGGTGACGGCGTACCGGTCGACGGCGTCGTGCTGGAAGGCAACAGCGTCCTGGATGAGTCGATGGTGACCGGCGAGTCGATGCCGGTGGCCAGGCACCCGGGCGACCGTGTGATCGGCGGCACAGTCAACGGCACCGGCGCACTGATCATGCGTGCGGACCGCGTCGGCTCGGAAACCCTGCTCGCCCGCATCGTGGCCATGGTGGCGGAAGCACAGCGATCGCGTGCACCGATCCAGCGTCTCGCCGATGTCGTGGCCGGCTGGTTCGTGCCCGCGGTGATTGCCGTCGCGCTCCTGACATTCGCTGCCTGGGCGATCTGGGGACCATCCCCTGCCCTCGCCTATGCCCTGATCGCCGCCGTTTCGGTGCTCATCATCGCCTGCCCCTGCGCCCTCGGTCTGGCGACGCCGATGTCGATCATGGTCGGCGTTGGCAAAGGGGCCGGCGTCGGCGTGCTGATCCGCTCGGCCGAGGCTCTGGAGCGCCTGGAGCGGATCGACACGCTCGTTCTGGACAAGACCGGCACGTTGACGGAAGGCAGGCCGCGCGTCGTCGCAGTGGTACCGACCGCCGAATGGTCCGAGAACGATCTGCTGACCAACGCCGCCTCGGTCGAACGCTCCAGCGAGCATCCATTGGCCGCTGCAATCGTTGCTGCGGCACGGGAACGCGGACTGGCCCTCGCCGAGCCGCGACGCTTCCATTCGTTCACCGGCAAAGGCGTCAGCGGCGAGGTGAACGGACACGCCGTCACATTGGGCAACGCCGGACTGATGCGCGAACTCGGCATAACGCTTGGCGAACTGGAAGCCAAAGCCGAGGCGTTTCGTGGAGACGGCGCGACGGCGCTGTTTCTGGCGATCGCCGGCCGCCACGCGGGCGTCATCGCAATCGCGGACCCGATCAAGCAGACCGCACCGGACGCGCTGCGCCGCCTGCGATCGCTGGGACTGCGGCTCGTCATGCTGACCGGCGACAACCGGTCCACGGCCGAGGCCGTCGCGCGCCGCCTGGACATCGGCGACGTTGCCGCCGAAGTGTTGCCGGCGGACAAGCACGATCTGATCCGTCGCTTCAAGACCGAAGGTCGCATCGTCGCCATGGCCGGCGACGGCGTGAATGACGCCCCTGCCCTTGCCGCGGCCGATATCGGCATCGCGATGGGCACCGGTACCGAGGTGGCGATCGCGAGCGCCGGCATCACCTTGGTCAAGGGCGATCTCGGCGGCATTGTCCGGGCGGTCATGCTCAGCCGCGCCACCATGCGCAACATCCGCCAGAACCTGTTCTTCGCCTTCGTCTACAACCTGGTCGGCGTTCCGGTCGCCGCCGGCGTGCTGTACCCCGTCACCGGCGTCCTGCTCAGCCCGGTCATCGCGGCGCTCGCCATGTCGTTCAGTTCGGTCTCGGTGATCGGCAACGCGTTACGTCTGCGCCGGCTGCGGCTCTGAGCGGAGCCCACCTTCGGTCTCGACGAAGCCGGCGATTTCCGCGACCCCTGTGCCGACGCGGATATTGGCGAATACGAACGGACGCTCGCCGCGCATCTTGCGGGCGTCGCGGTCCATCACCTCCAGGCTGGCGCCGACGAACGGGGCCAGGTCGATCTTGTTGATCACCAGCAGGTCGCTGCGGGTGATGCCGGGGCCACCCTTGCGCGGGATCTTGTCGCCGGCGGAGACATCGATCACGTAGATCGTCAGGTCCGCCAGTTCCGGACTGAAGGTGGCCGCCAGGTTGTCGCCGCCGGACTCGATCAGGATGAGATCGAGCAGCGGGAAGCGACTGCTGAGATCGGCGACGCCGGCGAGGTTGATGGAGGCGTCCTCCCGGATCGCGGTGTGCGGGCAGCCGCCGGTCTCGATCCCGAGGATGCGCTCGGGCGGCAGTGAGCCGGCGCGGGTGAGGAACTCGGCATCCTCCTTGGTATAGATGTCGTTGGTGATGGCGGCGATGTCGTAACGGCCGCGGAACCGCTTGCACAGCGCATCCATCAGCGCGGTCTTGCCGGTGCCGACCGGGCCGCCAATGCCCACGCGCAATGGACCGTGCCGCGAATGCTTCATGAGCGGAACAGCCTGGTGTACTGGGTTTCATGCCGCATGGCGGCTAGATCGGACCGGAACGCACAGCCGCCAAGGGCATCGAGCGTGGCAGCGCGCGATTCGGCCGCGACCCGCAGGATGGTGGGCTCCAGCGCGGCGAGAACGCGCAGCCCCGTGCTCTGGCCGAGCGGCACAAGACGGACGGCGGCGGAGATCAGGTTGGCCGTGAAGGCCTGAAGATAGGCGGCTGTGGTCGTGTCCTCGTCCACGCCATGACAGCCAGCGAGTGCGCCAACTGCAACCGGGTAGGCAACGCGCTTCGGCAATGCCGGCGGATGCCAGGCGGAAGCGGCGGCGATGAAGGCGGTGCCTTGATCGAGCGTTTCGGTTCGACGCTCGCGCGAGGGTGCGATGGCCGCGGCAAGCTCATTTAACGCTGCGTGATTGCTGCCGGTGCGATGGGCGTGACGCAGCAGGATCGCGTCGTTGCGGCCAGAGCCATGGATCAGGATATCGGTCAGCCAAGCCCGCAGAGTGTCGCCATTGGTGATGTCGCCGCAATCCACCGCCCACTCGAGGCCGTGCGAGTAGGCATAGCCTCCGGTCGGGAACGCCGGCGAAAGCCACGCATGGAGACGCAACAGCTTCTCCCCCTCCCCCCAACCCTCTCCCGCAAGGGGAAGGGGGGTAATGACAGAATCCTCACTCATCGACATCGTGGCGATGATGCGAGCCACCAGCATAGGCACCCGGTTCCGGATCGAACGGCGCCTGGATCGCATCGACGTGGCCGCCCAGCCCTTCCACCATCTCCTGGATCACGTGATCCGCACGGATGCGGATACGACCCTCCAGCAATTGCACCGGCAGATGGCGGTTGCCGAGATGCCAGGCGATCCGCACCATCGCGCCCTCGTCGTGTGCGTGGATTTCCAGCAGCGGTTCCGGCCTGGCACACACCCGCACCACCCTGCCGTCCACCGCCAGCCCGTCGCCATCGCGCAGCCGCACCGCCTGGGGCAGGTCGAGCAGCACCTCCCTGCCCTGCTCGGTCCGCAGCAGGATGCGGCGGCGATGGCGGCGATCGAAGTCGATCAGCACGCGATCGATCTCCCGCGCCGTGTCCCAGGTGCCGGCCAGCAGGACAGCTTCGGCGCGCATCAGAACAGGAAGTAGCGCTGCGCCATCGGCAGCACCGTCGCGGGTTCGCAGGTCAGCAGCACGCCGTCGGCCCGCACCTCGTACGTCTCGGCATCGACCTCGATCACCGGCGTTGCGTCGTTGTGTACCATCGATTTCTTACCGATGCCGCCGCGCGTATTGGCGATCGGCACCAGACGGCGTTGCAGCTTCAGCGCCTCGCCGATTCCGGCATCCAGCGCCGCTGCAGAGACGAAGGTCAGGCAGTGTTCCGCCAGCGCGCGCCCGAACACACCGAACATCGGCCGGTAGTGCACCGGTTGCGGTGTCGGGATCGAGGCGTTGGGATCGCCCATCGGCGCACAGGCGATCGAGCCGCCCTTGATCACCAGATCCGGCTTCACGCCGAAGAACGCCGGCGACCACAGCACCAGATCGGCCAGCTTCCCCTGCTCGATCGAGCCGATCTCGTGCGCCATGCCCTGCGCGATCGCCGGGTTGATAGTGTATTTCGCGATGTAGCGCTTCACCCGCGCGTTGTCATTGCGATCGGTGTCGCCTGGCAACGCACCGCGTTGCGTCTTCATCTTGTGCGCGGTCTGCCAGGTACGGATGATCACCTCGCCGACACGGCCCATCGCCTGGCTGTCCGACGACATCATCGCCAGCGCGCCCAGATCGTGCAGGATGTCCTCGGCCGCGATCGTCTCCTTGCGGATACGACTTTCCGCGAACGCCACGTCTTCCGGGATCGAACTGTCGAGGTGATGGCACACCATCAGCATGTCGAGATGTTCGTCGAGCGTGTTCGCCGTGTAGGGACGCGTGGGGTTGGTCGAACTCGGCAGCACATTGGCGAGCGATGCCACCTTGATGATGTCGGGCGCGTGTCCGCCGCCCGCGCCTTCGGTATGGAACGCGTGGATGGTGCGGCCCTTGAATGCGGCGATGGTGTCCTCGACGAAGCCCGACTCATTCAACGTGTCGGTGTGGATCATCACCTGCACGTCGAACCGATCGGCCACCGACAGCGCGCAGTCGATCGCGGCGGGCGTGGTGCCCCAGTCCTCGTGCAGTTTCAGGCAGGACGCACCGGCGCGGAGCATCTCCTCCAGCGCGGCAGGGCGTGACGCGTTGCCCTTGCCGGCGAAGGCGATGTTCACCGGCAACCCCTCCGCGGCTTGCAGCATACGTGCGAGATGCCACGGGCCAGGCGTGCAGGTGGTGGCGGCGGTGCCGGTGGCGGGACCGGTACCGCCGCCGATCAGCGTTGTCATGCCGGAGGCGATTGCTTCTTCGACCTGCTGCGGACAGATGAAGTGGATATGCGCGTCGATCCCGCCGGCGGTCAGGATCTTGCCTTCGCCGGCGATGATCTCGGTGCCTGGACCGATGATGATGTCCACATTCGGTTGAACATCGGGATTGCCCGCCTTGCCGATCTTTGCGATGCGCCCGTTGGCAATTGCGACATCGGCCTTGACGATGCCCCAGTGGTCGATGATCAGCGCGTTGGTGATCACCGTATCGACCGCACCCTCGGCCTGCGACGCCTGCGATTGGCCCATGCCGTCGCGGATCACCTTGCCGCCGCCGAACTTGACCTCCTCGCCATAGGTGGTGAGGTCGCGTTCCACCTCGACGACCAATTCTGTATCCGCGAGGCGGACGCGATCGCCGGTGGTCGGTCCGAACATGTCGGCATAGGCGACGCGAGGAATCCGGGCCATCAGTCAGAGCGCTCCCATCACGGCGGCGCGGAACCCCTGCACCACGCGACCGCCGCGGTACGGCACCAGCGTGATATCGCGCGTCTGACCTGGTTCGAAGCGCACGGCAGTACCGGCCGCGATGTCGAGGCGCTTGCCGCGTGCCGCGGCGCGATCGAACAACAGCGCAGGATTGGTTTCCGCGAAGTGGTAATGGCTGCCCACCTGGATCGGCCGGTCGCCGGTATTGGCAACGGTCAGCGTCGTGCGAGCGAGGCCGGCGTTCAGTTCGATCTCGCCGTCGGCGGGGAGGATTTCACCGGGTATCATGGGCTTTTCCAGTGGTCGAGCGGCAAACAGGCTAGCAATAACCCTGCCACCATTCCAGGCGTGCCGGCGTGCGCCGGCAGTAGGTTGCCGCTCGGACCGGTATATTTCCGGCATAGTGAGCGATTTCGGGCGCATCGAAAGGTTCCAGTCGGAAGCGCGCAACAACCGCAAGAGCGCCGACAAGCATTGGCGTCAGCCAAGGCGAGGCGGAACAGGTGTGCTTCCGGCTTTTGCCGATGAGGCAGCAGAACGACGGTTCTGGGAAAGCCACGACTTGGCCGATTACGTGGACTGGGGCAACGCAGAGCGGGTTCGCATGCCACGGTTGAAGCCGACCAGCACCGCTATTTCGCTGCGGCTTCCGGTGCCGCGGATCAAGGTGGCCACGAACCAGCGGGATGTGCCGTATCAGTCGCCGATCAAGACCTGGCTGGCGGAGAAGATCGGCGAGACGTGATCACGCCCGTGATCCAACGCCATCCTGCGGATCACCGCCCCAAAGTCTTGACGCTTACCGTATCGGCTCGTGCACTGTGACCAGCTTGGTGCCGTCGGGAAACGTCGCCTCCACCTGCACGTCGTGGATCATTTCCGCCACACCTTCCATGACCTGCGCCCGGGAGACGACCTTGCCACCCGCTTCCATGAGGTCGGCGACGCTGCGGCCGTCGCGCGCCCCCTCGACGACGAAGTCGGTGATCAGCGCTACGGCTTCCGGATGATTGAGCTTCACGCCGCGTTCCAGCCGGCGCCTGGCAACCATCGCCGCCATGCTGATCAGCAGCTTGTCCTTCTCTCGCGGCGTCAGGTTCATGCGGTTCCTCTCAGCATAGCCACACGCGCGGCAAGGCACGCCCGCCGCGCAGCACCCGCAACGCGTCGACCACGGCGGCACGCAGAGTCGCACTGTCGGGCGCGAGCATACGCGCGATCAGCATGCCATCCCAGGCGCTGGCGCCGATCCCCAGCGCGCGCAGCGGATCGAGCATCGCTTCGGCATCGTGTGCCACATTGACCAGGGTCGCCACCGCACGCGCGCCGGCCGCGGTCGCAGGCCGCAGCAGCGTCGCCGCCGCCTCGCCCTCGAGCCGGATCGCATCGTGCAGCAGCAACCGGCCGGCGCGATGGACTTCAAACACGTCGCGCAGGGATGCCCAGTTCACCACCTCGCCCATCGCGGCACGACCGAACACCAGGCTCTCCACGCCCAGGAACCACGCATCCGCCGCAAGGTCCACGCGCAGCCGGCGCCGTACCGCGCAGCGGTCGAACAGGATGGTGTCCTGCGGCAGCCACTCCACCGCGCCGCACGCTGCGACCGCAATCCGCGTGGTCACGCTGGAGGCGGCACTGTCGGGCAATGCACGGTAGAACCGCTCCGCCGCCTGCGATGCAA
>DASXNR010000464.1:0-1756 GCA_036494925.1 Acetobacteraceae bacterium
CGTCTCGATCACCGAGCCGGCCAGACCTTCGCGCCCACCCGCCGCGATCGCAATGTGTTCGGGCCGGATGACCAGCGCGCCGGGCTGCCCGGGCGCGGCGGGCGAGACGGCAAGCTCGCCATCCGGCGTGACCAGACGGCCGCCGCAAGCGCTGACCCGTCCGCGCAGCACGTTGGAAATGCCGATGAAGTCCGCCACGAACGTGTTCAGCGGCCGCTGGTAGATTTCCGGCGGCGTGCCGACCTGCTCGATCCGGCCACCGTTCATCAGGCAGATCCGATCGGACAGCGCCAGTGCCTCGTCCTGGTCGTGCGTGACGAACACGATGGTCGCGCCGGTATCGCGGTGCAGCCGCTTGATCTCGATCTGCATCGCCTCGCGCAGCTTGCGGTCGAGCGCCCCGAGCGGCTCGTCCATCAGGATGAGCGCCGGCTGATAGACCAGGCAGCGCGCGAGAGCGACGCGTTGCTGCTGACCGCCGGACAGTTCGCGTGGAAACCGAGTGCCGAACTCCGCGAGGCCGACCATGTCCAGCGCGGTGCCGACCTTCCGCCGCAGCTCCCTGGCCGGCAGGCGGCGCATCTGCAGCGGAAACGCCACGTTCTCCAGCACCGTCAAATGCGGAAACAATGCGTAGTTCTGGAATACCATGCCCATGTGACGGCGATGCGCGGGCGTATCGGTCCGATCCTCGCCATCGATCAACAGCCGACCCGCGGTGGGCTCGACCAGACCGCAGATGATCTGAAGCAGCGTGGTCTTGCCGGAACCTGACGGCCCGAGGATGGTCACCAGTTCGCCCGCGGCGATCTCCAGATGCGTAGGCTGCAGAACCTCGGCTGCGCCATAGCGTTTGCTGATGCCTTCGACGCGAAGTTTTGCGTGGGCGATCGCTGCCGATCCGCTGCTGTCGCAGGATCCGGGCCGCAGCACGGCAAGCTGCGATTGGCGCTGCAAGCCTGTCTCCTCGGGAATTGGTAGCCGCAATTCTAGCAATTTCTGCGCCAGGAAAGCGCCGCCGTGTGTCCTCAAGGCACCAGCAGGATCTTGCCGATATGCTCGGAGGATTCCATCAGCCGATGCGCCGCGGCCGCCTCGCGCAACGGAAACTGCCGATAGGTGAACGGCCGCAGCTTGCCCTGTGCCCACATCGGCCAGACCTGCTCGCGCAGTGCTGCGATGATGCCTGCCTTTTGCGCCACGCTGCGCGAACGCAGCGTCGAACCGGTGATCGTCAGGTGTTTGCGCTGGACCGCGCCGAAGTCCGCCTCCACCTTGGTGCCACCCATCAACGCCACGAAGCACAACCGTCCCTCATGCGCCAGCAGGTCGATCTGGCGCGGGATATAGTCGCCGCCCACCATGTCGAGGATCGCGTCCACGCCGCGCCCGCCGGTGAACTCCTTGCCCGCCGCGACAAAGTCCTGCGTGCGGTAGTTGATCGCCACATCGGCACCGAACTCCCGGCAGGCGGCGCATTTCGCGTCCGAGCCGGCGGTCGCCAGCACCCTGCAGCCCCACGCCTTCGCGAGCTGGATCGCAGTGACGCCGATGCCGCTGGAGCCGCCCTGGATCAGGAAGGTCTCGCCTGGCTGCAGGTGCATCCGCTCGAACACGTTGGTCCACACGGTGCAGAATGTTTCGGGCAGGCCGCCGGCATCGACCAGGCTGACACCGGGGGTCACCGGCAGGCACTGCACCGCCGGCACCGCGGCATACTCGCCGTAGCCGTCGCCGATCATCAGCGCACAGACCT
>DASXNR010000465.1:0-1854 GCA_036494925.1 Acetobacteraceae bacterium
CTGGCGGAACTGCACCGTCAGCAGCCGCTCGATCTGATCGTTCGACAGCGCCGGCGCCGGCGCGACGATGACCTCCTCGTGGTGCGCCGATTGCCCGGGCGGCAGCGGCACCGTCAGCGCCGGGTCGTCCATGGTGCCGAACGTGCTGTCGGCACGCTCGCGCCGGCGGCGCCGGCCGGTGGCGCCGGTCTGGCCGGTATAGCCGCCCGGGATCGCCGACCCGGAGGGTGGTTGGCCGGGCTCCGAAGGCATCCGATCGCTCATCGCCAGGATATGACCGATCCAGGCGCCCCGGCGTCAATCGTCGCATTGTGCGCAATCGCGGGTCAGCTGCCTTTGGCGCGGCTCGCCTTCCTGGCCTCCGACAGCGCGATCGCCACCGCCTGGGGCTGCGATTTGACCGTTTTCCCCGTGTCGCTGCCCGATTTCAGCTTCCCCTTGCCGTACTCGTGCATGACAGTCGCGACCTTGGCCTTGCCGACCGGTCCCAGACCCGCGGTTGACTTCGCCATTCACTTCCTCCGGTTGCCGGACGGCTGCGCGACCCGCCGCGCCGCCGCCGCCGGCATCGAGGCCGCCAGGTTCGGCTCGGGGCCGCCCTGCACCGCGTTCGCCATCTTGTCGCTGCTGGCGCGCGGCTGCAGCTGCGATTTCATGCTTTTCATCGGCGTGGATGTGCCGGTCGTGGTCCCCAGTGTCGATTTTGCCATTGTCGCCTCCTGTTACGTCTCGATCACGAAATACCGGTCTGCGTCGTCGTTGGCAGTACCGGCGCCGTTCTTCGCGCGGATCACCCGCTCCGATACCCGCTTGCCTTTCCACTGATCCAGCACCCGGATCGCGTTCCCGGACTCCTCGAGGAAAACACACGCATGGCTGGCCCCGTCAGTGCGGTTCTCGTACCGCCCCTCGTCCGAGAAGGTCGCGATACAGGTGCCCCGCTCGAGCCCGGCGCCGAGCACCGCGCCGCCGCGCCGCCAGGTCGACGTGTGCCCCAGGTCGGCAGCATGACGCACCAAGGCCACACAGTGACCGTCGCCGATCACATCGCCGAGCGCGATTTCATCCAGCTTGGTCGCCAGGTGCATCCTCACCTCCTGTCGGTTCGTCCTGCGCCTCGAGGTTCCGCTCAATCTTTTCCTTCATGAGGAAAAATCGCTGCCGCAGCTGGGCCAGCAGATCGACCTCGGCCGGCGCGACCTCAACCAGATTGCCGTGCAGCGCGTCGAAGATGTCGTTAAAGTATCGCGACCCCACCACCCGCGTGAACAGCCGCGCCTCGTCATTGACCTGTTCCATGCTGCGGTATCCCTCTGGTACCGCCTCGAACCTGGCGCTTGGGGCCATCAATCATCCCTCCGATCGCATGAGTTCAGCCGCGGCGACCAGGTCGAGCTGGCGCAGCCGGCGCACGATGCCGGTGAGCCGCACCGCGCCGCCGCCTTTCTTCACCGCGTCGCGGCCAGTCATCCGCTGCAGGAATTTGACTTCATCGCTGCTCAGCTCGTTGTGCCGCCGGCAGCATTCCGCGACCGCCTCGGCCACTCTCATGCCGTCGATGGTTGCATCCGTTACCATGGCAGTCCTCCCTGGCGTGGATCGTCGATCGTGCCGACCGCGACCACGCCGACCGGCGTGTTGTCGTTCGCAGGCGCCGGCCGCAGCGGGCAGTCGCGCCGCCGCGGCTGCTGGCAGCACCGCCCCAGCATCGCGTCGCTGTACGCCATCAGCGTGCCGCAGACTTGGCAGAACCACGCTTCCATACCGGCGCCTGGAACGGTTGATGATCAACAGCACAGCCGAGGCAGTAGCAGACCAGCGGCGCGGTCTCCTCGCGCGGCAGACCGACCACGC
>DASXNR010000466.1:0-1652 GCA_036494925.1 Acetobacteraceae bacterium
ATGTGCTGTGCGGCCGCCATCGCGCTGCGGAAGGTCGGGAATTGGCAGATGCCGAGCAGTTTCCGTGGCTTGACAGGATGCAGCGCGAGCTCGATCGCGGCGGAGAAGGCGAGCGTGCCCTCGGACCCCACCAGCAGCCGCGCGAGGTTCTCCTGGCCGGCGAGCCGCGCCACCGGGGTCAGCACGTCGATGTTGTAGCCGCCGACGCGCCGGAGCTGGGCGGGAAAGCGCGCGGCGATCTCCTCGGCTTCAGCAGCACCGAGTGCGCGCAGACGCTGGATCAGGTCGGCAATGCCGGTCGGCACATCGGCGCCGATGTTGTCAGGCAGCAGGCCGAATTTGTGCTGCGTGCCGTCGGCCAGAATGGCATCGATAGCGCGCACGTTGTCCGCCATCAGCCCGTAGCGGATGGACTTCGAGCCGCACGAGTTGTTGCCGGCCATGCCACCGATCGTGCAACGCGCATGCGTCGATGGATCGACCGGAAAGAACAGGTCATGCCCGCGCAGCGCGGCATTCAGATGACCCAGTACCAGGCCGGGCTCCACCAGAGCCGTGCGCGCGTCGGGATCGATGTGCAGGATGCGACGCAGGTGCTTGGAACAGTCGATCACCAGCGCGCGATTGACCGTCTGGCCGCACTGGCTGGTGCCGCCGCCGCGTGGCAGGACGGGGATGCCTTCCTCGCGCGCGATCGCCAGCGCCGCGGCGACATCGCCGATTTCCTCCGGCACGATGACACCCAGCGGTTCGACCTGATAGATCGACGCATCGGTGGCGTAGCGTCCGCGATCGGATCGGCTGAACAGGACTTCGCCGCGGATCTCGCGTCGCAGTCGATCCGCCAGGCGGTTATCGCCCGGCGCGACGGTGGTACCACTCACAGGTCTCGTCTCATTCAGCGCTGCCGTGCACGCGACTTGGGTAACATGCCGCCGAAGCCATTGCTACGCGCGGATCGGATCAACCGGTTCGGTACAGGATTACGCCGGGGTGCCCAGGTCCAAGCCTCTGCAGCAGCCCCGCAGGAATCGGAATGCCGGCAGGAAGAAGCTGCAGGAGCCGTTGCGCCACCGAGGGCGGCGGTGCGCTCCGGTCGATCACGGTCCAGTCCTGTCCCGGGCGGAAACCGGCTTGGGTGCGGGCGGGATTGTAGAAGTAGAGGTCGCCCTTCGCGGGCGTACTCGTCACCACCCGGTCTGCCACCCCTTGCCAATCCAGCATCAGCTCCGCCCGGCGCTGTGTCTGTGGATCGGTATGGATCGTGGCATCCGTGGTAGCCGCCAGCTTTACCAGTACATGCTCGCCGTACATGAAGTTCCGGTTCTCGTCGGCCAGCCCCAGGAAATTGCCGATCAACAGCAACGCCGCGCAGACGAGTGCCAGGCGGACCCGCCCCTGCTGCCACAGGCGCCTCACCGCGAGTGCAGCCAGTGTGGATACCGCAAGCACCGGCATCAGGTAGTAGCGCGGTGTGAGTGGCAGGAGGTGCCAGAGACTTGCGGCACCCACGGCCCAGACGAGCGACAGCATGCCAAGCAGGACGGCGAGATGCCGTGCCGGCTGTGACAGCCTGCCGCGCAGCAGCAGCCATACCGCCAACGGAAGACCGATCCAGAACATGAGACCGTAGTAGTGGCTCAGCAGGAGCA
>DASXNR010000467.1:0-21905 GCA_036494925.1 Acetobacteraceae bacterium
GCGGCCAGGTGATCGCCCCGGCGCGTCCCGGCGATCATGACTGGTACCTCGAATTCTTCGCCGAAGCCGAGGCGATCCCGATGAGCGTGATGCGCCAGGGCATCGACTTCACCTGGGAGTCGGTTGCCGAATACATGGACGCACTCGGCAAGCGTCGCGGCTGTAATGTCGGCACGCTGGTCGGCCATTCGGGCATCCGCCGCTATGTGATGGGCGAGGCGGCTTCGGAGCGCGCCGAGGCTACCCCCGAGGAACTTTCCGCCATGCAGCGGCTGATCAGCGACGCCATGTATGCCGGCGCGCTCGGCTTCAGCACCTCGCCGCTGGGCCGCGGCGATCCTGCCGGCGTCGGCACCGACGCGGAGCGCCTGGCACTCGCCGATGTACTCGGCGAACTGGGGACCGGCGTCATGCAGGTCTCGGGCGGCGCCCCCGGGGGCACCAAGGCGACACGCCAGATGGCGCGCGACCTCGCCGCGCGAACCGGTCGCCCGACCATCTACAACCTCGTCACCCAGCCGATCGAACGGCCGGAGGAATGGCAGGAGCATCTGCGCTGGCTGGAAGATGCGTTCCACTCCGGCGCGCGCTGCTACGGGTCCTGCGTCTCCGTGGTGGCCGGCCCGATCTTCGACCTGCGGCTTGGGCTCGACGTGCCGCAGGATGAGGACCTGACCAATCCGAACAGCCTGTTCGCCGGCATGCCGACCTGGGACAAGGTGATGGCGCTGCCCTACCAGGAGCGGATGCGCGCGTTCCGCGACAAGGAGACCCGCAGGTCGCTGAGCGCCGAGGCGGTCGAGGGCACGGTCGCGCAGGAGCGGCCAGGCACCGACCGGCGCGGCCGCGCGCGCGGCTTCTTCAACCGACGCTGGGACCTGGTTCAGGTGTTCATGACCCAGCACGAGCGGAACCGGGCGCTCGAGGGCAAGAGCGTCGCGCAGATCGCCCAGGAGCAGGGCAAGAGCGTGATGGACGCGTTCCTCGACCTGTCGCTGGACGAGGATCTGCAGACGTTCTTCATCGGCGTGGACCGTAACACCGATCCGGCGGCGCAGAAGCAAATCCTCGGCTCGCCCTACACGGTAATCGGCACCAGCGACGGCGGCGCGCGCCCACACTCGGCCGACCGCCATGAATACAGCACGCATCTGCTGGGACACTGGGTACGCGATCAGCAGATCATGTCGCTGGAGGAGGCGGTGCACCGGCTTACCGGCAGGACGGCGCTGATGCACGACATCGACGACCGCGGCTTCGTCGCGGCGGGCAAGGTCGCCGACCTTGTCTTGTTCGACCCCGACACGATCGCGTCCAGGCCGCGCGAACCGGTGAACGATCTGCCGGGCGGCGGGGTGCGGGTGAAGCGCGACGCGGTGGGGATCGACCATGTGATCGTCAACGGCACCGTGCTGCTGGATCATGGCGAACTGACCGAGGCGCTCCCGGGTCAGATCGTGCGCGGCCCACTGCACCGCGCCAACCATCCGTAGCCACCATCGAGCCCCTCCCGCCGGACATCGCGGGAGGGGTCTCGCGGAGTACATGCATGAGCGAGACCCAACACGGCAGCTTTACCTTCGCCGACTTCCGGCTGCACAGCGGCGAGGTGCTGCCGGAAGTCACCATCGCCTACTGCACGCGTGGCCGCCTCGCGGCCGATGGGCGCAACGCGGTGCTGGTGACGCACGGCTACACCAGCGGGCATCGCATGATCGAATCCGGCGCCGGTTCGTCGGAAGGTTCGTGGACCACGCTGGTGGGTCCCGGCGCGCCAATCGATACCGACCGGTGCTTCGTGGTGAGCTCCAACATGCTTGGTTCCAGCTATGGATCGACCAATGCGGCGTCGCGCGATCCGCGCACCGGGCGGCCGTATGGCTCGCGTTTCCCGCACATCACGGTGGCCGATATCGTCACCGCGCAGCACCGATTGCTGGAGCATCTCGGCGTGCGTCATCTGCGCGCGGTGGTCGGTCCGTCGTATGGCGGGTTCCAGGCGTTTCAGTGGGCGGTGACGTTTCCCGACGCGATGGATGGGATCGTGCCGGTGGTATCGTCGCCCCGCGCGCAGAGCCGCGACCGCGTGGCGACGCTGCTCGCGCGATTCGCGCAGAACCCGAACTGGCACGGCGGTGATTACTACGACACGCCCGGCATGTTCGACAGCCTGCTGGCGCTGCGGGTGGAGACACTGAAGCGCTATGGCATGGACGCGTCCGAAGCGGAGATCGCCCGGATCGCATCGGTCTGGGCGAACGAGTTCGACGCCAATTCGCTGCTGATTCTTGGGCGGGCGATGGAGTCCTATGATGTGACGCCGGAACTGCAGCGCATCCGCGTACCGGTGCTGTATGTGCTGTCACGCACGGACGAGCTGTTTCCGCCGAGCCTGTCGCCGGAGGTGATGGAGGCGCTGCGCAAGGTGGGGGTAAAGGCGGAGTACTTCGAAATCGACAGCGAACTGGGGCACCTCGCATCAGGCGCCGATGCGGCAAAGTGGGCACCAGCGCTGCGGCAGTTCATGGGTAAGCTGTAATCCCGCCGACCGCTACGCCGTTGCCGGCTCTGCGCTGACACGTTCGATCATCGCGACCATCGTGTCGGTGTCGATCACGTCGCAGAACGTGTGGGCCATCGCCGACAGCGTTGCGTTGTGCTCGGCATCGTTGAAGGTCGCGTTGCCGTCGGCGATGAAGAACACCTTGTAGTTCAGCATCATCGCGTCGCGCGCGGTGGACTCACAGCACACCTGCGTTGCAGTGCCGGTGATGATCAGCGTGTCGATGCCGCGCCCTTGCAGAGTCGCGTGCAGATCGGACGAGCCGGGCGCGAAGGCGCCGAAGCGCCGCTTCTGCACCTTGAGGTCTTGCGGCAGCACCTCCAGGCCGGGCCAAAGCGCATGGCCGAACGCGCCGGGGGTGAACGTTTCGATCATGCGCCGACGGCGCTCCGGGCTGCAGAAGTGATCGAAGAACGTCGACCAGGTGGCGACAGCGACCTCGTCGAACGTGTTCTGGACATAAACCACCAGACCGCCGGCGGCCCGCAGCGTGGAACTGATCCGATTGACGCCGGGTACGATTTCGCGCGCCCCTGGCGATCTCGGCCACCGCGCCCGGTGCCATGAAGCCGTTCTGCAAATCGACAACGACATGTGCGGTTCGCTCGGGCACCAGACCATCGAACACCCGCAATCCGCCGCGGCGTTGCTTCGCCCTGCTGACGACATCCGGATGGATGACCGGTTTGTGCATCTTGCACCTCTCCTGTACCGCACGGCAGTTTAGCGGCGCGGGAGCCGGCGCGCCAACCAAGGCGAAGATTCCAGTGGACAGCGCCCCAGGCTATGCGATGCTGCGCTGCAGCATAACACGCAGCGGAGGCCCCTTACATGAAACCAGGCGCCAGCGAAGCAGAATTCGAGGTGATGGCGAAGCAGACCGGTCTGCCACTCAGCAAAGAGCAGAAGGCCACGCTGTACGAGGCATACTGGATGCTGGAGGCGATGATTGAAACGGTGAACAAGCCGATGCCGCGCGAAGTCGAACCGGCGCACATGTTCACCACGGAGGTGCGGTGATGGACCCAATCCTGACCATAGCCGAGGCATCGAAGCTGATCGCGGCGAAGAAGCTCTCACCGGTCGAACTGACCAGGGACTGCATCGCCCGCATGAAGGCGCTCGACGATACGCTGCACGCCTTCATCCTGCCGACCGAGGAGCGCGCGCTGGCCGATGCGCGCGCCGCCGAAGCGCGGGTGATGGCGGGCAGCGCCAAGGGGCCGTTGGACGGCATCCCGATCGGTCACAAGGACATCTACAACACCGCCGGCATCCGCACGACCGCGCATTCCAAACTGCTGGCGGACAATGTCCCGACGCAGGATGCCACCACAGTGCGGAAGTGGGCCGAGGCGGGCACCGTGCTGATGGGCAAGCTGTCCACGCACGAGTTCGCCATGGGCGGGCCGTCGTTCGACCTGCCCTGGCCGCCGGCGCGCAATCCGTGGAACCCGGAACATTTCACTTCCGGTTCCTCGTCCGGCACCGGGGCCGCGGTGGCGTCGGGCATGATCCTGGGCGGCACCGGCTCCGACACCGGCGGCTCGATCCGCGGGCCGGCAGCGCTGTGCGGTATCGCCGGCATCAAGCCGACCTACGGCCTGGTGAGCCGCGTCGGCGTCCTGCCGCTGTCGTTCAGCATGGACCATGCCGGACCGATGGCCTGGACGGTGGAGGACTGCGCGCTGCTGCTTCAGGCGATGGCCGGATACGATCCGGGCGATCCCGCCAGCGCCGATCGGCCGGTGGCGGATTTCGTCTCCGACATCGGCAAGGGCGTGAAGTGCGCATCGGCGTGGTGCGCCACTTCTTCGAGACTGACAATCCGGTCAGCCCCGCGACGCTGGCCGGCATCAATCATGCGCTCGACGTGTTCGAGCACCTCGGCGCCGAGATCGGCGAGGTAAAGCTGTCGCCGATGGCGGAGTACCACGCCTGCGGCTCGATCATCCTGACGTCGGAGGCGTACGCGGTGCATGAACCGTGGCTGAAGACGCGGTTCAACGACTATGGCGAGTTGTTCCGCGACCGCCTGGCGCTGGGCGGCTTCATCCGTGCCACCGACTACGTGCAGGCGATGCGCCGCCGCCGCATGCTGTGCGAGGAACTGAAGGCAGCGATGGCGGGCTATGACATCCTGGTGTCGGCCTCGCAGGCCACCGAGGCACCGAAGATCACCGACGTGCCGAAGTGGAGCACGATGGACAAGCCGTCGCTCGCCATGCCGTTCAACCTGACCGGCTATCCGGCGATGAGTGTGCCAACCGGGTTCGGCGTGGGTGGGTTGCCGGTGTCGATGCAATTGATCGGCAGGCCATTCACGGAGGCGGTGCTATTCCAGGCGGGGCACGCGTACGAGACCGCCGCGAGCACGCGCAAGCGGCGACCGACGATCGCGCTGGCTGAGGCGGCGGCCTAAAGGGCGGCTAGACCTACCCCTCGACGATCAGCCTCGCCAACTCCTCCGCCGCCGTCAGCATCGGATAGTGCCCGGTGTCCAGCTCGTGCCATGTCGCGCCGAGCTTCTCCGCGGCGCGACGCTGATGCGGCTCGCCTGGGTTGACCGCCTGCCTGCACCAGATAACGCTCGCCCGCCAGGTCTGCTGCCAGAACTGCGGCAGTTTCACGCGGTCATCCATCACCGCCACCGGATGCGGCGTATAGCGATCCAGCGTCCAGGCCTTCGTCGCGTCGTCGAGACTCGCGAACATTCTCCCTGCCGCATCCTCGCGCGACGGACCGGTCGCGAGCTCGCTCGTTACGCGTGAGGTCCGATTGACGATGTCGCCGATGCGCTCGCCATCGAACAGCGCCAGCGCGTCGGCCAGCACCAACCGGTCGATCCGTTCGCGCGCCAGTTCCGCCGCCCTGCACGCCACCATGCCGCCGCTGCTGGTGCCGACCAGCACTACGTCGCGCAGGTCCTCGAAGAACAGCAGTTCGGCGATCTCCGCGCCGTGCGTCTCGGTGCTAATGCCAGGCCGCAGCGCGTGGCGGCGTTCGGCGCAACCATCCAGCGAGGGGGCGAACACGTGATGCCCCCCCGCCGCCAGCCGGGCGGTGACACGCTGCCAGATCCAGCCGCCCTGATACGCGCCGTGGATCAATACGATATTTGCCATTGTCGCTTCTCCCTCGGAAGCGAGCATAGTCGGCTTGTCTCGACCTCACAAAGTGCCTGGGCTACGCTTCGCTGCATGATCGACAAGTTCGTGCATTGCATGGCCGATGCCATGGCGGACATCGCCGACGGCTCCACAGTCCTGCTCGGCGGCTTCGGCGATGTCGGTATTCCAACTGCGCTGCTCGATGGCCTGATCGAACAAGGTGCGCGCGATCTCACCATCGTGGTGGTCGCCGGCGGACGCGATGGCAGCGCGATCGAGCGGCTGCTGTCGCTTGGCCGCGTGCGCAAACTGATCTGCAGCTTCGTGCGTCCCGCAAGTCTTGCCGGCCGTCTGCTTCAGCGCGGCGACCTGGAAGTGGAGGTCGTGCCGCAAGGCACCATGGCCGAACGCATGCGCGCGGCCGGCGCCGGCATCACCGGCTTCTACACACCGACCGGCGCCGATACGTTGCTCGCCGAAGGGCGCGAGACGCGCGAGATTGGCGGCAAACTCTGCCTGTTGGAATACCCGCTGCCTGGCGACGTCGCACTGATCGAAGCCTGGAGCGCCGATCGCTGGGGCAACCTGACCTATCGCGACAGTGCGCGGAACTTCAATCCGGTGATGGCGATGGCGGCGCAGCTCAGCATCGCGATGACGCGCAATGTCGTGCCACTTGGCGAACTGACGCCGGAGACCATCGTCACACCCGGCATCTTCGTCGACCGCGTGCTGCACGTGCCGCTCTGAGAGGTCTCCGATGGAAGTCTCCCCGCTCGATCGCAATGGCATGGCGGCCTGGTGCGCGCGTGACATACCCGAGGGATGGCTGGTCAATCTCGGCATCGGCATTCCGACATTGGTCGCCGACTTCGTGCCGCCGGAACACGAGGTGATCTTCCATGCCGAAAACGGTGTGATCGGTGTCGGCCCCGCGCCGGCGCCCGATGCGGTCAATCCATTCCTGATCAACGCCAGCACCACGCACGTGACGCTGCGCACCGGCGGTTCCTACATGCACCATGCCGACAGCTTCGCCATCGCCCGCGGCGGGCATCTGGATCTGTGCGTGCTGGGCGCATTCGAGGTGGCGGAGAACGGCGATATCGCCAACTGGGCGCGCTCGGCCGATGAACCGGTGAAGCAGGTGGGCGGCGCGATGGATCTCGCGATCGGCGCGCAGCGGCTATGGGTGGTGATGGAGCATACGACGAAGGAAGGCGAAGCGAGGATCCGGCAGCGCTGCACCTATCCGCTGACCGCGAAAGGTGTGGTGAAGCGGGTGTATACCAACCTGGCGGTGCTCGATGTCGCGCCGCACGGCTTTGTCGTGCGTGACATGGTTCGCGGGATGACCTTGGAAGCATTGCAGGCTCGCACCGAGGCGAAGTTGCATACGGAGTTCTCCAGATGATCACCGCAATCGAGATCGCATCGCGTTCCATGTTCGTCGGCGGCGCCTCGTTCGGCGCAATTGGCCCGTATGAGCGCCTGGATGGTGTCGCGATCGGCGAGCTCGATCCGGCGCATCCCGCCAACCGCGGCATCGTCAACATCGACAAGGCGCCGCGCAACGCGCGCGGCAATGTCGAATACCGCAGCGACATCTGCATCCTGCGGCCGGCCGATCCCGAGCGCGGCAACGGCCGCATCCTCTACGAGGTGAACAGCCGCGGCCGCATCATGATGTTCACCAACCTGTGCGCCGGCAAGCCGGGCAACCAGCCGGCGGCCGCGGCGGATCTCGGCAACGCCTTGCCGTTGCGGTTGGGCTTTACCTTGGTGTGGTCCGGCTGGGACCCGGGCGCGCCGCGCGCCAATGGCGGGCTCGGATTGGACGCGCCGGTCGCCACCGACAACGGCGCGCCGATCGTGCGGCGCATCCGCGAGGAATTCATCTCCGGCACGCGGGGTGGAGACTTGCCGCAGTTCCGCCTGAGCTACGAAGCGGCAACGCGCGATGACGCCATCCTGACGGCGCGTCGCACGCAGACTGCAGTGCGGCGGACCGTGCAGTTCGAGTTCGCCGATGCGCGCACGGCACGGCTTTCCCACGGCGTACTGCCGGAACCCGGATCGATATACGAATTGCGCTACACCGCAACGAAGCCCCGCGTCCTTGGCATCGGCTTTGCCGCGACCCGTGACATCGTCAGTCATCTGCGCAACAGCGCGACCGGACGCGATCTGCTCGGACGCCAGCCGACGCATGCGCTCGGTTTCGGCATCTCGCAGGCCGGACGCTATCTACGCGATCACCTCGCGCAGGGCTTCAATCGTGACGAGACCGGTGCGCGCGTGTTCGACGGCGTGTTCACCCACGTCGCCGGCATCGGCCGCGTGTTCTGCAACACCGAGTTCGGCCAGCCAGCGCGCACACGCACCTGGCACGAGGACCATGGCTTCCCCGAGGTCGAATTCCCGTTCGCCACCGGCGCGCTGCTGCATGGAGACGACAGCGATCCGAAGGTTATCGAGACCAACACCTCCACCGAATACTGGCAGAAGGGCGCATCGCTGCTGCACAGCGATCCCGACGGTTCCCGCGACGTCGCGTTGCCGGCGAACCTGCGCGGCTATTACCTGCCTGGCACCCAGCATGGCGGCAAGGCGGGCATGCCGCGCGATGCCGGCCCATGCACAAATCCGCGCAATTGGCACGACCCGATGCCGGCGATCCGCGCGCTGCTGGTGGCACTCGACGAGTGGGTGGCGGACGGCCACGAACCGCCACCGTCACGCTTGCCGCGCATCGCCGACGGTACGCTGGTGCATGCCGAGGCAGTGGCATGGCCGAAGCTGGCGCCGCTGGTGCCGCCACGCGCGGCGAACGACGTGACGGCACCCGGTGAATGGACCGATCCACTGGCGCCGAGCCAAGCTTGGCAAACTTTGGTGCCCCAAGTGGACGCGGACGGCAATGAGATCGCCGGCATCAGACTGCCCGACATCGCCGTCCCGTGCGGCACTTTTGCCGGCTGGAACCTGTACAAGGCACCGCTGCCCGAAGGCGAACTTGCCGATCGGGACGGCACACATCTCGGATTCGCCGCCACGCGGATCGAACGCGAACGGACAGGCGATCCGCGGCCATCGCTGGCGGAGCGCTACGCGAACCGCGAGGATTATTTCGCGCGTGTCGAGCAGGTGGTGGCCGCATTGCAGCGTGATCGGCTGCTGCTGCCGGAGGATGCCGCGTCGTACCTGGCGAGGAGCCTGCACACCGAAGGACCGTGATGCCGCGCCACCGTCAGTATCCCGTGCGCGTCGACCCGACGACGTAGTTCTTGCGGGGAAACTCCTCGGTGTGGCTTCGCAGGCTCTTGCCGGTGCGCGAGCCCATGTCGCGGTATGGCCGTTTGCGCAGCAGCTCCACATCGAGGTCGATGCCGTGCCCCGGCACCGTCGGCAGATCGACGAAACTGTCCTTCACCACCAACGGGGCGACGGCGATCTCGTCGCACGCGGGCTTCAGGTTGATGAAGAACTCCGCGATCCAGAAATTCGGTATCAGCGCCGCGAGCTGCACTGTCGCCGCAAGTCCGATCAGCGTCGAATTATAGTTGTGCGGCGCCACCGCAACAGCGTGCGGATGCGCCATCGCTGCGATGTCGAGCATCGCGCTGATACCGCCGCAGTTGCAGATGTCGGGATTGATGATGTCGGCGGCACGTGCGGCAAACGCCTGGGCGAAGGCTTCCTTGCTGTAGATTGCCTCGCCGGTGACGATCGGCACGCCCGGCAGTGCGCGACGCACCTCCGCAACCAGCTCGATATTGTCGCACAGACACGGCTCCTCGTACCAGCCGATGTCGTACTCGGCGATGCGCTTGCCGATGCGGATCGCGTGCATCGGCGACAGCCGGCGGTGCGCCTCGACCAGCAAGCCAAACTCCGGCCCCAGCGTCTCGCGCATCGCCTTGACGTAGTGGACGACGTGGTCCTCGTCTTCGCGGTGAATGAAGCTGCGCCAGGGACCAGGGAACGGATCCCATTTCAGCGCGGTGAAGCCCATCTCCTTCACCTTGAGCGCCCGCTCCAGGTTCTGTTCAATCGATTCGCTGCCGCTCGACCAGCCATTGGCGTACACCTTCACGCGCTCGCGCGATGCGCCGCCCAGCAGGTTATACAGCGGCTGGCCGGCGTGCTTCGCCACGATGTCCCACATTGCGATCTCGAGCGCGCTCCAGGCTGACAGCAGGTCAAGCGACGCACGTCGCATCGCAAAGTCATCGAACAGCACCTGCGCCGTGTGCCTGATGTTGAATGCACTGCGGCCGATCAGGTATTTCGCCATGCCCTGCAGGAGTTGCTCGATCACCGGTTCCTTGCCGGGCGTGACGTAGGCCTCGCCCCAGCCGTGTACGCCGTCCTCCGTTTCCATGCGGCAGAACAGCAGATTCTTCGCCAGACCGGGATCGAACAGGAACGTCTCGACGCGGGCGATCTTCAACTCTGGCATCGCTTCCCTCCTCGGCGCATGGTTACCGACAAGCCTACGCGGGCGCCGAAGCAATGCAAGGGAGGCAGCACCATGCAGTTCGAACAGATCACCTACGCAGTGACCGGCAAGACCGCCATCGTCACGCTGAACCGTCCGGAGAAGCGCAACGCGCTCAGTGCGAAGCTGCTGCGGGAACTGCACGAGGCGCTGCTCGAGGCCGACGAGTACAACCCCGTCCACAGTGTCGTGCTGCGCGGTGCCGGCCCGCATTTCTGTGCCGGCGCCGATCTGAACGAGTATTCCTCAGGCCGTGGCGAGGCGTATCGTGGCCGGCAGGAGATCGATGACGATGTGTGGCGCCTGGAGCAGGGACAGCGCCTGCGTATCGCGCTGTTCGACATGCACAAGCCGGTGATAGCGCAGGTGCACGGCACGTGCATCGGCATCGGCACCGACCTCGCCTGGCTGTGCGACATGGTGATCGTCGCCGACGATGCGCGGATCGGCTTCCCGCCGGTGCGAGACCTGGGCACGCCACCGGGCAGCATGTGGCTGTACCACTGCGGCCCGCAATGGGCGAAGCGCCTGCTGCTCACCGGCGACAGCGTCACCGGCGCGGATGCCGCGCGCATCGGTCTGGCAATGAAGTCGGTGCCGCCCGCCGAACTCGAAGCCGAGGTGATGCGGCTGGCAGAACGCATGGGGCTGGTCGATCCGCACCTGTTGTCGGCCAACAAGCGGCTGGTCAATCTCGGGCTGGAGCTGATGGGCGCGCGCACATTGCAGCGGATCGGCGCCGAGATCGACGCGCGTGGCCACAACGCACCGCTGGCCCGCGAATTCCGTCAGACGATGCGCACGCACGGGGTAAAGTACGCCTTCCAGAAGCGCGACGCTGCGTTCGGCAGAGGGTTTGCGGCGGTCGAAGGGCCCGATCCAGCGTAGCACCTGGTTCGATGGGTTTCGCTGCCAACGATACCCATCGCCGGCAAGCGCCGTTATCCGGATGCAACAGCAAATTGCTGCGAAAGATACCGGGTCAGCAACGCGGCGCCGGCCATGAAGTCATCGATTGCCATGGCCTCGTGCGGGTTATGGCTGCCGTTCTCGTTGCGCACGAAGATCATGCCCATTGGCACACCGGCGGCAGCGAAGGCCGCGGCATCATGCGATGCGGGGCTGCCGAGCTGCAGCGCCGAAACGCCGAGCTCGGCAGCGCAACGTTCCAGCGCGGACCTGATCGCCGGATCGACCTGACCCACCGCAGCGCGCGCCTTGGTCCCGCGGTGAAATCGCACGCCGCGGCGCTGCTCGATGCCGGCAATGATCGCATCCACCTGGTGATCGAGTTCGGCAAGCACTGTCTCGTCGTAGGCGCGCACATCGAGGCTGAAATAGAAGGCACCGGGCACGATGGTAAGACCGTGCGATGCGGGATCGGTGTGGAAACGGCCGATCGTGCAGGCCATCGGCACGCCCTTCGCATCGTATTCCTCCCACATGTGGTCGAGCGCCATGGCGAATTCGGCTCCCGCCAGCGCCGCATCGCGACGGAAGCGACGCGGCAGGCCGACATGGTCGTGGCTGCCCTCGATGCGCGCGTCGGGATAGCGGAAGTTGCCGGGGATGCCGGTGCAGATCGCCACCTTTCGCCCGGCCTCGACCAGGCTCGGCGCCTGCTCGATATGCAGTTCGAGATAGGCAGCAAGACTCGCGGGATCCAGGAAGCGGCTGCCGGCGCGCAGCGCCGCGGGGTCGCCCCCACACTCAGCGATGTGTTCGGCGAGTGAGCGCCCGGTGTCGATCCGCCGCACGTCCAGGGCGCCGTCCGGCAACGTGCCGAGAGCGCTCCGGCTGCCGATATACGAGACCTGGAACCAGATGCTCTCCTCGGCCCGGATGCCCATGACCGTCAGGTCGTTGTGCAACGTGATGCCTGCCCGTTGCAGCGCCGCGATCGCGACGAGACCCGCGACCACGCCGGCGGCACCGTCGAAATTGCCGCCGTGCGGCACCGAGTCCAGGTGCGAGCCGACAATGAGGCGCTTCGCCGTCGGGTCACGGCCGGGCAGCGTCATGTAGAGGTTGGCCGCGGCGTCCCGCTCGATGGCCAGCCCGAGTTGCTGCGCGGTCGCGGTCACCGTCGCATGCGCGCGCTGTTCGCCCGGGCCATAGGGGTCGCGCGACACCCCCGGTTCGTCGAGGCCGTCGCGGCGCAGCTGGTCGAACAAGGTTACTGCCAGTTCGCGCTGCGCCGTCACTGCTGTAGCAAGTTCCATCGTCCTAACCTCGCATCACACGTGGCTATGACTCAGTTCCCGGAACAGCGCCGCATAGCGCGCCGCCGGTCGACGCCAGCTCACGTCGGTCCGCATCGCGTTGCATTGCAGCCGACGCCACACTTCGGGCTGCCGCCATACCGACAGGGCACGCAGGATCGCCGCCGCCAGCATCTCGGTCTGCGCCGGCGCAAAGTGAAAGCCGGTACCGATACCCGCGGCCAGCGCCATTTCGTTGGCATCGATCACGGTATCGCACAGCCCGCCGACATGCGCGACGACCGGCAGTGTGCCGTACCGCATGGCGCAAAGCTGCGTCAGGCCGCACGGCTCGAAGCGCGACGGCATCAGCAACACATCGCTGCCGCCCTGGATCATGTGAGCAAGGCCCTCGTCATAGCCGATCTGCGCGCCGACATCCTGGCCGGCGGCAGCGCGCAGACCGGCTTCCAGTGGCGCCTCGCCGGAACCGAGTACGACAAGCTGCCCACCACCGCCAAGCAGCACAGGCAGGGCGGCGAGCAGCAGATCGATGCCCTTCTGTCCGGACAGCCGGCTGATCACGCCGAACATCAGCTTCGCCGGATCGCGTCGCAGGCCGAACCGTTCCTGCAGCGCGGCTTTGTTCGCGGCACGCGCCGCCAGCCGGTCGACGTCGAATGTCGCTGCGAGATGCGGGTCCTGCGTCGGATCCCACACTGCAGTGTCGATGCCGTTGAGGATGCCGGACAGCACATCGGCGCGCGCCCGCAACAGACCATCCATCCCGACGCCACCAGACGGCGAGCGGATCTCCGCCGCGTAGGTGGGCGACACGGTGGTGATCCGGTCGGCGAACAGCAGTCCAGCCTTCAGGAAGCCGATAGCGCCATAATACTCGACGCCCTGCACGTTGAAGGCCTCCGCCCGCAGTCCGAGACCCGCCAGCAGATAGGCTGGGAACTGCCCCTGGAAGGCGAGATTGTGGATCGTCATCACGGTCGCGGGTTCAATCGCGCCGGCATAGTGCAGGTAGGCAGGCGTCAGCCCAGCCTGCCAATCATGCGCATGCACCACGTCCGGCCGGTACCCCGCGACCAGACCTTGTGCCAGCAGCATCGCAACGCGCGACAACGCGGCAAAGCGGAACGCATTGTCCGGCCACTCCCACCCGTCGGGCCCGCGATACGGATCGCCGTTCCGGGCATAGAGGTGCGGCGCGTCGATGACGAACAGTTCGAGGCCAGACGCATGTGCCGCCACGATCCGCGCCGGGCCACCGAACAGATCATCCAGCGTGGCAACCGCAACGCCGCCTTCCAGCGCATCGAGGACCGGCGGATATCCCGGCACCAGCGAACGCACGATGACATCTTCCGCGGCGAGCGCGCCAGGCAGCGCGCCGGCGACATCGGCGAGGCCGCCGGTCTTGATCAACGGAAATATTTCCGAAACGACCGCAAGAACGTTGAGTGCCGACATCAACTCATTTGGTCGAGCATCTTCTGGGTGATCAGAGTGACACCCTGTTCGGTACGACGGAAGTGTTTCGCGTCGGCCAATGGATCCTCGCCGACCACCAGGCCTTCTGGAATCCGCACGCCGCGATCGACGATGACGTTGCGGAGGCGGGCGGACCGGCCGATATCCACGTCCGGCATGACGACAGTGTTCTCGATACTCGAGAACGAGTGCATGCGGACACGGGTGAACAACAGCGAATGGCGCAGCGATCCGCCGGACACGATGCAGCCGCCGGACACCAGGGAACTGACCGCCTGACCGCGACGTCCGTCGTCGTCGTCATGCACGAACTTTGCCGGCGGCGTGACCTCGCCATAGGTCCATATCGGCCACTCGCTGTCGTAGAGGTCGAGCGCCGGGATCACGTCGGTCAGATCGATATTCGCCTGCCAGTAGGCGTCGAGCGTGCCGACATCGCGCCAATAGGCCTCCGCCTCAAAGCCGGAACGGACACAGGATTCGCTATAGCGGTGCGCCAATGCCTTGCCGTGCTTCACCAGATACGGGATCAGGTCCTTGCCAAAGTCGCGGCTGGAGTTGGGGTCGGCGGCGTCGCGGCGAAGCTGATCGAACAGGAATTTCGTGGCGAACACATAGATGCCCATGCTGGCCAGTGCCTTGTCCGGCTTGTCCGGCATGCCGGGCGGGTCCTTGGGTTTTTCCAGGAACGACACGATGCGGTCGGCGGTGTCCACCGCCATGACGCCGAAACCGGATGCTTCCAAGCGCGGCACCTCGATGCAGCCCACCGTCACGTCGGCCTGACGCTCGTGGTGCATCTGCAGCATCGGCTCGTAGTCCATCTTGTAGATATGATCGCCGGCGAGAACGATGATATGGTCCGGGCCATAGCTCTCGATGATGTCGATATTCTGGTACACCGCATCGGCGGTGCCGGCGTACCACTCTGTCTCCGACACGCGCTGCGAGGCCGGCAGGATGTCGAAGCTCTCGTTGCGTTCGACGCGGAAAAAGTTCCAGCCGCGCTGGAGGTGACGGATCAGGCTGTGCGCCTTGTATTGCGTCGCCACGCCGATGCGGCGGATGCCCGAGTTCAGCGCGTTGGACAGCGCGAAGTCGATTATGCGCGACTTGCAGCCGAAATACACCGCCGGCTTGGCGCGGCGGTCGGTCAGCTCCATCAGCCGGCTGCCGCGTCCGCCTGCCAGCACATAGGCCATTGTGGTTCTGGCGATTGGCCCGGACTTCGGAATTGCCAGCATGACGTACCTCCCGTCAGGTGTCGGCAAGCTCTGTCAGAATGCGGTCTCGTGCCGCTGTGTCGCCGTCTTCATGGACCGGCTGGATACAGACCTGGGTCGCTCCGGCGGCGAAGTGCGCGCGCAAGCCCTCGCGTACTTTGTCGGCGGTGCCCCACAGCATCATCGCGTCGATGAAGCGGTCGGAGCCGCCGTTCCCCAGCTCCGCCTCGGAGAAGCCGATACGCAGCCAGTTGTTGCGGTAGTTGTCGAGCACCATGTAGCGCGAGAGTTCCTTCCGGCCGAGCGCGCGCGCCTTTGCCGGGTCGGTTTCAAGCGCAACCTTCTGCTCGGCCACCAGCCACTTGTTCGGTCCCAGGATGCGCGCCGCCTCGGCTGTGTGCTGCGGCGTGGTGTTGTAGGGCAAGGCGCCGCGCGTGCGGCTGGCCGCCAGCTTCAGCATCAATGGGCCAAGGGCGGCGATCGCAACCGGCCAGGTGTCGGAGCCCGCTTCGCCGCTGGCGATGCCATCGAGATAGGAGCGCATTGCCGGCACCGGCTTCTCATATTTATGACCACGGACGCCTTCTACCATCGGCACGTGGCTGACACCCAGGCCGAGGATGAAGCGATCACCATACAGGGCTTGCAGCGACAGTAAGCCGCGGCGGGATGTGAAGGCATCCCGGGCGTAGATCGATGCGATCGAACTGCCGAGTTTCAGTTTCGTGGTATTGGCGAGCATGAAGCCGGCGACCGAGAGCGATTCGTAGCCGCGGGATTCGGGATACCACAACGTGTCGTAGCCGAGACGCTCGACGGTCTGGACGAAGGACTTGATCTGCTGGGGACCGCCCAGCTTGTCAGTCGAATACCATGCGCCGAGCCTGCCGAGTTGCATCACACCACCCCCGCCGCGCGCAACCGCGCGATCTCAGCGCCGCTATATCCCAGCTCCCCCAGCACCTCGTCCGTGTGCTGCCCGAACATCGGCGGCGGCCTGTCCACGCGCGGTCCGTCATGCGCGAACTTGAATGCAGCCACCGGCACGGTGAACCCGCCATCGATCCCCGGCGCGCTCTCATGCCGGTGCAGCACGCCGCGCGAGGCGATCTGCGGATCGGCCAGCGCCTCGCCCATGCTGCGTACGCGCGAGGCCGGTACGTGGCGTTCCTGCAGCCACTCCTCCCACTCCGTCGCACTGCGCGTCAGCATGATCGCGCCGAGCAGCTTTTCCTCGCGCTCATGATCCGCGTGGCGTTCGTCGTTGGTGCGCTTGATCATCTCGGGATGCTCCAGCACCGTCCATAACCGCTTCTGCTGCCGCAGGTTGGACGCGCCGAGCATCACGATACCGTCCTTGGTCTGATACGCCATGCTGGTCGCGTGCCCGGTGCGGTTTCCCGACGGCTTCGGATGGTGGCCGTTGCGCATGTAGCCGGTGACGTGCGAGGCCATCAGGATCATCGCGACATCCAGCATCGCCATGTCGATGCGCTGGCCATGTCCGGTACGCTCGCGCTGGAACAGCGCCGCCGACAGCGCGTACGCACCCATCGTGCCGGTCGCATAGTCGATCGCCGGCGCGCCGATCTTGATCGGGTTCGCCGCCGGCGTGCCGGTCATCGCCATGATGCCGGAGGTGGACTGGATCACGTGGTCATACGCGGTCTGCTCGCGCCGCGGCCCGCCCTGGCCGAACGCGGAGAACGACGCATAGATCAGCTTCGGGTTGATCTTGCGCATCTCCTCATAGCCCAGGCCGAGAGCCTCGAAGGCGCCTGGCCGGTAATTCTCCACCAGCACGTCCGCCGTGGCGACCAGCTTCTTCAGGACTTCACGCCCCTCCGCGGACTTCAGGTTCAGCGTGATTGCGCGCTTGTTGGAACCCTGCGTCAGGAACCCGGTGCCCATGCCGGCGTGGTTCAGGTCGTTGTCGCTGCCGGAATCCCGGCTCTGATCGGGATCGTCCGGATGCTCCACCTTGATCACATCGGCGCCCATCAGTCCGAGCTGATACGCCGCGAACGGCCCTGCCAGCACATGTGTGATGTCGATGATGCGGATGCCTTCGAACGGACGCGCCATGCCCGGTTCCCCCACTGACCGTGCGACGGTGGCGCCTTGCCCGCATGGCGTCAACACGCTTGTATCATGCTGACCAGGCGGAGGGGCGCATCGATGTCGGTGGATCTGATCATCGACGGGCCGGTGGCGAAGATCGTGCTGAACCGGCCGGAGAAGCTGAACGCGCTGACCCACGAGATGCGCGCCCGGTTGCGGGACTACACTCAGCAGCTTCGCTTCGATGAGAAGGTGCGGGCGATCATCGTCACCGGCGAGGGTCGCGCGTTCTGCACCGGCGCCGATGTCGGGCGCATGCAGCGCGGCGGGCTGCGCGCCGAGCGCGAGAAGATGCAGGGCGGCAGCCACCACTTTTTGCGCACGCTGCATGCGACGGAGAAGCCGGTGATCGCCGCGGTGCGCGGCCCGACCGTGGGCATCGGCTGGTCGATCGCGCTCGCCTGCGACCTGATCGTTGCATCGGAAACCGCCCGGTTCTCGCAGGTGTTCCGTCGCATCGGTCTGGCGCCGGATGGCGGCGCGATCTGGTTCCTGACGCGCCGCATCGGCCTGGCGCGCGCCAAGGAACTGGTGTTCACCGCGCGGTTTGTGGAAGCGGCGGAGGCATTGTCACTGGGTTTGGTGAACCACGTCGTGCCGGACGGGGAACTGATGGCGAAGACCGAAGAGCTTGCCGCAGATCTTGCCGCCGGTCCCACCTTCGCGTTCGGAATGGCGAAGAAGTTGTTCCATATGGCGAGCGGACCGAGCTACGAGGATTTCTTGGACTACGAGGCGTTCGTGCAGCCACAGCTCGATCAGACCGAGGATCACCGCGAAGGCGTCGCGGCATTCCGCGAGAAGCGCAAGCCGAACTTCGTGGGGAGGTAGTACAAATCGTCCAACCTGTCATTTGCGAGGAGCGCAACGACGCGGCAATCCGACGCTGGATTGCCGCGTCGCTACGCTCCTCGCAATGACGACGGAGACTTGCGCGTCCCTCAGACCGGATCCCACGGATAAACGTCGCGCGTCCGCTCCAGCGGCGTGAAGCTGCTCTTCACCGCCGGCAGCCAGTGCTCGGCGAGTTTCTCCGGCGTCCACCCGTCGGTGCGCGCCACGATGCGGATCGGCCGCGGCTGGTTGTACAGATACACCTCGTTGCCGCGCACACCAAAGATCTGCCCGGAGACGTCGGCCGCCGCATCGGTGCCCAGGAACGCGATCAACTGCGCAATGTGATCCGGCCGCGTCCGCTCGGCACGCCGCTTCATCTGCTCCTCGGTCTGGCCAGGCACCGTCTCGATCATGCGGCTGAACGCATGTGGCCCGATGCAATTGGAGCGGATGTGGTAGCGCTGCATGTCCATCGCGATGCTGCGCGACAGCCCCGCGATGCCCAGCTTTGCCGCGCCGTAGTTCACCTGCCCGACACTGCCGATCAGCCCCGACGTGCTGGTGATGTGAACGTAGCAGCCGCTCTCCTGCTTGCGGAAATGCGGCACCGCGGCGCGGCTGACATAGAAGGCGCCATACAGATGCACCTTCATCACCGCGTCCCATTCCTCGGGCGTCATGTAGTGGAAGATGCGGTCGCGCAGGATGCCGGCGTTGTTCACCACCATGTCGATACGGCCGAAATTGTCGATCGCGGTCTGCACGATCTTCTGCGCGTTCTCCCACTCGGCCACGCTGTCGGTGTTCGCCACCGCGCGGCCGGCGCCATTGGCCTGAGTGATCTCGGCCACCACCTGCTCGGCCGGACCGACATCGTGGCCCTCGCCGGTCACCGCGGCGCCGACATCGCACACCACCACCTTGGCGCCGTTCGCCGCCAGGCAGATCGCCGTGGCGCGGCCGATACCGCGTCCCGCACCCGTGACCACGGCGACCTTGCCGTCGAGCATTCCAGCCATTCGCTTCCCTCCCATACGTCAATGAATCGCCTGACAATGCGCCGGGAGGCGGCGTGTGTCATCCTCCCGCCGGAGGTGGGACATGGATGTGGGATTCCTTGGCCTCGGCCAGATGGGCGCGGCGATCGCCGAACGGCTGGAGGGTGGCGAAGCGCGGCTGCACGTGTTCGATCCCAGCCCGGTGGCAATCGCACCGTTCGTGCTGCGCGGCGCGGTCGATGAGCCATCCGCCAGCGCGGTCGCGCACGCCGCGCCGATCGTGTTCGCCTGCCTGCCCTCCGGCGCCGTCAGCGAGCAGGTGGCAACCGAGATCGCCACGTCGCGCACGCTGCGCATCTACGTCGAGATGTCCACCATCGGCAGCGCGGCGATGGCGAGCATTGCGCGATCGCTGGCGGCACGTGGCATCACGCTGGTGGATTGCCCGATCAGCGGTGGACCGAAGGGTGCACGCGCCGGCACGCTGTCGGTGATCGCCGCGGGGCCGCGCGCGGCGCTGGACGAGATCAGGCCGCTGCTCGCGCGCATCGGCAGCAACGTGTTCGAGGTCGGCGAGCGTCCCGGCCAGGCGCAGTTGATGAAGCTGGTGAACAACCTGATCAGCGCCGCCAACATGGCGACCGCGTTCGAGGCGCTGGTGCTGGGCGCCAAAGGCGGACTGGAACCCGCGCTGATGGTGAACGTGATCAACGCATCCACCGGCCGCAACAGCGCGACGCTCGACAAGGTGCCGAAGGCGGTGCTGCCAGGGACGTTCGACTACGGCGCCAAGCTGTCCACGATGGTGAAGGACATTGTGCTCGGGTTGCACGAGGCCGAGGCGCTCGGCGTGCCGATGTGGGTGCACGAGACAGTCGGGCAGTTGTGGCGGTTCGGCATGAAGCAGGGCTGGGCCGACGCCGACATCACCGCGCTGATCCGGGTACTGGAAAGCTGGGCGGGTGCGGAGGTGCGAAACCGCCGGTAGGTGCCGCTCACTTCTTGCCCAGGTCCGCTCCGCTCAGTACGAAGCGCGCCAGCACCTTGCCCAGGCATGCATTCAGCCCCTCCAGCGCTTTGTCACGATCTGCCTTCGGGGTGCGCTCCAGATCGATCCGACCATCATTGGCCCAGGCCCGCATCAGATCGAACCGATGGAACAACGCCACCCCTGGCATCGTCGCGACCTGCTGCATGACGCCCTGATACGGATCGAGGTCGGTATTGGCGCGCAGGAAGCGGCTGAACTGCGGATCGATCAGCACGAGGTCGCCGCCCGCGTCGCGCACGCGCTCCGCGCCCGTGTGCAACACGTCCAGCATGCCGTTCGGCTGCAGCCCGCGCACCGCCTCGACCGTGCCGGTCTGCCACAGCACCAGCGGATAGCGCCGCTCCTTCAGCGCCGCATCAAGCAGCGGCAGCATGTCTTCGGCGGTCATGCCACGACCGCCGCGCACGGTGAGGCGAAATGCCACCGACGGCAGGGCGGCGTTCAGCGCGCGCACCATCTGCCACGGGAACGCGCCACCTTGCGCCGCGCTCTGCTCGCCGGTGTTGGTTACCGAACCGACTGTCGTTGCCGACCCGACGGCGAGGATATCAACCGGCCCACCGGCCGCGATTGCCGCGGCAAGCTGCGCAAGCGATACATCGGTGGTCAGGAATTCCTCGTGCGCGTCGCAGGCATTGTCGATTTCGGTGCTGGCCCGCGACGGCTGAGCGAGCACAAGCAAGGCGCAGAGAGGAACAGCGGAGACCAGACGGCGCATACGGACCTATCCGGTATCAGTCCCGGCGACGGCCGGCAAGGTAGCTGGCTGCCGCTGCCCCGGCGCGCGTCCCTTGTTGCGATACCAGGCGGCGAGCCCAGCGACCGCCACCATCGCCAGCGCCCCGAACAGGTTGACCGCGATCTGCATTGCCGCGCCTTCGTACGCCTCCAGGCCGAGTCGCGCCAGAAAGCCGAAGAAGATGCCGGAGCAGAACACCGGCAGTGAATTCTGCCCAAGCAGCACCAGCGGTGCCGCGAGCCGCGAGCGCAGCCAGGGGGCATCGAGCGGCACCGAGCGCGTAGTCAGCCAGGCGAGCGACAGGATGGACAGCAGCCGGAACGGATGCAGCCCGGTCTTGTCCTCAGTGATGACGAAGCGGATCACCGGCGCCGGCATGGACTCCAGGATGCGCGGATGGACGTCGATCACCCAGATGACGATCAGTCCGGCGAGCAGCACCAGCACCGACAGCAGATCGATCGGCCAGTGCAGCCGAGGCATCGCCGGCGGCGCATACGACAGGATGGCGCCGATCATGAACAGTAACTGCCAGGCAAACGGATTGAAGTACCAGCCCTCGCCGGTCCAGGCGCCCATGTTGATCCCGGTGACGCGAACCACGGCGTAGCCCGCCAGCGAGACGGCGAACAGCAGCATCGGTTTGCGCAGCAGCGGCAAAACGAAAGCGAAGATCAGCAGCAGCGCCACATAGAGCGGCAGGATGTTCAGCAGGTTCGGCTGGAAGCGCAGCAGGAGCGCCTCGAGCAGGGCGCGATAGGGTGCGTCGGCCAGCACGTCGAGGCGGGTTTCCTCGAGGTAGAACACCCGGTCGAGTGCGGTGGCGGAATACGCCACCTGCGCGGTGTAGACGACGAACAGGAAGATGTGCGCGACGTACAGGGTCCAGGCGCGGCGCAGCGTGTCGGCGGCGGCATACAGATACCCCTGCCGATCCATCACCGAGCCATACGCCAGCCCGGCGCCGAAGCCGGCCAGCAGCACGAAGACCTCGGTGGCGTCGCACATGGCAAAATTGCGCAGGCTGTAGTCGGCGAGTACGTCGCCCGGGATGTGGT
>DASXNR010000468.1:0-8737 GCA_036494925.1 Acetobacteraceae bacterium
GTGGCCGGCGATGCCGTCGCCATCGGCCTCCGGCGCCCGCACATGGCCGGCGTAGAGCTCGCATACCTCGTCCGCGCCGCCCGGCGTCAGCAGCACGCCACCGATCCGCCGCAGTGTGCCGACACCGAGCCCCATCTCCTCCATCATCTCACGCCGCGCCGTCACCTCGGGGTTCTCGCCGTCGTCGCAGAGGCCGGCGGGCAGCTCAACCAGCACCGGATCTAGGCCAGCCATCAACGCCGGCAGCCGAAACTGCTCGATCAGCACCACTACGTCAGCCGCCGGATCGTACGGCAGCACCGCCGCAGCGCGGCCGCGTCGCCACACCTCCCAGGTCTTCACCCCGGATGTGGCGCTGTCGAAACGACGGTGGCGGAAGCGCACCACGTCGAGCGGGAACCGGCCGCTCCACACGCGTTGCTCGGAGCAGACCTCCACATCAGGATGCGCGGGCAGAGCGGGAAAGCTGCGGGACACCATCCGGCCAGCATAAAGAAGCGTCGAGGCAGCGCCCAGCCCGCCGTCAGGCTGGCACGGCCGTCGCCGCCAGTTGGCGCAGCCGGTTCGCCCCGGCCGAACCCTTCAGCGCATCGCGCCAGCTCGCCTCCGCCACCCGCTGGTGCGCCGCAATCGCCTCGTCTGCGCCGGTAATCATTGCGACCCCGGTATGGGCCGATGGATGCGTGTCCGGCCGGAACGGATTGATTGCCAGGCTCACCCGGTCGCGTGCCCGCAGGATCTTGAATGCGGACGACGGCTGCGCCCCGGTCAGCAACCCGAATTGCAGGCCCATCGGTTCGGTTTCCATCAGCGTGGCCATATTCTCAACCTCGGTCACCGCCACGTCGCGGCAGATCCGGCGCAACCGGTCGGAGACCTGGATGCCGCCCGCCACTCCGGTCTCCAGCAGTCGCTGCACCGAGGACAGCGAGACCATGGCAATGATCCCCGGCCGTCGCATCGAATACATGCGCTTGCGGGCGGCCAGAATACCCAGCACCTGCTCGGCCATCGAGCGCATCGCCGCGCGCTCCGCCGTCACCTGATCGGCAGCTTCATCGAATACCTGCGCCAGCGCATTGTCATAGGCGTCGGATGTGGTCAGGTAGCACACCGGCCCGAACAACTGCAGGATCTGGTCGGCGGTCTCCTCGACCTGGCGGACGCGCTCGAAATAGCCGATTGGCCGGTTGTAATATTCGACCCCGATCCCCAGCAGCGACAGCGGTGAAATCTTGAGCAGCTCCGCCAGCCGCTTGATCGTGTCGAGTTTGATCACCTCGCCCTTTTCGTAGCGATAGAGCGCGGCGCGTGAGACGCCGAGGCGAGCGGCGATCTCCTCGGCGCGCAGTCCGGACTCCAGTCGATAGGCACGCAACTGCTGGCCGATCTCGGTAAAACGCATGGACATCGGGCCTTCCCCCTGGCCGTGTGCCCGCCCTCCAGCGTATGTCGCCGGAGTCTCAGAATCGACGCGGGCAGCGAGCCTTATGACCAGCCTGCTCGTAAATTCAACCCTTGTCCAGCTACTGCGACTCGTCGCGCCTGCACGTCTGTCGCTTATTTCTTCTCACGAATAGAAAAGTCGGCCAGGCCCTCGATCGCCAGAACCAACGCCGAATGGTCCAGATCGGACCCACCGTGCGCGGCGCAGGACGTGAACATCTGCTGCGCGATCGCGGTGTTGGGCAGCGACAGACCAAGCTCCTTCGCCGCCGATAGCGCCAGGTTCAGGTCCTTCTGGTGCAGCCGGATGCGGAAGCCCGGGTTGAACGTGCCGTTCAGCATACGTTCCGCGTGTACCTCGAGGATGCGCGAGGACGCGAAGCCGCCCATCAGCGCCGCCCGCACCTTGGCCGGATCGGCGCCGGCCTTGGCGGCGAACACCAGGGCTTCCGCGCAGGCCTGGATGTTCAGCGCGACGATGATCTGGTTCGCCACCTTGCAGGTCTGGCCGTCGCCGTTGGCGGGGCCGACATGGGTGATGTTCTTGCCCATCAGCTCGAACAGCGGCTTGGCGCGGGCAAACGCCGCCTCGGGGCCGCCCACCATGATGGTCAGCGTCGCCTGCTTCGCGCCTACCTCGCCGCCAGACACCGGCGCATCCAGGTAGTCGCAGCCGAGAGCATTGATCTTCTTGGCGAACGCCTTGGTCTCGATCGGGCTGATCGAGGACATGTCGATCACCAGGGTTCCGGGCTTCAGGCCCTCGGCTACCCCATTCGGCGCGAACAGCGCGTTCTCGACGTCGGGCGTGTCCGGCACCATCAGGATCACCACCTCGGACCCCTGGGCGACCGTCTTGCCGTCCGGCTCGACCTCGGCCACGGCGCGGATGTCGTCCGGCAGCGTTGCCCGGTCGTACACCAGCAACGAGTGTTGGGCGTTGTGCAGGTTCAGCGCCATGGGTCGCCCCATGATGCCGAGACCGACGAAGCCGATTTTCATGTCAAGCCTCCCGCAAGTGGTTCAGATGCCAAATTCCTGCCGCCACGTCAGCCCGGCGACGGTGTCCCCGGCCGGCCGGTATTCGCACCCGACCCAGCCCCGATACCCAAGCTCATCCATCCGCCGGAACACGAACCTCCAGCCGATCTCGCCCGTGCCGGGCTCGTTGCGCGCCGGCACGTCGGCGATCTGCATGTGGGCGATCACCGGCATGAACTGCTCCATGCGCTTGGTGACGTCGCCCTCGGTGGTCTGGCAGTGATACACGTCGAACTGCAGGCCGAGGCGGTCGCGCCCGATCGCGTCGACCACCGCCGCGCCCTGCGCTTCGGTGTTGAGGAAGTAGCCCGGCATGTCGCGATGGTTGATCGGCTCGATCACCAGCTTCACCCCGGCAGCCATCGCCTGCTCCGCCGCCCAGGCCAGGTTTGCGGCGTACACGCTGCCGGCCGTCACCGACGATACGCCTGCTGGCACGATGCCTGCCATACTGTGCACCAGCTTGCAGCCCAGCGCGGCGGCATAGTCGAGTGCCTGCTTCACGCCTTCGCGGTACTCAGCCTGCCGGCCCGGCAGGCTGGCCAGACCACGTTCGCCGTTCGCCCAATCGCCGGGCGGCATGTTGAACAGCGCCTGAGTCAGGCCCTCGCCGTCCAGCCGCTTGCGCAGCTCCGCCGGCGGATGCTCGTAGGGGAACAGGAACTCCACGCCGTCGAATCCCGCCTTGCGGGCCGCGGCAAATCGGTCGAGGAACGGCACCTCATTGAACATCATCGACAGGTTGGCAGCCAGGCGTGGCATCGCGGACCTCCCCGGAACAGCGGCGGGAGGCTACAAGCGCGCGGGGGGATTGACCAGCGCATGACCGCGGAACGCGTGCTGTTGGCATTGCTGCTCGGTGGGATCGGCATTGGCTGCGTGCTGGTGCTGTATCCGTTCGTCTCGTCGGTGCTGTGGGCAGCGATTCTGGTGTTCACCACCTGGCCGGTGTGCGACTGGCTGCATCAGCACATGCGCCTGCGCCGCGGCGCTGCCGCCGGCGTGATGGTGGCACTGACCGCGGTGGTTCTGGTGCTGCCGCTGGCGCTGGCCGCGCCCGGCGGCGCCACCGACGTGAACCACTTGCGCGGCGTCATCGAGGAAGCGTTGCGCGCGGGACTGCCTGGCTCGCCGGCGTGGGTGTTCGAGATCCCCCTGGTCGGCCAGACACTGGGCGATCTGTGGAACCGCTGGGCCGCCGACATCTCCGTGATGGCGGAGGCGTTGCGCCCTTATTTCGGCATCGTGCTGGAGGGCGGCCTGAGCCTGCTGCTGGGCCTTGCCAACGGTGTGCTGCTGTTCGTGCTGGCGCTTTTCATCCCGTTCTTCTTCTATCTGTACGCCGAGCCGATCTCGGCGCGGCTGCGGGTGATCCTGCAGCGTATCGCCGGTCCGCGGGCGGGACGGCTGATCGCCGTCACAGGCGCCACCGTGCGGGGCGTGGTGTACGGCATCCTGTTGACCGCCATCGTGCAGGGCATGCTGACCGCGTTCGGCCTGTGGCTGTCGGGAGTGCCGCGGCCGGTGCTGCTGGGCGCGGTGGCGGGCTTCCTGTCGGTGCTGCCGATCGGCGCGCCCGTGGTGTGGATTCCCGCGGCACTTTGGCTGATGAGCAGCGGGCATCTCGGCTGGGGGATCTTTCTGGCAGTCTACGGCGTGGTCGCCGTGTCTGGCGCCGACTCGCTGATTCGGCCGTGGTTCATCGCCCGTGGTGCACGGCTTCCGTTCCTGCTGACAGTACTGGGCGTGTTGGGCGGCGCGATCGCCTTCGGGCTGCTTGGCATTTTCCTGGGGCCGGTATTGCTGGGGATCGGCTATACGCTGATCAACGAGTGGGCCGTGGCCGAGGAAGCCCTGACGGTCGATCATTGAGGGGCAGACCGTGAGCGAAAGTGAACCGCCGGAGCCGAACCCCCGCCGCGCGCTGGTCGGGTTGCTGGCGATCGTCGGGCTGATCGTCGGGGTGATGTTCATCGTGCACCGGCTCAATCAGGCGGCACAGATCCAGGACTGCGTGGCATCCGGACGAACGAATTGCGCGCCAATCGAGACGCCTCGTTAGCGGCCGATGTTGCGTGGGATCAGCCATTCATTCGGCCCGACCTGAGCCCAATGAAACGCGGCGCCACTCCAAACAGCAGCAGCACACCGCTAATGATCAGTCCCCACCTCCGGGTGAGCTGATAGCCGCTCCGCGGATTCCCCAGAAAACCTGCCGTCGATGCTGTTGTTGTCATAACATAGATCGTCGCGTCAGCCAGAGCGGCGCGGAAATCCGCCACGACCTTCCCGATCGCCACGGCTTCATTGTGGCAGGGGATCAGCGCCGCGACGGCCGGGCTGTCCCTCCCCCTGCGGGTCAGCGGGTCAGCCAGACTCCCGGCGGTCAGCAGGCAAGATTGTATTCGACATGGCCGAACAGGCTGCCCTATCGGCACGGCTGAAACAACTAGCCGATGTCCTCCAGGCTGAACTGTTCCGCCTCCTCGTCGTAGCTGAACAGTTCAGCGTAGCGCCCCCAGGCGATGACGGTGCGCAGCGTGTCCTCGGCGTAGTCGGGCGACATGTGGTCCTCCAGCTCGTCGCGGAAGCGGACCGCCGAGGCGCGATGGTTCCAGCGTTCGTCCAGCACCTGGCGGATCAGGCGTGCCAGCGGCACGTATGCGGTGAGCGCGGCCGCGAACAGTAGCTTGCGCTCCTCGGTGTCGGCGGCGGCGAACTGGCGGCCTTCGTCTGTCAGCGTAATGTCGCCTTCCTCCAGCAATGCGAAATGCAGCAACTGCAGCGTCTCGCCGAGCGGCAGCAGCTCATCGGCCTCGTATTGCAATGCGGCCGCCAGCGCCGGCAGGTCGGCGCGGCCATTATAGGGAGGCCCCGCCAGCGCCTCCATCAGGCCCGCCATCTGGTTGGTGCCGATCGAATGCAGCGGCATCGCGATGCTCGGTGGCGCCGCGGCCACCGCGCGCGCCGGGGTCGGGCGGCGCGTCATCAGCGCGTAGATGTCGTCCACCATCTGGCGGAACGCCGGATCCAGCCGGTTGCGCGGATGCGGGAACGGCACCCGCAGCTCGTTCGCCACGCGGCCGGGGTTCGACGAGAATACCAGGATGCGGTCGCACATCAGCACCGCCTCCTCGATGTTGTGCGTCACCATCAGCACCGATTTCACCGGCAGTTTCCCTTCCGACCACAGATCGATCAGGTCGGTGCGCAGCGTCTCGGCGGTCAGCACATCGAGCGCGCTGAACGGCTCGTCCATCAGCAGCAGGTCGGGATGCACCACCAGGGCGCGCGCCAGGCCGACGCGCTGGCGCATGCCGCCGGACAGTTCCTTCGGATACGCGCTCTCGAACCCGCCCAGGCCGATCATATCGATCGCGCCCTCGGCTCTGCTCTCGCGTTCGGCGCGCGCGACGCCGCGGGCCTCGAGGCCCAGTTCCACGTTCTCCTGGACCGTCAGCCAGGGGAACAATGCGAAACTCTGGAACACCATCGCGACCCCTTCGGCCGGCCCCTCAACCGGCCGATCGCGCCACAGCACCTCGCCGGCGGTCGGCGTCAGCAGGCCGGCCACGATGCGCAGCAGCGTCGATTTGCCGGAGCCGGAACGGCCGAGCAGGGCCACCATCTCGCCCTCGCGCAGGCTGAGATTGACATCGTCAAGCACCACCAGGTCGGCGCTTGCCTCCTTGTGATAGGCCTGCCTGCAACCCCGCACCTCGAGCAGCGACTGTTGGGTGACGTTGGTGTCCATCCGCGCCTCTCCTTCAGCCGAGCTTCAGGTGTCGTTCCGAATAGGCGTAGAGCGGCCGCCACAGCAGCCGGTTGAACAACAGCACGAAGCCGGACATCACTGCCACGCCCAGCACGACGCGCGCCATGTCGCCCTTGTCGGTCGCCGCGGCGATATATGCGCCGAGACCATGCGCTGTCAGCTTGGTATCGCCCCAAGACGCCACCTCCGCGACGATGGCCGCGTTCCACGAGCCGCCCGAGGCGGTGATCGCGCCAGTCACGTAATACGGCAGGATCCCCGGGATCATCACCTTGCGCCACCACAGCCAGCCACCGACGCGAAAGTTGTTCGCCGCCTCGCGAAGATCGCCGGGAAAGGCTGCGGCTCCGGCGACGACGTTGAACAGGATGTACCACTGGGTGCCGAGGATCATCAGCGGCGTCAGCCAGATATCGGCGCTCAGGTGGAAATACACGATGAAAAGCACGACCGGCGGGAACAGCAGGTTGGCCGGAAAGGCCGCGAGGAACTGGGCGAGCGGCTGTGCGCGCCGCGCCCAGACCGGACGCAGCCCGAGCCAGACGCCGATCGGCACCCAGACCAAGGTCGCCAGAACGATCAGGACCAGGACGCGGAGCAGTGTGAACGACCCAAGGATCAGCGCCTGCGACAGGTCGCCCCAGTTCAGCTCACCGGAGACAAATGCAACGATTTTCGTCACCGCCCAGGCGACCACGGCGGCAAGCAACACAACCAGCACCACATCCACCAGGCGCGATGACCGCTCATTGGCGACGCCCTGATGGCGCGGCAGCAGCCGCAGCGGCAGGCCGCCGAGTGCGGTCGCGGCGTCGCCCACCGCATCGGCGGCCCGGCTCAGCAATCTGGTCCGCCGCATCAGCCGGAGCAGCCAGGGATCGGCCGCGGTCGCGCCTGCGGTCGTCTCGAAGCGGAACTTTTGCGACCAGGCAACCAGCGGGCGGAACAGCAACTGGTCGTACGCCAGGATCACCAACAGCATCGCGACGATGGCATAGAATACCGCCAGGATGTCGCGCTTTTCCAACGCCATCGCGACATAGGAGCCGATGCCCGGCAGTTTCCAGGTGTGGTCGCCGACCGACACCGCCTCGGACGCAACCACGAAGAACCAGCCGCCGGACATCGACATCATGGTGTTCCACACCAGGCCCGGAACGGCGAACGGCACCTCCAGCCGCCAGTAGCGCTGCCATGCCGTGAGGTGGAAACTGTCGGCCGCTTCCTTCAGATCGGCGGGTACCGTCTTCAGCGACTGGTAGATGCTGAACGCCATGTTCCACGCCTGACTGGTGAAGATCGCGAAGATCGCCGCCAGCTCGAGCCCCAGCACATTCCCGGGGAACAGGCTCATGAAGAACACCACGGTGAAGGTCAGAAAACCCAGGATCGGCACCGACTGCAGGATGTCGAGGACCGGAACCAGCACCAGGCTGGCGCGACGGCTTTTCGCCGCGGCAGTGCCATAGGTGAAGGTGAACAGCAGCGACGCCACCAGAGCGGCGAACATGCGCAGCGTGGTGCGCATCGCGTAGTTCGGCAGGTTGGCCGGGTCGAGACTGACCTCGACGGCGCCCGGCGCGGTGATCGGCGCGAACGTGCCGCGCGCCACGTCCGCCACGCCGATCAGCGCCGCGAACACACAGACGATCGCGGCGGCATCCCACAGGTTCGGCAGGCGCCTTCCTTGAGTGAAGGCGGGGTTGATGGTGGCTGACATCTGGCCCGGGCGGAGTTGCGGCGCGCCCTGTTACCGCGGCCCGGTGCACGAAGTCACCCCCCGGTCGTGGCAATCGCATGCCCGCAGTCAGTGGCCGGTGCTGCCGAAGCCGCCGTCGTTGCGGGCGGTGGCATCGAGGCTGTCCACCGCGTGCCACTGGGCGCGCACCACCGGCGCCAGCACCGCCTGGGCGATGCGCGCGCCGCGCTCGATGGTGAACGGCGCGTCGCCGGCATTCAGCACGATCACCTGGATTTCGCCGCGGTAGTCCTCGTCGATCGTGCCGGGCGAGTTCGCCAGCACGATGCCATGGCGCAGCGCGAGACCGGAGCGTGGGCGAATCTGCAGCTCATACCCAGGTGGCAGGGCAATCGCGAGACCGGAGGGGATCAGCGCGCGCTTGCCGGGATCGATGGTGACGGGGGTCTCGACCGCGGCCAGCAGGTCCATGCCGGCGGCGCCAGCGGTGGCGTAGGCGGGAAGCGGCAGGTCGGCGTTGTGCGCCAGGCGGCGGACGGCGATCTGAACGGTCATGACGTGAACCGCTCCCACGCCGCCTGGCGCGAGATGCCAAGTGCGCCGCCGATCAATTCCCAACTCGTGCCGCGCTGCCGCAATGTTTCCACCTGTGACCGCAGTACAGCGCGGGTTCCGTCGACGCACGCGGCGGCCGGCTTCAACGCGGCCAGCAACTGGCCATCTGTCATCGCGTCCCAACCCGCAAATGTCCTGGGGGTAGCCGCGAGGATCGCATT
>DASXNR010000469.1:0-40317 GCA_036494925.1 Acetobacteraceae bacterium
GCGGCGGGCGTGACGCAATTGACCCGCACGTTGGTGCTCGCCAGCTCCTTGCCCAGCGACTTGGTGAGGCCGATGACGCCGGCTTTGGAAGCGGAATAGGCGGCGGCGTTCGGGTTGCCTTCCTTGCCGGCGATCGAGGCGATGTTGACGATGCGGCCATAGTCGTTGCGCAGCATTTGCGGGACGATGGCGCGGTTGCAGTAGAACACGCCGTTGAGGTTGACGTCGATCACCCGGTCCCAGTCGGCGACCGGATAGTCCCACACGGATGCGTTCGGTCCGGTGATGCCGGCGCACGCGATCAGGATGTCGATGCGGCCCAGTGCGTTCACGGTCTCGGTGGCGGCGAGCTGCACGGCATCGGCGTCGGTGACATCGACGCTGGCCTTGTGCGGCGCCTCGGTCGTGGCGAGGGCCGCAGCATCGCGGTCCCACAAGCTCAGGCGCGCGCCCTCCATGGCCAGCCGCGCCGCGATGCCGGCGCCGATGCCGGATGCACCGCCGGTCACGACGGCCACCCGTCTCACGAACCGCTCAATCATGCAGCCCTCCAGCCCCTGTGCGACTGCATATCAACGCTGTTCGCGGCATGGTCAGCAAGCCACCTCTGGCACAAGGCGGTCACGCGCATATTCGACTGGGCGTAGCGCGACTACATCCCGATCGAATATCCACCATCCACCGGGATCGCCGTCCCGGTAACGAAGTCCGACGCCGGACTCGCCAGAAACGCTGCGATCCCCGCCATGTCGGGCGGCGTGCCCCAGCGCCCGGCCGGTGTGCGGTTCTCCACCCGCTCGTGCAGCCCCGCGACCTCGCGCCGCGCACGCCGTGTCAGGTCGGTATCGATCCATCCCGGCAGCACCGCGTTCACCTGGATGTTGTCCTTCGCCCACGCGGTCGCCATTGCGCGCGTCATCTGCACGATGCCGCCCTTGCTCGACGCATAGGGTGTCGCATACGGCGCGCCGAACAGCGACATCATGGAGCCGATGTTGATCATCTTGCCGGCGCCCGCCGCCTGCATCGGCGCATACGCCGCCTGGGAGCACAGGAACGCGCTGGTCAGGTTGGTATCAATGACCAGATGCCACTCTTCCTCGGTGTAGTCCTGCGGCATCTTGCGGACCGCGGTGCCGGCGTTGTTCACCAGGATATCCAACCGGCCGAACTCGGCCACCGTGTCGGCGACCAGCTTCACGCAGGCGGCCTTCTTCGTCACATCCCCCGCCACGAACGCACAACGCACGCCAAGCTCGCGCAGCGAGGCGAGCGCCGGTCCCGCCTTGTCCGCGTTGCGCCCGGCGATCATGATCGACGCGCCGCAGGATGCCATCCCCTGCGCCATCGCCAACCCGATGCCGCCGTTGCCGCCGGTGACCAGCGCCACCTTGCCGCTCAGATCGAACAGAGTCATCGCTACGCCGCCCCGCGCTTCATTTCGGCACGCGACTCGGCCAGATGATCGAACTTCCGACGATACGTACCCAGGCCCAAAGTCTGGGAACGCAGCTCGATGATCAGGTCGTGCAGTTCCGCCTCCGGCACCAGCGCGATCACGTCATCCCACCCAGGCCAGCCCGCTTTCTCGGCAAAGCCAAGGATCTGCCCGCGCCGCCCCGTCAGCAGACGCTGTGCCCGCGGCGTGAACTCGTTCGGCACGCTGATCGTCACGTGATCGACCGGCTCCAGCAGGATCGGATCCGCCTTCGTCAGACCCTCCTTCATCGCCAGACTCGTGGCGGTCTTGAACGCCATGTCGGAGCTGTCCACCGAATGGAACCCGCCATCCACCAGCGTCACCGAGATATCCACCACCGGGAAGCCGAACGGCCCCTTCTTCGCCGACTCCTCCGCTGCTTCGGCGACGGCCGGGATGAAATTGCGCGGCACCGAGCCGCCGACGATCTTGTCGACGAACTCGAACCCCTCGCCGCGCGGCCGCGGCCTGATGTCGATCTTCACGTCGGCGAACTGTCCATGCCCACCGCTCTGCTTCTTCAGCCTGCCGTGCTCGTGCACCGCGCGGCGGATCGTCTCCTTGAACGCCACCTGCGGCTTGTGCGTCGTCACCTTCAGCCCGTAGTCCCGCGACAGCCGATCCACCGTCGAGATCAGGTGCATCTCGCCCTGGCCGTGCAGCACCGTCTCGCTGGTGTCCTGTTGCTGCTCCATCGACAACGTCGGGTCCGCCTCACGCTGCTTTTGCAATGCGCCGCTGAGCTTCGCATCGTCCTTGTGATCCGAGGTCGCGATCGCCAGCGAGTACACCGGCTGCGGCGCAGCGGGGAACGGCAGCTGTTCCGCGGTCGCGCCCGGCGACACTGTGGCCCCGGTCGGTACTCCGTCCAGCCGGCCCAACGCGACGACGTCGCCTTCGGCTGCCTCATTGACCTTCGCGAGCTCGCCGCCTGGCATGCGGTAGATGCCGCCCAGCCGCGTGCCGCCGAGCGTGGCGCCATCCTTGATCGACCCGCGCCAGATCCGCCCGTACGACAGCTTCCCGGTGTGGCCGGCATGCACCGTCTTGAACACCTGCGCGACCGGCGGCCCATCGGCGTCGATGCCCTTGCGCGCGATGGTCTCGGACGCCACCGGCGTGTCGTGCCGCAGCGCCTTCCACAGCCTTCGCACACCGCCGGAATTCTCCGCCGACCCGAGCAGCACCTCGATCACCGCGCCGGCCGCCAGATCCTTGCGCAGATCGCCGTAGATCTCCGCGGTCGTCGGCTTGACATCCTCCAGCACCTTCTCGAGCAGCACGTCGTCGCGATCCGCCAGTACTTCGACCAGCTTGTTCAGCGCGTCCTGTTCATTGTCGTGCATCTCGGACGGAATCTGGATCAGCTCGGACGGCTGACCCTTGCGGTAGCGATACGCCCGCTCGCTCACCACATCGACATAGCCGCTCACCGTCTCGCCATCGATGATCGGCACCTGGCGCAGCACCAGCGGCGAGCCGGCAAATCCCTGCAGGGCCGCGAGCGTGTCGCCCACGCTGCCCTCCAGCGTGTCGATCTTGTTGATGAACACCATGTGCGGCACGCCGTCATCGGCCAACTGCTTGAGGATCGGCGCGACCGTCAGCGCGCGGGCCGGTGCCGGCTCGCACACCACCACGGCGAGATCGACCATCGCCAGCGCGCTGGCCGTCTCATAGGCGAATTCGACCGAGCCGGGGCAGTCCAGCACGGTCCACGCATCGCCGAGAAACGAGCAATGGCCGAGCCGGACCTCGGTGGTGGCCGGACGGTTGCGCGGATCGGCCGGCCGCTTGACCGGCGTGCCGGCAGCCTCCATCAGCGCCTCGAACAGCGTCGACTTGCCGCTGCTGTACGGCCCGACCAGCGCCACCGAGCGGGGACTTCTGCCGTTCTGTGTTCCTGACATGCGGGCGCCCTCCCATGAGCTACTTCGCCCCCGATCCTAGCGAAGTTTTTGTGACAGGCGAGTCCTGCCCAACCGTCAGGCGCGGCCCTTCAGTCCATCGACACACCGTGATCGGCGCCCTCGAAGTCCTTGGCATGCGCGCTGAGCTTGTCGAGCGCCTTCAGCAACACACCCCATTCCGAGCGGCTCAATCCCTCGGCAAGCTGGCCCTCCAATTCGTAGGCAAGCGGCACCATGCCTTCATAGACCGCGACGCCGCGACGCGTGAGGCGCAGCAGGCGGCCGCGCCCGTCGTGCGGATCCTGCGTCTGCCGCAACAGGCCGCGCGCCACCAGGCTCGCCGCAGCACGGCTCACCTTCACCTTGTCCATCGCCGTCCACTCGCCGACTGCGCTTGGCGACAATGTGTCGAACCGGCCGACGATCGCCAGCACGCGCCACTCCGGAATGCTGAGGCCGTAGGCGTCGGAATAACGGCGAGCAAACAGACGCGAGACGCGATTGGCGGCAACCGACAGACGGTACGGCAGGAAGTCTTCCAACCTGAAAGCCTCGCCGTCGGCGGCCGGCATTTCCCGGCCCGTCCTCCCTGATTTTGTTTTCATTGGTAATTACCCCCAGACTAGCACCCGCTGATATATCGCGCCCGCGCGTTGCACGCCAGACTGGCCGAAAAGGAGGCGCTGCGGACATGACCGATGCAATGCGCAGCGAATTCGTGCGACTGCGAGCAGAAGACATAGGGCTTCCTTGGCAGAAGCCGAACGCGCGATTGGCGAGGCGCTGCAGTTGATCGGAAACATTGCGGCGATCATCGGTCCGACCAGGTCCTGAGACGGCTGCTTTCAGTCGTGCTAATTTCCCTGCCGCGCGACAACGGCGCGGAGGAAAAGTCCGAATGACAGTACGTGCGGGGCGTGAATTCCTGGCCATTCCGGGGCCGACGACGGTACCGGACGAGGTGTTGCGGGCGATGCACCGCCCGGCGGTGGACATCTATTCCGGCCCGCTGCTGGCGCTGACCGACAGCCTGCTGCGCGACGTCGCGGGTGTGTTCAACACCAAGGGCCGCGCCTACATCTATAGTTCCAACGGTCACGGCGCCTGGGAGGCCGCCCTTACCAACGTGCTCTCCAGGGACGACAGGATCCTGGTGCTGGAGAGCGGCCAGTTCGCCATCAGTTGGGGTGAGAACGCCCGTCGCATGGGTGTCGAGGTCGAGGTGCTGAATGGCGACATGCGCCGTGCCGTCCGCCCGGCCGAGGTCGAGGCGCGTCTGAAGGCCGACAAGGGAAGCACCATCAAGGCGGTGCTGGTGGCGCAGATCGACACCGCCTCGGGGGTGGTGAACGACATCGCCGCGATCGGCCAGGCGATGCGATCGGCAGGGCACGACGCGCTGCTGATGGTCGACGCGGTGGCCTCGCTCGGCTGCGTGCCGTTCGACATGGACGCCTGGCGCGTCGACGTCGCGATGTCGGGTTCGCAGAAGGGGCTGATGGCGCCGCCGGGCCTGGGCTTCGTCGCCGCCAACGATCGCGCCCGCGAGGTGCACAGGAAGGCGGGGCTGCGCACGCCCTATTGGGACTGGACCGGACGCGAGGGCGAGGAGCACTACCAGAAATATGCCGGCACTCCGCCCGAGCATCTGCTGTTCGGCCTGCGCCAGGCGCTCGACCTGATGTTCGAGGAGGGGCTGGAGAACGTGTTCCGCCGCCACCGGCTGCTCGCCGAGGCGGTGCGCCGCGCCGTTTCCGTGTGGGCGGAAGGCCAGGTGATCGGCTTCAACGTCATCGAGCCCAGCGAACGCTGCGACACCGTCACTCCGGTGCTGACCAATGGCCACGACCCTGATGCGCTCCTCGCCTACTGCAACGACAAATGTGGCGTGGTGCTGGGTCACGGCATCGCCAAGCTTTCCGGCAAGGCATTCCGCATCGCTCATATGGGGCATGTCAACGCGCCGATGGTCCTGGGCACGCTCAGCGTGATCGAGATGGCGCTGGGAGCGTTGGATATCCCGCACGGCAGAGGCGGCGCGCAGGCGGCGATCGACTGGCTCGGTGAGCAGGTGAAAGCGTAGGCGAGCAGGGTAGCGTTCAGCCGCCGCTGTCCCCACTCAACGCCAACGCGCGTGCATAGACCAGCTTGCGCGGCAGGCCGGTTGCGGTAGCCACCAGCGCCGCCGCGTCCTTCACACTGTTGCCGGCAAGTGCCGCGCGCAATTGGCCGTCGAGGTCCTCGGGGTCCTCGTGTTCGGGCGGCCCGACCACCACGGTGACCTCACCGCGCGCGGGGGTGGCGTCGTAGTGTGCGGCAAGCTCGGGCAGCGGCCCGCGCCGTACCTCCTCGAACCGCTTGGTCAGTTCGCGCGCCACCGCGGCGGCGCGCGCGCCGAATACATCGGCCATGTCCGCCAGCGTCTCGGCCAGCCGATGCGGCGCCTCGTACCAGATCAGCGTCGCCGCCAGCCCTGCCCGCTCGGCGCCGCGAATCCGTCCAAAGGCGGCGCGGCGGGCGGCCTGGCGCGGCGGTGGAAAGCCCAGCACCAGGAACGGCAGCGGAGGCAGTCCCGACAGCACCAGCGCGGCGACCGCGGCATTCGCGCCCGGTACTGCACCGACCGCCAGACCCTCCGCCAGCGCCGCGCGCACGAGGCGATAGCCGGGATCGGACACCAGCGGCACACCGGCGTCCGAGACCAGCGCGATGCGCCGGCCCTGCCGCAACCGCGCGAGCACCGCGGGGATGGCGGCGTCCTCGTTGTGCTCATGCAGCGGCTGCAATGTCACCTTCGCGCCGATCGCGGCGAGCAGTCGCGCGGTGTGGCGCGTGTCCTCGCAGAGGATCAGGTCCGCGGCCAGCAAGGTCTCACGTGCGCGTGGCGTCAGGTCCCCGAGGTTGCCGATCGGGGTGGAAACCAGCACAAGTCCATCCGGCAGGGCGGGCGGTCCATCCTGCCGGTGGTCAGGAGGTGCGGGGCATGCTTCGTCGGGCATTCGTACTCCTTCGCGGCACACTAGCACTCGCGGCTTGCGGCGGCGGATACAGCTACGGCCCGAGCGGCTACGGTGGCGCGCCGGTTCCGCTGGGCGGCGTGCCGCCCGGCGCCCCCGCAGCTTCCGGACAGCGCGTCGCGATCCTGCTGCCGCTGTCGGGTGCGCGCGCCGATATCGGCCAGTCTATGCTGCAAGCGGCACAGCTCGCACTCGACGCGCCGGGTGCGCCGCCGCTGGACGCCAAGGACACCGGCGGCACGCCGGAGGGAGCCGCGGCCGCCGCGCATGCGGCGATCGCCGCCGGCGCCGGGCTGATCCTGGGACCGCTGACCTCGGCGGAAACCGCCGCCGTCGCACCGATCGCACGCGCGGCCAACGTCGCGGTGCTCGCCTTCACCAACGATCCGTCGCAGGCGCAGCCCGGCGTGTGGACCCTTGGAATCACGCCCGGCCAGCAGGTACGCCGCCTGGTGGCCGCGGCGCAGAGCCAGGGCAAGTCGCAGTTCGCCGCGCTGCTGCCGGACAACGATTTCGGCCACGTCATGGCCCAGGCGCTCAATCAGGCCACCGCAAGCGACGGGGCCGCGCCGCCGAACGTGCGGTTCTACGCGTCGGGCATGCAGGCGATCAATGTCGCGACGCGCGAGCTGTCGGACTATGGCAGCCGGCGCGGGCCAATCGATGCACAGATGCGTGCCGCCCGCGCCCTCGGCACCCCCGAAGGTCGGCATCAGGCGCAGGAATTGGCCAAATCATCGGTCCCGCCGCCGAACTTCAACACCCTGTTGCTGGCAGATACCGGCGAGGCACTGGCGGAGATTGCCGCGATGCTGCCGTACTACGACGTTGACCGTTCGGCGGTGCAGATCATCGGTCCGGCCCTGTGGGCTTCGTCCGCGAGCGGCGCCGGCCAGTTCCGCGGAGCCTGGTATGCTGCGCCGGACCCGGCGGCACGCAGCAACTTCGAGCAGGCCTATTCGGCCAAATTCGGCGGCGGTCCGACGCCGCTGGCGGACCTGGCATACGACGCGGCCTCGATCGCGCGCGTGGTGGGCGGCCACGGCTTCTCGGTGGGCGCGCTGACCCAGCCGTCCGGGTTTGTCGGCGCCGATGGCTGGTTCGCGCTGCTGGCGGACGGCCAGGTGCGCCGGGCGCTGGCGGTGTTCACCCTCGAGCGCGGCGGGCCTCAGATGGTCGAGCCGGCACCGCAGTCAGGCAACGTGCCGGGAGCATGACAGGCGGCACGTCAGATGAAATGCGTCCCCCCGTTCAGCTGCACCGTCTGCCCCGTCATGTACTCGTTCCCCACCAACATCAGCACCGCCTGCGCCACCTCCGCCGCGGTTCCCATCCGCCCAAGCGGGATCCGCGCGACATACTGGTCGCGCCGCGCGTTCATCATTTCGGTATCGATCAGCGACGGCGCCACGGCATTCACCGTGATGCCCTGCTTGACCAATCGTGCCGCGTAACCGCGCGTCAGGCCCTCCATCCCTGCCTTCGAGGCGTTGTAGTGGACGCCGATGCCGCCGGCGCCGCGCGCCGCGCCGGATGAAATGTTGATGATCCGGCCCCAGCGTCGCGCGCGCATACCCGCCAACACCGCCTGGGTACACAGAAACACCGACTTCAGGTTCACCGCCAGCGTGAGATCGAACTCCGCCTCGGTCAGGTCATCGACGCCGCGGATGATGGCGATGCCGGCATTGTTCACCAGGACATCGACCGCACCGAGCTCCGCTTCGACGCGGCCCATCATGCCGGCGACAGCGTCGCGGTCGGATACGTCTGCCTGTACCGCGATCGCGCGGCGGCCGGTGGTGCGGATCGCGGCGGCAACCTCACCGGCGTCCGCCGCACGCTCCCGATAGTTCACCGCGACGTCGGCTCCGGCCGCCGCGAGCGCGAGCGCCACCGCCCTCCCGATGCCGCGCGACGCTCCGGAGACGATTGCGACCCGGTTCCTGAGATTTGGTACCAACTCCATGTTATAACCCTTGGATCAAGCGTTTGGATATTGCCGTGACTGGGCAACTTGCCGTATGTCGGCGCAAGGCCCGTTGGAGGAAGTCCATGCGTCGTCTGTTGTCCAGTCTCGCCGCCGTGTCACTGCTCACCATTCAGCAGGCGCAGGCAGAGCTCGACTGCCTGCAGCCCCAGGAACGGTCGGTCGTCGAGGTGGCGGCGCTGCGCAGCGAACTCATGGTGCTGGCGACCGGGTGCCGTCAGGACGAACGCTACAACGCGTTCATCCGCAAGTACCAGCCCGATCTGATGGGCAACGAGAAGGCAGTCGGGGACGTGTTCAAGCGCATGTACGGCAAGCGCGCGCAACAGGAACACGACCGGTTCACCACCGACCTCGCCAACGGCGAATCATCCGCCGGCATGCATCTCGGCACCGATTTCTGCGCGCGCAACAGCGCGATCTTCTCCGAGGTGATGGCACTCCACAGTGCCGCCGAACTGCCCGCCTATGCGGCCGGCAAGGACCTGGTGCCGACGACGCTGGATATGTGCCCGCAGGTCGCCCAGGCGTCGGCGCGCAAGCCGGTCAAGACCGCCGCCAAACACCAATGATCAGGGGGTAACGGTCACCGTCGCGCGGATCGTCGCGTCGCCGGGGATCAGCCGCACGCTGAACGCGTCGGGGCCGGTGAAACGCGGGGCCGGCGTATAGTCGATTCGCGTGTCGTTGCCGACGGTATGGATCACCTGCTTCCCGTGTGTCGGCGCCGTAACGACAAGGCCTGCGTCGAACGGCCTGCCGTTGTTGTTGACCGTGATGGCACACCATCCGCCGTCGTTGCCGACCTTGATCGCGACGTCGACCGTCTGGCCCGCGGCAGCGGTCACCGGCGGCACCGTGCACGCCTTTGCCGCACCGGTCATATCGGCGGCGAACACCCGTGCCGATGGCGGAGCCGGTGCCCTCTCTGCGCAGGCCTGCAGCATCAATGCTGTGGCCGCGAGCACGTGGATCCGCAGATGCTTGGTCATCGACCGCTGGCTCCTTCGTTGGCTTCGACACCGCCTGATGTAGCGTAATCGCGGCATTCGCAAGGCACGCTCCTGTCTGCGCATGACTGGTACATTTGGGGTTGACGTTCCGCAATGGCCGGCTCTAGTCAACAGATCGAATCAATCGTGCCGCCGCGACCCATGCGGCCTCGCAGCGGGAGCCGCTTATGAAGTCGTTGCTGGCAATGCTCACTTCGCTGTGCCTGCTCGCGGGCTGCGGAGTCGCCGACTTTGCGGCAAAGCAGGCCGAGTGGAACCGCCAGAACGGCATGGGCAGCATGAACGGTCCGCCAACGATGGGCAGCTCCGGCGATCAGACCGCCGCCGACAAGGACGCCGAAACGCTGCGCAACATCAAGCACGGCGAGGATGTCGAGAACGCGGAGGCGGCCAAGGCCGGATTCGGTCCGTCTCCCACTGACGGGATGAACTGCTCCTCCACGAACAGCATCATTGGGGGCGCCAACGACGCGACCATCACGTCGCATACCAGCTGCCATAACTAAAGCTGCCGGCCGCGCAACGTGAGAACGCCTGCACGGCGCAGTCCGCTGCGGGTCGGCTTTGGTTTGGTCAGCGAGGGGATCGTCGGCTTCTCGCTGCGCGACGCGGCGGGGACGTGGTCGGGAATCGACGTGGATTTCTGCCGCGCGGTGGCCGCCGTCGTGCTGGACGATCGCAACAAGGTGCGGTTCGTGCCGCTGCGCGCGACGGCGCGGTTCCCGGCCCTGGCCTCGCGCGAGATCGACATACTGGCGCGCAGCACCACCTGGGCGCAGCTTGTCGTTGCGGGACTGTACGTGCTGGCGATGCGGCGCGTTCTGTAACAGCTTCAGATGAGGAATCACACGTGAAAACCATGCACCTGTTGGCTGCCGTCGCCGTTGTCCTGTTGACCGGGTGCGGCCCGTCGCCGGAAGAGCGCCATGCGATGGATCAGCAGAAGTGCGCCGGGTTCGGCTTCGCGCCAGGCGGCGACGCGTTCGCGCACTGCATGATGACGGTCAACCAGCAGCGCGAGGCGCAGGATGCCGCGGACCGCCGGGCCGCCGCCAATCGCGATGCCGCGGACAAGCGAGCCAGCGATGCCGCGCAGGCGGCAAAGGACAAGGCTGACCGGGATGCGTGGGACAAGCGGACCGGCCAGGGCGCTTACGCGTCGCCTGGCTCGTCGCCGTCGGTATTTTCAGATCCGGTCGATCCGATACGGAAATCGATCCAGGACGATATGCAGAAGATGGAAGGATCGGACTGATACCATCCGCCCAAACCGATGACCGCTCTCGACCCAAGCCTGCCGCACGCGAGAAATCAGCCAAGGGAGCAACCGCCAGCTGTGTCACAGGCTGTGAGAAATCTGTGACCTGGATTGTTCAGCCACGTTCCCTTCCCTAGCTGCTCGTTCACATCCTCCACAAGGAGTGGATAATGCGGCGTCGTACCGGACTGATCGTAGCAGTGTGTGCCGTGCTTCTGGGCCTGTCTGCATGCAGCAATCCTTACGATCCGGGCCAGCGCGCGGTTGGAGGAGCCGGGATCGGTGCGGGCGCAGGCGCGTTGATTGGCGGACTTGCCGGCGGTTGGCACGGCGCCGCGATTGGTGCATTGGCCGGCGGTGCGGTTGGCGCAGTGACTGGAGCGGTGACGACACCACGGCCGCCGCGGGCCGCCTATTATGCACCGCCCCCGCCACCGACCTACTAGTCGTCGGGCGCGCGAAGGGAAACCGAACGTGATCTGCACAGCGAAGCGCCGCATCATCGCGACGATGCTCACGCTGGCATTCGGCTTCACGTCGGCGCCGGCCGCCACGAATCCCGCGCAGGCGGGTGACCGGCATGGTGGTGGGGGCGATGGTTGGCACGGCGATGGTTGGCACGGCGGGGGTTGGCACGGCGGGGGTTGGCACGGCGGGGGTTGGCACGGCGGCGGCTGGCATGGCGGTGGCGGTTCGGGCTGGCGTGGCGGCTGGGGCGGTTGGGGTTGGGGCGGCGGGTTCGGGATCGCTATTGCCCCGCCGCCCATCGTCTGGGCGCCCCCGCCGGTCTATTATGCGCCGCCGCCGATCTATTACGCGCCGCGGCCGGTCATGGTTGGAGTTGGAATTGGCGGGGTACTGGCCTCGCAGGTTGCCGCACCGCCGCCGGTTGTTGCTGCTCCTCCTGAACTGATCGGCTGGGCACCGCCGCCGATCGTCGTAGTACCAGAGCCCGCCATCATGATAGCGGCAGCGCCACCGCCATTGTTCTTTGTCGCACCAGTGTTCGGTTTTTCATTTGGATGGGGGGGCTGGGGCGGCTGGCACGGTGGTTGGAGCGCCTGGAACGTAGGATGGAACGGCTGGCGAGGCGGTTGGGGTTGGCACGGCGGTGGCTGGGGCGGCGGCGTTCTGGTGTCGCATGGCGCGTGGAACGGTGGCTGGCGTGGCGGTTGGGGTGGCGGCACACAGAGGCATTGGGGCGGCGGATGGTCACAGGCGCAGGGTCATTGGGGCGGCGGCGGTCAGGTATCGCATGGCGCGTGGAACGGCGGCGGGCGCGGCGGTTGGGGTGGCGGTGCGCAGGGTCATTGGGGCGGATGGTCACAGGCGCGGGGCGGGGGCGGTCACGGTGGCTGGCGTGGTGGTGGTGGAGATCGTCGCCGTTGATTCGACACATCATCATCGTCGCCACCGTGCTGGCGCTCAGCCCTCCTGTATTGGCGCAAACGGCGCCGGCACCGCCGCAGACCGCTGCGCCCGCATCACCACAGGAAGCGGCCGCACAGCGGCTCCAGGGTTTGCAGGCCGAACTCCACATCACCGATGCACAGGCGCCGCAGTGGAGAGCGTTCGCTCAGGCGATGCAGGACAATGCGACCAGCACTGACGCCCTGTTTCGTCAACGTGCCAACGCCACCCAGTCAATGAACGCGCTCGACAATATGAAATCGTATGCACAGGTGGTACGCACCTATGCCGACGATACCGAGAAACTGTCGGCGGCGTTCGAGGCCCTGTACGGGGTGTTGTCCGACCAGCAGAAACAGACGATCGACACCCTGTTTCGGCAGCAGGCCACCCAGAATACACATCCGTTGAGTCGCTGAGATCGACGACGAGGACCTGGCGCTACACCGAAAAATACTTCGCCTGCGGGTTGAGCACGACGATCGCGCTGGTCGATTGCTCGGGATGCAACTGGAACTCCTCGGACAGCGACACGCCGATCCGCTCCGCGCCGAGCAGCGAAAGAATCGGCGCCTGGTCCTCGAGCCTCGGACACGCCGGATAGCCGAACGAATAGCGTGAGCCGCGATAGCCCTGCGACAGCATCTTATCCATGTCGCGGTCGTCTTCACCGGCGAAGCCGAGTTCGGCGCGGATGCGCTTGTGCACGTATTCCGCCATCGCCTCCGCCATCTCAACCGACAGACCGTGCAGATACAGATAGTCCTGATAGCGGTTGTCCTCGAACCAGGCGCGCGCGAAGTCGGACGCCTTCTGCCCCACGGTGACGATCTGCAACGCGATCACGTCGCGTTCGGCGTCATCGACGTCGCGGAAGAAGTCGGCGATGCACTCGCCGTCCTCCTTCGGCTGGCGCGGCAAGGTGAAGCGGGCAAGCTCCGTGCTGCCGTCCTGACCGAAGATGATCAGGTCATTGCCCTGTCCCGCCGCGAGCCAATAGCCGTAGGCTGCCTGCGGCCTGAGAATGTCCTCGGCCTCGCACAGCGTCAGCATCCGCCGCATCACCGGACGCAGCTCCTGCTTCGCCCAGCCGAGGAAATCGTCCAGCGACCGGCCCTGCTTCCGGAATCCCCACTGGAACTGGTACAGGCTGCGTTCGTTGATGAATGGCACGATCGCTTTGGGCGCCGCCTCGATCACGCGCGCGCCCCAGAACGGCGGCTCCGCAACCGGCACGTCACGCGTCAGCCGACGACGCCGCGTCTGCACGATGCCCACATCCACCGGCCGGAACGCGCGCGTATCCGCCTGGCCCAGCGTGCGCGACGGATTGCGCGCCTTGCCGACGCGTTTCGACTGCACCGCGGCCAGATAATCGTCGAACGCGTTGCCAACCACCTTGTCCATCAGGTGCAGTCCGTCGAACGCATCGCGACCGTACGCGACGCGGCCGCAGGCGTAGGCACGGACGCAGTCATCCTCGACATAGCCGCGGGTCAGTGCGGCGCCGCCCAGCATGACCGGAATCTCCAGTCCCTGCCGCGACATTTCCTCGAGGTTCTCGCGCATCACCACAGTGGATTTCACCAGCAGCCCCGACATGCCGATGGCATGCGCATGATGGTCCCTGGCCGCCGACAGCATATCGGTCAGCGGCACCTTGATGCCGAGGTTGACCACCCGATAGCCGTTGTTGGTCAGGATGATATCGACCAGGTTCTTGCCGATGTCGTGCACGTCGCCCTTTACCGTGGCGAGCACGATCGTGCCCTTCTCCTGCCCGGCCACGCGTTCCATGAACGGCTCGAGATAGGCCACGGCCGTCTTCATCGTCTCGGCGCTCTGCAGCACGAACGGCAGCTGCATCTTGCCGGCGCCGAACAGTTCGCCCACCACCTTCATGCCGTCGAGCAGCACGTTGTTGATGATGTCGAGCGGCGACAGCACCTTCAGTGCCTCGTCCAGATCGTCGGTCAGTCCCTTGCGGTCACCATCGACGATGCGGTCCTTCAGCCGCCCTTCCACCGTGTCGGCGCGCTTCTTGACGGTGGCGTCGGCGGCCTTGCGGTCGGCGAAAATCTGCAGCAGGCGCTGCAACGGATCATAGCCCTCGGCGCGGCGATCGAAGATCAGGTCTTCCGCGACCTTCACTTCTTCCGGCGCGATCACGTGCAACGGGCGGATCTTCGACACGTGCACGATCGCACCGGTCATCCCGGCGCGCACCGCGTGATCCAGGAACACACTGTTCAGCACCGCGCGCGCCGCCGGGTTCAGCCCGAAGCTCACATTCGACAGGCCGAGGATGATCTGGATGTCGGGGAATTCTTCGCGAATTGCGGCGATACCCTCCAGCGTCCACTGCGCCAGCTTGCGATCGTCCTCGTTACCGGTGGCGATGGTGAAGGTCAGCGGATCGATCAGCAGGTCCGACTGCGGCAGGCCATACTGGTTACACGCGAAATCAACCAGCCGTCGCGCCACCTCCACTTTGCGTTCGGCGGTCTTCGCCATCCCGGTCTCGTCGATGGTCAGCGCGATCACCGCGGCACCGAACTGCTTCGCCAGCTGCAGCCGGTCCGCGGCGGCCTTCTCGCCGTCCTCGAAGTTGATCGAATTGATGATCGGCTTGCCGCCGTGCAGCTTCAGCGCCGCGGCGATCACCGGCGTCTCGGTGCTGTCGATCACCAGCGGCGCATTCACCGATGACGTGAACCGCCGCACCACCTCGTTCATCTCCCCGATCTCGTCGCGCCCGACGAACGCGGTGCAGATGTCCAGCGCATTGGAGCCTTCGCCGATCTGCTCGCGGCCCATCGAGACGCAGCCGTCCCAGTCGTGCTTCTCCTGCGCCTCGCGCCACTTCTTCGAGCCGTTGGCGTTGCAGCGCTCACCGATGGCGAAGAACGCGTTCTCCTGCCGCAGCGGCACCGCCTGATACAGGCTCGCCACCGACGGCATCCAGACCGGCTTGCGCAATACCGGCGGCGGGCGCGAGCCGCCGCGCCGGCGCAGCATCGCATTCAGCGCGGCGATGTGCTGTGCATTGGTGCCGCAGCAGCCGCCGATCAGGTTGACGCCGTCCTCCTCGACGAAGCGCTCCAGCCAGGACGTCAGCTGCGCCGGACCGAGCGGGAAGTGGGTCTCGCCATCGACCAGTTCCGGCAGGCCGGCGTTCGGCTGCACCGACAGCAGGCCCGGCCAGTTGCCGGCCAGCCAGCGCACATGCTCGGCCATCTCCTGCGGCCCGGTGGCGCAGTTCATCCCCATCAGCGGCACATCCAGCGCGTGCACCATCGCGGCGGCGGTGGCGATGTCCGGCCCGACCAGCAGCGTGCCGGTGGTCTCCACCGTCACCTGCACGAAGATCGGGATATCGCTCCCGGCCGCGGCGCGGGCGATCTTGGCGCCGTTCACCGCGGCCTTGATCTGCAGCGGGTCCTGGCAGGTCTCGATCAGGATGGCATCGACGCCGCCGGCCACCAGTCCGCGGCACTGTTCGGTCAGCGCGGCCTCGAGCGGGTCATAGGCGATGTTGCCGAGGCTCGGCAGCTTGGTGCCCGGTCCGACGCTGCCGATCACCCAGCGATGGCGGCCGTCGGCGAACTGCTCCGCCGCCTCGCGCGCCAGTTCGCCGCCGCGCCGGTTGATCTCGAAGGCACGGTCGGCGATGTCGAATTCCGCCAGCGTCACCGGTGAGCCGCCGAACGTGTTGGTTTCCACCATGTCCGCGCCGGCCTCGAAGTAGCTGCGATGGATGTCGCGCACGACGTCGGGGCATGAGACGTTCAAAACATCGGTGCAGTTCTCCTTGCCCAGAAAGTCCCGCTCCACGTCAAGCGGCATGCCCAGAACTCGGGTGCCTACGGCGCCGTCGCACAGCAGCACGGTATCGCGCAGCGCATCGAGCAGGTGGGGACGGGCCATGCGGCGCTTCCTTCAGACGGCGAGTTCGCGCGACTGCGCAATGGGGGCATCGACTGCAAGCGTGGCGGGCCACAGCCGGATGACAAGCGGGCCGTCGATCGTCAGTGGCGTGCCCTGGTGCATGCCGGCACCCTCCATAAGGCCGCGGATCGCGTCATCGGTGAAACCGGGCCAACGATGCGCCAACCTGGTCAGCAAATCGTCGCGACCATGCCGCGCGATGTCGATCACGATCAGCTGCCCGCCCGGCCGCAGTACCCGCGCGACTTCCGCCAACACACCGGCCGGGTCCTCGGCATAGTGCAGCACCATCTGCAGCACAGCGACGTCGAACGAAGCCTCGGCCAGCGGCAGTCGGTACATGTCGGCGAGCCGCACCGAGCAGTGGCTGACACCGGCACGGGCCAGCCGCGAGCGCGCCAACGCCAGCATCGCCTTCGAGGCGTCGACGCCGACCCCCTGGCTGATCCGCGGCGCCAGCAGTTCCAGCACGCGTCCGGTGCCGGTGCCGATGTCCAGCAACCGGCCGGCGTCCTGGTCCGGCACCAGAGCAAGCAGCGCCGCCTCGACCGCTGCGGCCGGAAGGTCGAGCGCGCGCATCTCGTCCCAGTCGGCGCCCTGGCGGCGGAAGCTCTCGGAGGCCACGCGGGCACGTTCGGCGAGCACGCGCGCGGCCTGCCGGCGGTCGGCCTCCAGGATCGGATCGTCGTCCGGCAGGCGAGCGACCAGGTCGCGGGCCAGCGCGCCGGGCGCGCCGTGCGGCAGCGCGAACCAGACATTGGCGCCCTCGCGCCCCCGGTCCAGCAGGCCGCAGTCGCATAGCAGCTTCAGGTGGCGGGACAGGCGCGGCTGCGACTGGCCGAGGATCTCGGTGAATTCCGAGACACAGAAGGCGCCCCGGCCGGCCAGCGCGAGCAGGCGGAGGCGGGTCGGTTCGGCGGCGGCACGCAGGCTGGCCAACAGACGTTCCATGCTATGTCCATGACATAAACATATCCTTATGTCTAGGTGGCGCGTAGCGGGATCAAGTCTGCGCGGGGCCGTTTCGACCGGATGATCGCCAACCCCAGATGCGCCGAGTGCGTGTTCTGGTCATCTACTGCCACCCGGTGGCGGAAAGCTTCGCCGCGGCCGCCCATTCGACCGTGCTTCAGGCTTTGGCCGACGGCGGGCATGAGGTCACCGATGTTGATCTGTACGCCGAACACTTCGATCCCGTCATGAGCCGACAGGAGCGGCTCGACTATCTCAACACCGCGCGCAACGAACGGCTGGTGAAACGATACGACGACCAACTCGCCGCGGCCGAGGCGATCGTGTTGGTTTACCCGGCGTGGTGGTACGGCATGCCGGCGATGCTGAAGGGCTACTTCGATCGCGTCTGGCTGCCGGGAGTGGCGTTCGACGTGACTCCTGATGGCAAGGTGAACACCGAGCGCCTGCAACACATCAGACGGATCCTGGTGGTCACCACCTATGGCGGATCATGGTGGATGGTGCGTGTCGCGCTTGGCGATCCGGCACGCAAGCTGATTGGGCGAGCAGTCCGCGCACTGTGCGCGCGCGGCTGCCGGGTAACGTGGTGCGTCCACTACGACATGGACCGGGCGCGGCCGGCACAGCTGCACCGATTTCTGCGGCGGATTCGCGCGGCTGCGCGGGGCATGGGGATAGTGTAAGCGTTCCCCACCGCCGGCCGGCAGGGAACTCGGAACGCGAGGCTCCCGCTAGACCTGCGGCGCCACCCCGACATATCTGTATTGGTGGATCAGGTCGTCCACCGGGTGCGCCGTGTCGTGCTTCACCTGGAACACCGCGATCACCTTCTGTTTGAGATCGCCGTTCTCGTCGAAGCTGACCTCGCCTTGCAGCGTCTTCAGCCTGGTGTCCGCGATCGCGTCCCGCACGTTGACCCGATCAACCGGCTTGCCCGACTTGGCAACGCGCTCGATCGCGTCGATCACCACCTGGACCGCGTCATAGGCGGTGATCGAATAGTCGGATGGCGGCCGGCCGGACTTGGCGGTGAACCGCTTCACCCAGGGCGCCAGTTCCGCGTCCTCCATCATGTGCGGACACGCGACCGTCGCATACCAGCCCTCGGCGGCAGGGAAACCGGCGCCTTGCAGAATCGACGGACCATACATGCCGTCGCCGCCTGCCTTGATCAGATTTGGCACCAGATCGTAGGCCTGCTTGGCCAGCTTCACGCCGGCCTGCGCGTCGCCGCCGTAGTAGATCGACTGCGCGCCGGTCGCCTTGATCTTGGTCAGCGCCGGCGAGTAGTCGGCCGCCTTCGGATCGAGCCGGTCGTGTCCCAGCACCTCGATGCCGCGCTTCTTCGCCTGCGCCTCGAACGCGGTGGCGATGCCGATGCCGTAGGCGCCGCTGTCGTCCAGGCCGTAGACGCTCTTCACCTTCAGCGTGTCGGCGAAATAGTTCGCCATGTTGGGGCCCTGGTAGGCATCGGTCGTGACCGTACGGAAATAGACCGCCTTGCCGGCCGGCCGGTACAACGAGGCGAACTTGGGATCCGTGATGTCCGGATTGGTCGAGGTCGGCGTGATGGTGGCAAGGTTGCCCTGGCTGAAGATCGGCGACATCGCCTTGCCGGGCGTGCTGCTCATCGGACCGAGCGCCGCGACCACCGAACGATCAGCGACCATCTTGCGCACGTTGGTGGCACCCTGCGCCGGATCATACTGTCCGGCGGTGGCGGTCCCGTCGTCCAGCATCAGGACGTTCAGGTGATAGCCGGCGGCGCCGCCCTTGGCATTCGCTTCGTCGATCGCGAGCAGAAAGCCGTCACGAATCAGGACCGCCGTTTCGGCATCCGCGCCGGTGAGCGAGAGGTCGATGCCGATCGTGACCTCCTTGTCGGCGGCGAAACCGCGATATGGGCGCAACACATAAGCTGCGGCGGATACCCCGGCGAGGCGGATCATGGAACGGCGCGTAACCCAGGTCATTGTGCATCTCCCCGTTTTCATTGGACACAAAGTCGACGGTCAGCCATCGGCCAGCGTTGGCCATAACGTATCGGCGCCGCCTGCGCATACATAGGCGCCGACCTTCGCGGCCCATTCGGTATCACCGCCGAATTCGTCGCGCCATGACCACAGCCGCCGCGTGCTCAGCTGCAGCGAATATTCCTTGGTGAAACCGATCGCGCCGTGCACCTGATGCGCGATCTCCGAAGCCAGCGTCGCTGCGTCCCCGACCCGCGTCTTGGCGATCGCGATGATGAATTCCTGCTTCGCCGGATCGTCAATCGACAGCGCCTCGACGCCCATATCGGCAGCCGCGCCGGCGGCGGCGACCTGCCCCGCCATAACCGCGAGCTGCTGCTGCACCGCCTGGAACTTTCCGATCTGCCGGCCGAACTGCTTGCGCTCGCCGGCATAGGTCACCGCGGTGTCCAGCGCGCGCTCCATCGCACCGGCCATCAGCACGGCGCGGGCCAATGCGCCTCGCCGGTACAGCGCCGCCCGATCGACGCCCGTCGCTGTCGGTGCGACCGCATCGCCGGCGACCCGCAATCCGGCGAAGGTCAGCGTGTCGCGCGGCTCGCCGGCCATGTTGCGCCCCGTCGCCACCTCCGTCCCCGCGGCCTGTCCCCGGGCGCTTGAGCCGGGGATACCGTCCAGCGCCACCGCCATCGCGCCATCCGGCCCATCGGCTAGCAGCACGATGCGTGCCGCGTCGGTCGCCCAGGGCAGCCGGCTGGCGTGGCCCGACAGCCGCCAGCCGTTGCCGTCGCGCTCCAGCGTCAGCCGGTCGTCCGCCCGCACCGGACCCACGGTCATCGGCTGTTCGCTCACCGCCAGTCCAGCGGACGATGCCACCCATGCCGCCAGCATCGTTTCCGCCAGCGGGATCGGCGCAGCGTATCGTCCGGCGAGGCGCAGCACGGCGTATAGGTCCGACCACTCGGCATCCGCGCCGCCGGCGGACTCCGGCAATGCGGCCAGCGGCACGCCGGTCTCGCTCACCGCCTGCCATAGCGCGGCAGGGAATGTACCCGTCTCGGCGCTGTCGGCGACCTGTTTGGAGCAATGGTCCTCGAACAGGCGGTTCATGCTCTCGAGCAGCATCCGGGTTTCATCGCGCATGCCCACCTCCGTCAGCGCAGACCGAGGCCACGCGCGATGATGCCGCGCAGGATCTCCCGCGTGCCACCCTGGATCGACAACCGCGGCGCGTTCATGGTGGCGCGCGCCAGCATGGATACGTATGTATCCACAGCGGCCAGCTCCGGCTCAGCCGGGAACAGCTGCCGTGCGATCACCGGCAGGTCCTGCTCGTAGCGTGTGCCGAGATCCTTGGTGACGGCGGCCTCGTTCAGCGGCTGCAGGCCTTCCTGCAACATTCCCGCGATCGACAGTGACATCCGCCGCAGCGTGGCAAGCTGCGACACCAGCCGCCCGAGCGCCGCCGCCGTAGCGCGGTCCGGGTTGGGACCGGCGACGCGCACCATCTCGGTCAGCAGCTTGAACAGCACCAGGAACCGATCGGGTCCGCTGCGCTCGAATGCGAGCTCGCTGGAGACCTGGCGCCAGCCGTTGCCGATCTCGCCGAACAGCCGGTTGTCGGGCACGAACAGATCGGTGAGGAACAGCTGGTTGAAGTGGTGTTCGCCGAGCAGGTTGATCACCGGCCGGATCTCGATACCAGGAGAATTCTTCAGGTCCACCAGGAACTGCGTCGCGCCGGCGTGGCGATCGACCTCCTCCTGCCCCGCATCGGCCATCTTGCAGAACAGGATCATATAGTCGGCACGGTGCGCGTTCGAGGTCCACAGCTTGCTGCCGTTGATGCGGAAGCCGCCATCCACCTTGACCGCGCGGGTGCGCGTGCCGGCGAGATCGGAACCGGAATCCGGTTCGCTCATGCCGATGCAGAACGACAGATCGCCGCGCGCGATACGCGGCAGAAAGTAGTCCTTCTGCTCGTCCGTGCCGTAACGCAGAATGTTGGGCCCGCTCTGCCGATCGGCGGTCCAATGGAAGCCGACCGGCGCTCCGGCCGCCAGCATTTCCTCGATCACCACGTAGCGTTCGAACGCGGTGCGTTCATGGCCACCGTACTGTTTCGGCCAGGTCATGCCGATCCAGCCGCGTTCGGCCATGTTGCGGCTGAACGCCTGGTCGTGGTCGCGCCGGTTGCCGAGTGAGGCGCTGTGCTCGGCGAGGAATCCGCGCACGTCCTGGCGCAGCGCTTTGGCGACGGGCGGCAATTCTACCGGATCGAAGCGGAATGCCTGCTGCATCATCGGCGCGGCCCTGTCAGTAGCGGATCGCGACGATACCGCCGGCACAGGCTCATGGCGAGCGCGGCGGCACTGCCGTCAGTGCGCGGCCTGAGCGTGCAACTGCTTGGCCGGTTCGGCTGTGCCTTCAGGCACGCCGGCGAGCCGCAGGCCCTCCGCATAGTGATTGCGGTCGCTCTCGCGTTCCAGCGGCGAGGTCGCGCTGAAGCGTTCCACGGTGAAGTCAGGTTCGATCACCAGCAGCCGGCGCAGCACCACCGCTGCCTCCTGCGATCGACCAAGATGTCCCAGTGCCGACAGGTAGGGCTTGAATCCGGCGGACAGTGACGGATTCATCTGCGTCACCGAGCGACCAGCGGCCACCGCCGACTCATAGTCACGCTTCAGCAGATGGATCACCGTGAAGAAGCCGTCGAAAATGAACGCGTGCGGATCGAGTGGCGATAGCTTCTTGTACCGGTTGTTGCGACGCTCGGCTTCCTCCGGATCGCCCATATAGGCGTAGGTGATCGCCGACAGCGCCCATGCCATCGCGAGATTCGGGTTGAGCGACAAGGCACGCTCGTGCAGCGCCAGGGCCTCGCGCAGGTGCCGGTGCAGGAACGAGCGCACATGACCCGCGATGGCGAGCGCGCGGGCATCGTACGGATCGAGCACGATGGCGCGCTCCGCCAGATCGCCCGCCTCTTCCATCATTGCCTGCGGGTCGTCTGACCAGCCTTGGCCGACCAGGAAAATATGCCAGTAGGCATACCAGGCATGCGCCGCCGCGTAATCCGGTTCCAGGTCGATGGCATGCGCGAGGTATTCCCCTGCCATCATGTAGGGACCGCGCTCCATCCGGCCGATCAGCGGGATCGCCCGCAACATCAGGTCATAGGCGGTGGCATCGACCGGCGTGCGGCTGGCGCTGCGCTTGGCCTCGATCAGCAGGATCTCCGGATCGATCTGCGCCACCACCTCCGAGGCGATCTCGTCCTGGAGGGAGAGCAGATCGTTGAACTGGCGGTCGAAGCGGCGCGCCCATACCACCTGGTTTCCCGCCCGCAGGTCCAGCAGCCGCACCGTGATGCGCAGCCGGTTGCGCACGCGCTGGATCGTGCCGTCCACCAGGAAGTCGATGCCGAAGGTGCGGCGGATCGCCGTCTCGTCACGCGTCTCCGAGGCGTAGCGGAGCAGCGAATTGGACGCGACGACGAACAGCCAGCGGAACCGCGCCAGCGCCGTGGTGATCTCCTCGGCGAGGCCAGGCGCGAGATGCGCCTCCTCATCGGTGGTGCCGACGAGATGCAGCGGCATGACGCCGACATGGGCGCCGCCGCGGGCGGGATGAACCTCGTGGATTCGCGGTTCCAGAATTGCCGGCGGCTCGTCGGGTTCCTCGGCGACCGGCTCGGGCGGCGGAGGCGGCGCCGGCGGTCGCAGCGGCATGCGGCTGCCGGACGGGCCGCGAATCTCCGCCAGCAGCTTCTGCGTCTCCGGCGAGGGCGACGCGTCCAGCAGGTCCGCCAGCACGGCGCGACAGCGGTCATAGGCCTGGATCGCCATGCCGCGCTCACCGCGCGCCGCATGTGCCCGCATCAGCGCACGCCAGGCGCCCTCGTGGGCGCGGTCGATCTGCAACAGGCGCTGCGCCGCAGGGATCGCCGCCTCCGGCTCCACCTGCTCGCGCAGCAGCGCCTCGGCCACATTGCGGGCACGGTCGCGCACCCGCTCGCGCTCGGTGGTCAGCCAGGTGTCGAAGGTGGGATCGATGCCGTCCAGATCCTCCAGCAGGTCGCCGTCCAGCAGCGACAGCGAGGCCGGCTGGTCGGTGGTCGCCCGCATCACCTCTTCCACGTCCACCCAGACCACTCCCGGACGCAGCGAGATGTGATCGCGGGTGACCAGCAGTACCTCGGTTCCGGCCGGCGACAGAGTCTCGAGCAGCCGATGAATCTCCTGGCGCAGCGACGCGCGGGCCTGTTCTTCCGGCCGCCTGCTCCACAGCAGCTCCGCCAGGCGGCCGCGCAGTGCGGCCCGCGGCGACGCCAGAGCGACCACCGCGAGCAGCGCCCGCGTTTTGCGCCCGGCCGGCAGCACGCTCTCGCTGGTCAGCGTCCAGGCTTCCATCTGACCGATCAACCGCAGGCGGACCACGACCTGTCCGGCTGAACTCGGCGGCGTCACATGGGCCGGGGATCGGTTTGAGGTGCCAGCCATCATTGCGTCATCTGTGCAATAATCGGTTGTTCGGGCCCGGTCTCGGCATGGCGGTTGCTGCGGTCACGTTTCAGATTGCCGCCTCCGGGAAGATCTTTCTCAGGTCACCCTGCCACGCCTGATGGTAGCGCGCCAGCCACTGTTCTGCCTGGGTCGGCTCCCCGGCCGCGATCGCCTCCAGTTGAACGAGATAGATCGACTCATCGAGACCGGCCGCGTTGGTGCGACCCCTGGCACGCAAGCCGTCACGCGAGATGGCGATGGCGTCGCGCGCCAGGTCGCGCAGGCTGCCGCCGCGCCACGAGGCGGCCAGCCCTTCGCGCGGTACCGCGGCGCGCAATGTTCTGACATCGTCCCAGGTGGCGTCATGCAGCAGCCCCTCGGCGGCGGTCAGTGCGGCATCGTCGTACAGCAGACCGACCCAGAATGCCGACTGCGCCACCATCATGTCGGCGCGTCCGGCGTCGGCGCCGCGCATTTCCAGGAAGCGTTTGATCCGCACGTCGGTGAATACCGTGGTGATGTGATCGACGAAGTCGCCTACCGTTGCAACGGTGCCGGCGACATTGTGCAGTCGTCCGGACATGAAGTCGCGAAACGATGCGCCGGCAACATCGATGTAGCTGCCGTTGCGATAGACGAAGTACATCGGCACCTGATCGACCAGCCACTCGACATAGCGCTCGAAGCCGAACCCGGGCTCGAACATCACCTGCGGTATGCCGGAACGATCGTTGTCGGTGTCGAGCCAGGCATACGCGCGATACGACAGGAAGCCGTTCGGCCTGCCCTCGGCGAATGGCGAATTGGCGAACAGCGCGGTGGCCAGCGGTTGCAGCAGCAGCGAGACCCGCAGCTTGCGGAGCATGTCCTGTTCCGAGGCATAGTCGAGATTGACCTGCACGGTGCAGGTGCGCGTCATCATGTCGAGGCCGCGCGTGCCGACCTTCGGCATATAGCGCCGCATGATCGCGTAGCGGCCCTTCGGCATCCACGGCATCTGCTCGCGCGTCGCAAGCGGGTGGAAGCCGAGTGGCGCGAAACCGATCTGCAGGTCGCGCGAGACGGCGCGCACCTGGTCGTAGTGCGCCTCGAGTTCCGCCATCGTGTCGTGCAGTGTCTCCACCGGCGCCCCGGACAGTTCGAGCTGGCCGGCGGGTTCCAGGGAAATCGCCGCGTCGCCCTGCTTCAGGCCGATGATGTTGCCGGCATCGGTGATCGGCTCGCCGCCGAAACGCTGCAGGCCCTCCAGCAGGCCGCGGATCGAGCCGGGCTGGCCGTCGGAAGGTTCATACGGAGGCGTGGCGAGGTCGGCCAGCCGGAAGCCGAATTTTTCGTGCTCGGTGCCGATGCGGAAACGCTCCGCCGGCTTGCAGCCGGCCGCGATGTAGTCGGCAAGCTGCTTCAGCGAGGTGATAGGCGTCGAGTCGGCGTCTCCGGGGTTGGACATGCTGCTCCCAGGCGTGGCGGGTTGCGATTTATGGTACTAGCGGCAGTCCACCCCCTGCAACAATGCCAGGCCGGCGATACAGGCGGTGTCGGCTCGCAGGATGCGGGGACCGAGCGATACCGGCGTTACAAAGGGATGCGCCCGCAAGGCGTCAAGTTCCGTCGGCGTGAAGCCGCCCTCGGGACCGACCAGCAGCGCGCTCGGGCCGAGTGCCGGGGCGACGCACGGCGCGCGGCTGCGCTCGATGGCGGCAAACAGACGGCGCTCTCCCGGCCATCCGGACAGCAGGACAGCAAGCGCCCGCGGCGGAGCCAGTTCCGGCACTGTCAGCCGCTCGGACTGCTCGGCGGCTTCGATAGCGATCGCGGTGAGGCGGTCGGCGTTCATCCGGTGCGTATTGCCACGTTCCGTGATGACGGGCAGCAGTGCGGCGACGCCAAGTTCCGTCGCCTTCTGCACCACAAGGTCGGTGGCGTCACGCTTCAGCAGCGCGAACGCCAGCCAGAGATCGGGTTCGGCAGCCTGGATACGTGTGCGGTACTCGATCCGCAAACTGGTGTGATTGCGCCCAATGGCCTCGATCCGGGCGCTGAACTCGCCGTCGCGGCCGTTGAACAGCAGCACGCCGTCGCCCGGGCCACGGCGCATGACGGTTCCGAGATAATGCGCCTGTGCGGCGGTCGCGGGGATGACGCTGCCCTCGGACAGCGCTGGCGCGACATGGAGACGGATTGACCCGGTCATGATGGTGCGCAGAGTAGCAGCGATGCAGGCACACACCGACATCGTGGCCACCGGCTGGGTGGCGAGGTTGCCGCGACCCTGGCTGCCGTACCTGCTGCTGGCGCGCGTCGATCGGCCGATCGGCGTCTGGCTGCTGTTTCTGCCTGGGCTGTGGGGGATCCTGTTGTCCGGTCCCGCCGCGCGGGACGCGGTGCGGCTTATCGTGTTGTTCGCGATCGGCGCTTTGGTGATGCGCGCCGCCGGATGCGTGGTGAACGACCTGTGGGACCGCGACATCGACCGCATGGTGGCACGTACCGCTGCCCGGCCGCTCGCGTCCGGCATGCTGCGTCCGCGGCAGGCGCTGGTGTTCCTGGTGGGGCTGCTGCTGGTGGGACTGGTGATCCTGCTGCAATTGAACGCGCTGGCACAGATGTTGGGCGCAGCGTCGCTGCTGCTGGTGGCGCTGTATCCGCTGGCGAAGCGAGTGACCTGGTGGCCACAGCTGATGATGGGCGTCACCTTCGGCTTCGGCGCACCGCTGGGCTACGCGGCCGGCGCGGGACGGCTGGACGCGGCCTGGGCGGCGCTGTACGGCGCGGCGATCCTGTGGGATTTGGGCTTCGACACGATCTATGCGCACCAGGACCGCGAGGATGATGCGCTGGTCGGAGTGAAGTCGACGGCGCGGCTGTTCGGCGAGCGGACGGCACCGTTCCTGGCTGGCTGCTACTGTGGCGTGATCCTGCTGCTGGCGCTGGCCGGCTGGCTCGCCGGGCTGGGGGGTTGGTTCTATCCGGCGCTGGCGTTGCCTGCCGTGTTGCTGGGGCGACAGGTCGCGGCGCTCGACATCGACGATCCGGCACTTTGCCTGCGGCTGTTCAAGGCAAACCGCGAGGCGGGGCTGGCAGCGGCGGCGGCGATCCTGGCCGGGTGGGTGTGAAGCGTGCCTCGGTGACGGTAACACCCTCACCCGGCGCTCCGCACCGACCTCTCCCGCAAGTGGGAGAGCTTTATCTGCCGAACGCCGAGGCGGATCGCTTTGTCTCCTGTCACACCGCTCTGGACCGCACACCGCTGGTCCCTGAGATCGCTCTGCATCTCGCCAGTGAAATCACACCGATCTGGCAGGCCACCGAACTCTGGCTTGCCGAACGCAACGTGGAACCGCCGTTCTGGGCGTTCGCGTGGCCCGGTGGACAGGCACTCGCCCGTTACCTGCTGGATCATCCGCCATGCGTCGCCGGCCGCCGTGTGCTCGACTTCGCTGCCGGCGGCGGGATCGCCGCCATCGCCTGTGCGCTGGCCGGCGCGGCGTCGGTCGATGCGGCGGAGATCGACCCCTTGGCACGTGCCGCGATCGGGCTGAACGCCGCGGCGAACCGGGTCTCGCTCGCCGTTCCTGGCTCCGACATCGTCGGGACGGACTGTCGCTGGGACCTGATCCTGTGCGGCGACGTCTGCTACGAGGCGCCGATGACAGCGCACATCGTGCCGTGGCTGCGGCGGATGGCCGGCCATGCGGAGGTCTGGCTGGCCGATCCCGGCCGTGCCTATCTGCCGCGCGACGGTCTGTCCGCCTTCGCCAGCTATCGGGTGCCGACCACCCTGGAACTCGAGGACAGCACCGAGCGGCAGGTCACGCTTTACCGGCTTGGCTTCTGACCTCGCTTGCCCTTCGGTTTGTCGCCGCCGCCCAGCTTCGACAGGTCGAGACCGTTCACCGTCACCGCCGGGCCGTCGCTCACGACGTCCCATACCAGCCGCTTGCCGTCCGGCTTGGCCAGACCGCGCAGCATGATCAGCACCGGCAGTGCCTGCTGCAGATCAGGATTGCTGCGCGCCTGGGTCACCAGGTCATCGAGCCCGGTGGCGACGAGGTGCGCCTCGCCGTGCCACGTGTCGGGCGATAGTGCGGTGACGTGGCCGGTGCCGTCGATTTTCGCCGGCCCCAGATCGAACGACAGCGTCTCGACGCCAAGATTGACGCCGCCATGCGAGAAGATCGCGGCGATTGCCGGTTCGAGGCTGTCGCTGTCGGCGCCCTCCTCGGTCGCGTCCAGCGCCAGCTTGTGCAGATCCGCGGTCAACACCCCCGACAGGCTCGGCTTGATTTCGACGTGATGCGGCAGGAAGACGGCAACCTTGGGCGGCAGGCTCGGGCTGGCGAGTTCGTCCAGAGCGATATCGACCCAGGCGTGCAGCCTGCCGTCGGGCGCCTCACCGCCGAAGCCGAACAGGAAGTGCTGCATCGACAGTCCGCCGATACCGGCGACCTCGACCTGCAGCCCGTCCAACGTCTCCTGGAGACTCATCTCGGTCAGCATGTCCTGCAAGGACTCGACGATCAGGCGCAACTGAGCTCTGACGGGGCCGGGCAGATCGGCCTTATCCCGCTTCGTCGCGAGGTCGGGAGGCAGCATGCCGATCAGCCCCCCGGTCGCGGCCAGCAGCCCCGCGACCCGCTCGCGGTTCACGCCCTTGATCCGGCCGGACCCGCGCATCGCCTGGACCCCGATCGCCACCGGCGTGCCGCCGCCGATCTGCGAGGCCGATTTCCAGCCGTTCACCGTCGCATCCGCGGTGAGATCGAGCCGACCGTTCTGGGCCGGCGCCAGCGTCGTGTCCGCGACATAGCTGTCGAACCGCTGCTCCTGACGTTGATCTGCGCTCTCGGTAGCAAGCACCAGGTCGCCGAGGCTGGTGTGGAGCGTCGATGCGGTGGCGAGGGACGGATCGATCACACCGTGGGTGTCCTGACGGCCGATGCTGAAATCCACCTTCACCGGCACGCTTGTGCCGGGATCGGTGCTCTGCGGGAGGTTCATGGTGAATGTTGCCGCGGGCGGCATCTGCATCGCGTCGATTGACCAGCGCCCGCCATCCAGGGGCCGCACATTCGCAGTCGTCGCCACTCCGCCGGCCGGGCTGGTGAGGCCGGGGATCGGCCAGGTGATGACATAGTGGTCATGCTCGCCGGTGACGTGCCACGGCAGCTCCGGCAGCTTCACCGACGGCCCGAGCAGCCCGGAGACCCAATCCTTCAGTTGCTGTTGCAGCGCCTGTGCCTGCGCGGGGCCGATATCGTCGGCACGCGCGCCACCGGGCGCGAGCAGTAGCAAACAGAGCGCGACAAAACGGGGCAGGTGCACGACCCGGCCCTCCTCCTGGTTGCGCGGCAAGGATACCGCGTGATGCGGTCAGGCCGCCACTGCGACCCCGCGCTTCAGCGATTCATCATCACCGGCAGGTTGGCGCGCTCCAGCACGTGCCGGGTGACGCCGCCGAGGATGAGCTGGCGCAGGCGGGAGTGCGAGTAGGCGCCCATCGCCAACAGGTCGCAGCCGAAGTCGCGCGCCGCCGCGAGCAGGCCGGCGCCGACCGAGTTGCCGGCGGACTGGAACATTACGATGTCGGCATGCACTCCGTGCAGCGCCAGGTAGGCGGCCAGATCCGGCGCCGCAGGGCCGCGCCGCTGATAGCCCTCGGCCGACAGGATGCGCACCGCATCGGCGCGCTGCAGCCAGGGCAGTGCCGCGTACACGGCAGACGCCGACTCGGCGGTGCCGTTCCACCCCAGGCACACGCGCGAGCCGATCGTGGTGGGGACGGTCCGCGGCGCGATCAACACCGGGCGGCCGGAATCGAACAGCACGGCGTGCAGCGCATCGGACGACGACACGTCCTCGCCGGCGTCGGGGTGCGGCACCACTGTGAGGTCGGCGAGGCGCGCCTGCTGCGCGACCAGGTCTTCCTCACGGCCGGTCACCGAGGCGAAGCTGGCAGTGGCGCACTCGGCGCCAGGCCTCGCCTCCGACAGGATCACATCGTGCTGCAGCACGAAGCGGTCGAACATCGAACGGACGGCGTGCGCCCGTTCGCTGCTCTCCTTTTCGGTGGCCGACATCATCTCCTCGATCATCGCGCCGGACAGGCCCTCCCCGGCCAGCGGCGCGACGTCGCGGCTGTCCACGCGCACATGCAGCGCGGTGACGTGAGCATTCCAGTGGCGGGCGATCATCAGGCAGGTGGCAAGCGCCGCCTCACCGGCGGCGGTCCCCGTCAGGGGCAGCAGCAGCTTGCGGATGGCCATGGCACGCCTCCTCGCTTGCAGGTCAGGGCTGCGATTCTAGCACGTCATCAGCCGGTCATGCATCATCAGCCGAAAAGCGGCGAAGCGCTCTGCGCCAAACGAGGCGAGGGCCGGTCCAACCGGGACCGGCCCCCTCCTGGCTTCGTTCTATCCTGGAGCTAGCAGTAGGGGTCCAGGGCGGCGCGGCCGATGACAGCGATCGTCAAGGCGCACACCGCAATCAGAACCGTGACAATCATTGTCATCTCCTCTCGACCGAACTCGACTGCCCCTCAGAGCAGCACGGGTCTTGGTCTTAGTTGCTGTTGCCTTCGTTCGAGGCGGGCGGGAACAGGCTGGTTGCGGATGCATTGGCGGGAGCCGTGAGAGCGACTGTGCCGAACACGAGGGTCAGAACGGTAAGGGCAGCGAACAAGGTCTTCATGGTGGACTCCTGTGGTTATCCGCCGGCGGCGGGGATGGTTGTTTCGATCAGCCTTGGTGTGGCTGGGTCTCGCTGACAGTGGGAAATTAGGCCCTGGCCGGCCGAGGCGCTCTGAAGTGCTTCACACCTCGGCGGCCGCGGCGCTCGATCGGCGCAACCGCTGCGTAGCGAGAACGGTGGCCGCGGCCTCGGATTGGATCGGATGCAGGAGTTACCTATATCGCCGGGGACACGAAATCATTTACGCGAATGTCACGATGTGGCAGAAGCGTTCTGCCTCGGAACGATGCGCGGGCGACCATGACAGCGCTGCTGAGCGTCACAGCCTTCAAGGGGATGGATCCCGCGGAGCTCGACCGGATCGAGGCGCGGAGCCGGATGCTCGAGCCGCGCGACGGCACGCGGATCTGCGCCGAGGGCGATGCCGCCGATGCCGTATACGCCATTGTGGCCGGCACGGGGCACATTCGCGTCGGCTCGCTCGACCGCAGCAGCAAAGGCCTGATGTACGAGGTGTTCGGCGCGGGCGAAATCTTCGGCGAAATCGGGGTCATCGAGAACAGCACCCGTACCGCAGACGCCGTGGCCGAGGGCCGTGTGCGGCTGCTGCGCATCAATGGCTCGGTGTTCCTTGACGCGCTCAACAACCACGCCGTGCTGGGCGCCAATCTCTGTCGCATACTGGCTGGCCGGCTGCGCCGGACATCGGGTTTGTTCCGCGACGCGACGTTCGAAAGCCTGGAGGTCCGGTTGGCGCGTCAGGTGCTTTATCTCGCCAGGACTGACGGCCGGAATACCGAGCAGGGCCGTCAGCTCGGGGGCCGGCTGCGGCAGGGCGACCTGGCCGATCTGCTGGGCGCCACCACCCGCAGCATCATCACCATCCTGAACGCCTGGCGCGCGGACGGTCTGGTGATCTACGACCCGGCCCGGGCGCAGCTTACCATTTGCCGGGAAGCCGATATGCAGCGGTTGGTTGGTGCCGACGCCGGCTGACGCCGCGCGCCCCCGCTGGTCCTGCACATCGTATTCGTCCAGGAGACGCCGATAGGCCTCCTTTGCGTCGCCGCAACGGACATTGCGGCGCGACGAACGCCAGGAAGGCCGACCCCGGCGAGATCAGCCCTCCTGGCGGCGCAGGCTTTCGTATCAGTTGCTGCTGCCTTCGTTCGATGCGGGCGGGAACAGGCTGGTGGTGGACGCATCGGCCGGAGCGGTGAGAGCGACGGTACCGAACACCAGGGTCAGGACGGTCAGGGCGGCGAACAAGGTCTTCATGGTGGGCTCCTAGGGGTTTCCGCCTGTGGCGGTGGCTGGTTGACAGCCGGAAAATTGCATCCGGGCCGCCCCGCCGCCCTGAAGTGCTTCACACCCCGGTGAGCGCCGCCGTCCGCGGCGCTTGCGTCACATCATCGCTCGGACGGCGTCACGGGCACGCTGTTGGACTGCGGTCCCCGTGGTATCGATCGCCAGCCAGTCACCGGCACCCGGATCGCCTCGACTGGCCGCCCGTAGTACCGCAATGGTTGCATCGGATGCATCGCGCCCGCGGCCGGCGATGCGCGCCTCCAGTTCCGCCACCGGCGCCTCGAGCCAGAGACCCAGGAACGCGACACCAGCGGACCGGGCGGCGGCTTCGATCAGCGTGCGATGGCGCGGATCGATGAAGGTTGCATCGGCAACCACCGCATGCCCGCCGCTCGCGGTTCCGCGCACCAGCGCGGCAAGCGCGGCGAACACCACCTCGCTGGCGGCGTCGCTGTAGGCCGATTGCGGTAGGCGGTGCTCGGGTGCCGCGCCATGCTGGCGCTTGCGGATCTCGTCGCTGCGCAGCACCAGCGCACCGGGCGCGTTGCCGAGTTCCGGCGCCAGCGCGCGCGCCAGCGTTGACTTGCCGGTGCCGGGCAGGCCGCCGATCGCCAGCACGAGCGGCGGCCTCACCTGCAGGTAAGCCGAGGCGGCCGACAGGTACTGCGCGGCGACGCCGGCGTTGCCGCGCTTCGCCTCGACATGCGCGCGGACCATCGCGCGCAGCGACTGGAACGCGGGCAGCCCACGGGTGAGCGCCGCGTCGCCGGTGCGCGCGACATAGCGGTTCAGCACCCGGTTCGCCGCCGCGCGCGTGACGCGTTGATCGAGATCCATCAGCAGGAATGCGAGATCGTAGCCGAGATCGATGGTCGCCATCGCTTCGTCGAACTCCAGCGCATCGAACGGCACCGGGCGGCCTTGCCAGAGGCACAGATTGCCGAGATGCAGATCGCCATGCGCGCGGCGCACGAAACCGTCGCGCTCGCGCTGCGCCAGCCATGGCGCGATGTCGTCCAGTTCGCCGAGGATGCGCGTCTGCCAGGCCTGCACGGCAGGTTCGGGCAGGCCGGCATCGCGCGCCGATCGGGCATTGCCTTCAGCGACGTGTCGCATCGCGGGGACAACCCCCTCCCCGACCATCCCCCGCGGAGCGGGTGCCAGGCTCCAGTGATAATCGGCAACCGCATCGCCGAGCGCATCGAGCAGCTCTGGCGTCAGGTCCCCCGCGGCCGCCACGGCATCGAGGAAATCGCCCGCCGGCACGCGCGCCATGCGCAGCACCCAGTCGACGACCGGCAGTTCACCCGCTTCGCCGAAGCCCAACCTGCCGTCCGCGCGGCGCACGACCGGCACGACATCGCGATACAGACCGGGTGCCGCCGGTCGGTTCAGCTCCAGTTCACGCAACGTGAAGCGCCGCCGCGCCTCCAGCGAGGTGAAGTCGAGGAACGCTAGGCGCACCGCCTTCTTCAGCTTCCACACCGTATCGGGGCCGACGAACACCAGCGATATGTGTGTCTCCAGCGGCTCCGATCCCGCGATCCCGCGCAGGAATTCCGCCACCTCCGCCTGTTCCGGCGGCGCGGTCATCGGCGCATCGAACCCACCGTCATGGCCCGCGCAGGCGGGCCTGCGCCCGCCATGACGATGAAGGCTCGGCCTGCCAGCCAATCGTTGCGCAACTTCGTCTCAGGGGAACAGTTTCCCCAGCGTCCAGCAGCCGTTCTGGGCCTTCGTGTACACCGTGCGGTCGTGCAGCCGGAACGGCATGTTCTGCCAGAACTCGAAGCGGGCGGGCACGATGCGGAAGCCGGACCAGTTGGGCGGGCGTGGGATGTCCTCGCCTGGGTATCTCACCTCAATTGCAGCAAGCCGACGCTCCAGTTCCGCGCGATCGGGCAGCGCACGCGACTGGTCCGACGCCCACGCGCCGAGCCGCGAGATGCGCGCCCGGGTCGCGTAGTAGGCGTCTGCCTCGGCGTCCGTGACGTGCTCGACGCGGCCCTCGATGCGCACTTGGCGGCCCTGCGGCTTCCAGTGGAACAGCAACGCCGCGCGCGAGTTGGCGGCCAGTTCCTCGCCCTTGCGGCTTTCCAGGTTGGTGTAGAACACGAAGCCACGCGTATCGGTGCCCTTCAGCAGCACGATACGCGCCGAGGGCGTGCCGTCGGGCGTGGCGGTCGCCAGGGTCATGGCGTTGGCGTCGTCGGGCTCGTGTGTCCAGGCCTCGGCGATCCAGTCCTGAAAGCGGGCGAACGGGTCGGCGAGCAGGGGGGCGCTGTCGGGCATGGCTCGAACTTCCTTGCGATCGGGCGCACTCTGCCGCCGCGGGTCCGGCGCGCCAAGCCACTTGCCGCACAACGCAAGCCTGTGCCACCACCGAAGTTCACGGACGCAGCCGCAAAGGATGGATCATGCCCGACCGCGCCCCGGCCAAAGGCACAGTTTTGCAGGGCAAGCGCGGCCTGATCATGGGGGTGACCAACGACCGCTCGCTGGGCTGGGGCATCGCCGCCGCCTGCGCCGCACAGGGCGCGGAGCTGGCGTTCACCTACCAGGTCGAGGCGCTGGGGCGCCGGGTACGACCGCTCGCAGCGTCGGTGGGTTCTGATCGGCTGTTCCTGTGCGACGTGGGCGACGAGGCCAGCATCGACGCGGCGTTCGCGGGGCTGCGCGAGCACTGGGACGGGCTGGACTTCCTGGTGCATGCGATCGCCTTCGCCGACAAGCAGTACCTGCGCGGGCGCTATCTGGACACGCCGCGGGAGGCGTTCCTTCAGGCGTTGGATATCTCCTGCTATTCGTTCGTCGCGGTGGCGCAGCGGGCGGTGGCGATGATGCGGCCGGGTGGCAGCCTGCTGACGCTCAGCTATGTCGGCGCGGAGCGCTGGACGCCGCATTACAACGTGATGGGCGTGGCGAAAGCGGCGCTGGAGGCGTCGGTGCGTTACCTGGCGGCCGATCTGGGCGCGCAAAACATCAGGGTGAATGCGATCAGCGCCGGACCGATCCGCACCGTGGCATCGGCCGGGATCGGCGACTTCCACTATATTCTGCGCTGGAACCAGTTGAATGCGCCGATGCAGCGCAACGTGACGATCGAGGATGTCGGCGGCGCGGGGGTCTATCTGCTGTCGGACCTGTCGGCTGGCGTGACCGGCGAGGTGCACCACGTGGATTGCGGCTACCATATCGTTGGCATGAAGAACCCCGCGGCGCCGGATATCGCGATCGCTGAAGGGTAGGCATCGATGAGCGAGCTGTACGACGATGAAATTCTGTTGTGGAGTGAACGTCAGGGCGACCTGCTGCGCCAAATCGCCGCGGGAGAACCGGTGAACGGGCCGAATTCGTTGTCGGTTTCCGCGTGGCAGTCCGATGCCTTGCTGTTCCGTGCCCAGGCGCGACGAGCATTCAGTCCATCGATGCGTCAGCGGCTCGACCTGCCGAGCCTCTATGCCGATGCGCTGCACGCCAAGCCGGACACCATGGACGGCCAGCCGCCGCAGCCGGTATCACCGACCTGTCCGGTGACGCTGGACGAACTGCTCGGCTGAGATCGCGTGTCGCATAACAGCTTCGGCCATCTGTTCCGTGTCACCACCTGGGGCGAAAGCCACGGGCCGGCGATCGGCTGCGTGGTGGACGGTTGCCCACCGCGCATCACGCTGTCCGAGGCCGACATCCAGCCCTGGCTGGATCGCCGCCGTCCAGGCCAGTCGCGCTTCACCACCCAGCGGCAGGAGCCGGACACGGTAAAGATCCTGTCCGGCGTGTTCGACGGCCAAACCACCGGCACGCCGATCGCCATGCAGATCGACAACGTCGATCAGCGCTCGCGTGACTACTCGGCGATCGCCGCGCAGTTCCGCCCCGGCCACGCCGACCTCACCTACGAGCTGAAATACGGCATCCGCGACTATCGCGGCGGCGGCCGGTCCTCGGCGCGCGAGACCGCGATGCGGGTTGCCGCCGGCGGGGTGGCGCGCAAGGTGCTCGGCGACGGCGTGCGCATCCGCGGCGCGCTGGTGCAGATCGGCCCGCATTGCATCGACCGGGCGCGCTGGGACTGGGACGCGGTCGACGACAATCCGTTCTTCTGCCCGGACCCTGCCACCGCGACGCTGTGGGAGAGCTTCCTGTCCGAGGTGCGAAAGGCGGGGTCCTCGGCCGGAGCGGTGATCGAGGTGGTGGCCGAGGGCATTCCGCCTGGCCTGGGCGCGCCGATCTACGGCAAGCTGGATGCTGAGATCGCCGCGGCACTGATGTCGATCAACGCGGTGAAGGGGGTCGAGATCGGCGAGGGCTTCGCCGCCGCGGCGCTGTCCGGCGAGGCCAACGCCGACGAAATGCGGATGCGCGACGGGATGGTCGAGTTCGCCTCCAACCACGCCGGCGGTATCCTGGGCGGCATTTCCACCGGCCAGCCCATCGTGGTCCGGTTCGCGGTGAAGCCGACCAGCTCGATCCTGACCCCGCGCCACGCGGTGGATCGCGCCGGCCAGGACATCGAGATCAGCACCAAGGGCCGCCACGACCCCTGCGTCGGCATCCGCGCCGTGCCGGTGGGAGAGGCAATGCTGGCCTGCGTGCTGGCCGACCACCTGCTGCGCCACCGGGCGCAGAACCCGGACGCACCCTCCACCGCTCGTCTGCCACGCAACTGAACGGCGGGAATGAACGCGCGGGGACGCGCGTCTATTCCGGTGGAACCCGCCCGCGATGCAGCCCCAGCCGCCTCCGTACGACCCCAAGGCGCTCGATGCGTTCGTCGCATTGGCCGGCGCGCCCCTTTGGGCGGCGCGCATGGGGGAGATCGCCCAACGCGCGGCGTCCGGGACGCGCTCGGGGCAGGCGGCGCGGCAGCGTCACGGGCTGGAACTGGCGATCGAGCGGCTGCGCGGCACCATGACGCGACCACCCTCCGCCGCCGAACTGCACGCCGCGCGGCTGGCCGGCGACGCGGTGGCGCTGGCGCGGAAGCTGCGTGCACGCGGCAAGGCGCGGCTGCGCGAGCGGCTGAGGATGGCGCTGGCCGGGAGCGGCACGCTGGTGCCGCTGTTCCACACGCTGCGGACCGCGGCGCTGCAGGCCTCGCGCGGCTTCACCATCGCCTTCGCCGGACTGGAGGACGCGGCTCCCTACGATCTGCTGATCGCCCACGGTGTGCTGCAGGCGGAGATCGCCTGCGAGGTCGTCTCGGCCGAGGACGGACGACTGGTGCAACGCGGCGCCTGGACCGATCTGGCTGACCGCGTCGACGCTGATCTGCGCGCATGGCTCGCGGTGCATCCCGGGCGCTACCTGCTGAAGATGACGCTGCCGCAGGGATTGTCGAGCAACGCTCTCGAGGAGGTGCACGCCCGGATTCGCCGCCTGCTGGATACCGGGAGGCGCCATGATCACGACGACAGCGCAGTGCTGCGGCTCGATCCGCTGCTGCTGGCCGGCGGCGATGCGGATGGCGGACTGATGCTGTCGCTGCGGAACGAGTTCGGACCGGAAGCACACCTGGCTGTCATCGCCGAGGGCGAGGGCGTGCTCGCGATTGCCGCCAGGGCTGGCCGGACCGACGAAGTAGCGGTCGCGGTGCGCCGGCGCCTGTTCGAGATCGCGCCCACGCGGCTGAGCGGGACGCGGCCCGGGATCCTGGCGATGTTCATCGAGGATACCGACCGCCGGGAGTGGCGCGGGATGCGCGATCGGTTGGAGCTGGAAGGCGAGGCGCGGCAATTCCTTGCCTACAAGGCGGCGCGGCCGGTGATCGCGGTGACCTGCGCCTCCCGGTTGGAGCTGCTCGGCATGGACGGCGCAGCCGAGGGGGGCGAGCTGCGGTTTCGCAACACGGCCCATCCTTCGGCGAGGGTCGCCGCGCTCGCACCGGCCATCCAATCGTCGGTTTAAGTGGATCGCTACGGTAATCCAATGGTAAGCTTGTCGTTGCCATAAACGCGCCCCAGGAGCGCCACGTTCCTGGGGTGCCTTGGTATGGCCGACGCCACTGGAGAGACAGGTATGACGGACGCCGAGTACGCCCGGAAGCTCGACGAACTCGACCGACTGCTGAACGACCCGGACGTGCCGATGGAGCCCGCCAAGGTGTGGTCGCTGCTGGCCGAAATCGCACAGCAGGACCTTGCCGCGCGCCGGGTCGGGCTGAGCCCGGCCTGACAGCTCAGGTCTTTTCCGCGGCGATCAGGAATTCGCGGTTGCCCTCCGGCCCGGTGATCGGGCTTTCGGTGATACCCAGCACCCGCCACCCAACAAGTGTCGCCCACCAGGCGCCGATCCGCTCGCGCACAGCCTGGTGAACCCCCGGATCGCGCACCACGCCTCTGCTGCCGACAGCCTCCCGGCCGGCCTCGAACTGCGGCTTGATCAGCGCCACCGCCCAGGCGCCCGGCACGCATAGCGCCAGTGGCGCCGGGAGCAGCGTTGCGAGCCCGATGAAGCTGGCATCGCACACCAGGGCGTCGATCGGGTCGGCGATCGTCTCGCGCGTCAGGTGGCGCGCATTGGTCTTCTCATGCACCGCTACGCGCGGATCGCCGCGCAGCTTCCACGCAAGCTGACCGTGGCCGACATCGACCGCATGCACCTTGGCCGCGCCGTTCGCCAGCAGCACATCGGTGAAGCCGCCGGTAGAGGCGCCGATGTCGAGGCAAATGCGGCCCGCCGGCGAAAGGCCGAAATGCCGCAGCGCGTGATCGAGCTTCAGTCCGCCGCGTGACACCCACGGGTGGTCCTGGCCGCGCACCTCCAGCGCGATGTCCGTCGCCAGCGCATCGCCGGCTTTGGCGATGCGGCGGTCGCCGCTGAACACCTTGCCGGCCAGGATCAGCGCTTGCGCGCGCGCCCGGCTTTCCGCCAGGCCGCGATCCACCAGCAACTGATCGGCACGCGTTCGCATGATGCCAGTTTCGCATTCCCCCTCCCCTTGCGGGAGTGGGCGGGCGGAGGAAGTGTTTTGGTGCACGCATTGTCCCTTGCATCATGGTAGCTACTGCCTTATATCCGACTTTCATCATGCATGTGACTGCCGGGAGCAAACCATGCAACGCAAGAGTTTCGGAGACATGACCTGCCCGATCGCCCGCAGCCTGGAGCGCGTCGGCGAGTGGTGGAGCATCCTGATCCTGCGCGACGCGTTCCGCGGGCTGACCCGCTTCGACCAGTTCCAGAAGAGCCTGGACATCGCGCCGAACATGTTGACGCGGCGGCTCAATGCCCTGGTCGAGTCGGGTCTGCTTGAGCGCCGCATCTACAGCGAGCACCCGCCGCGCCACGAATACCTGCTGACCGAGCGCGGCCGCGACTTCCGGCCGGTGCTGTGGGCACTGCTCGCCTGGGGCAACCGGCACTTCGCGCCGGAGGGCGCCAGCGTCATCGTCGTCGACACCGAAACCGGCGAGCCGGCGGATCCTGTCCTGGTCGACCGGCGCAGCGGCAAGGTGATGGTCGAACCCGCGTTCCGCTCGGTGCCCGGTCCGGCGGCGGACAGGAGCGTGTCATGAGCGCTCAGGTGTTGGAGCGCGACATCGTCGCGCGGCCACCGGCGCGGCACGCCACCATATCCCGCAAGCAGATCGGTCTGGCCGGCGCGGCGCTGCTGATCGGCGTCGGTGCCGCGTGGTACGGCCATCACTGGTGGACGGTCGGCCGCTTCATCGAGAGCACCGACGACGCCTATGTCGGCGGCGACGTGACGGTGATCGCGCCGAAGGTGGCCGGCTTCATCGCCGATGTCGCGGTCACCGACAACCAGGCGGTCCATGCCGGCGATCTGCTGGTGAAGCTGGATGATCGCGACTATCGCGCCGCGCTGGCCAAGGCGGCGGCCGCCGTGGCCGGGCAGCAGGCGACGCTGGCGAACCTGGACGCGAACCGCCGGCTGCAACAGGCGGTGATCGCACAGGCGCAGGCCGAGCTGACCGCGACCGCGGCGGAGATCGCGCGCACCAGGTACGATGTCGATCGCTATCGCCGGCTGGCACAGGATCAGTTCGGCACGCAGCAGCGCTTCCAGCAGGCGGACGCCGACTCCCAGAAGGCGCTCGCAGCAGATGCCAGAGCGCGCGCGGCACTGGAAGCTGCGCAACGCCAGCTCGACGTGATCGACACGCAGAAGCAGCAGACGGTTGCGGCGCTGGCCGGCGCCGTTGCGGATCGTGACACCGCGCAGCTCAACCTGGGCTACACCGAGCTGCGCGCGCCGATCGACGGCACGGTGGGCAATCGCAGCGCGCGGAACGGCGCCTATGCCACGGTGGGAGCGCAGCTCATCTCGCTGGTGCCGGCGCACGGACTCTGGGTGGACGCGAACTTCAAGGAGAGCCAGCTCGCGCGCATGCGCGCCGGGATGCCGGTGACGATCGAGGCCGATGTGCTGCCCGGCGAACTGCTGCACGGCCGCGTCGCGAGCCTGGCGCCGGCCACCGGTGCGGTGTTCAGCGTGCTGCCGCCGGAGAACGCCACCGGCAACTTCACCAAGATCGTGCAGCGTGTGCCGGTGCGCGTGCTGCTCGATGGCGATACCGACACGCTGGCGATGCTGCGGCCGGGCCTGTCGGTCACCGCCAACGTCGACGAACGATGAGCGCGACGACCGCCGCTGTCCGCCTGGCGCCGGCACTCGCACCTGGCGAGTTGCCGATGGCGACCAAGGTGTTCGCCTTCGCCAGCATGTGCATCGGCTTTTTCATCGCGCTGCTGGACATCCAGATCGTCGCAGCCTCGCTGGCCGATATCGGCGGCGGGTTGTCGGCCGGAACCGATGAAATCGCGTGGGTGCAGACCAGCTATCTGATCGCCGAGATCGTGGTGATCCCGCTGTCCGGCTG
>DASXNR010000470.1:0-8186 GCA_036494925.1 Acetobacteraceae bacterium
TGCCAGGCGCGCGGCGACCCGCGCCGCCGCCCGCGGTGACTTGCCGCGCCTCCGGGTCAACGTGCCTTTGTGCGTGTAGCCCAGCCGCGCCTCCAGCCGCGCTACGGTTTGCCCGCGGACACCAAGCCGAAGATGCGCCGCCGGCGCGATGCCGCCGCGGACCGGCCCCAGCGGAATCTGGTCGAGGTCCTCCTCGAAGAGGAACTCGGGCGCTTCGCGGGGTCCAGCCGGCCCCGGGCGGAGTGCCATCGGTGCACTGTGCGGCCAGCATCCATGGTCGAGCCACGGCCGCGGATCTGTGCCGCCGATTGCCACATGCCCCCAGAGGTCGCGGACCATCCGTTCGAACCATGCGGCGGTTGGACGGACGGGCGACAGGGCCGGGTAGCAGCCGTCCTCGACCTCAGTCGACACCAGCAGCGGCCCGACCCTATCCCTGAGCAAGGCGTAGACCTCGCGCGTGTCCGCCCACAGCCCGAGCAGCGGCGGTGACGGCTCGCCGGCCATGCGTGTCCAGCCATCGCCGGTGAGGACCTGGCGCGGCTGCATCGTGCCACTCATTCGGCGGCCACCGGTGCCGGCATCGCGAACGCCAGCAGTGCGACGAGCGCGAGGTGCAACCAGACCGGCGTCCGCGCGACCCAATCAGCCGGCACGCCCGCCGGGCGGCGCTCGATCAGCGCCCACGTCGCGAGCAGCACTCCAGCTCCGAGCGGCACCAACAGCCAGCCGGCAACGGCGACCGTCGGGACCGCGAGCAGATACAGCGCGTAGAGCGGCAGCAGCGCCAGCACCAGCCAGGCGATCACATCGTCGCCGTGCGATTGCAGCACCGCCGATCGTGCCAGGGTGAGCAGCATCATGTGCAGCCACGCGACCTGCCTTGCCCCGACGCCGATGGCGAATATCACCATGCCGAGTTGCGCCAGGCCGGCGAGTACCACGGTGCGGCGGCGGTCGAGCCTCGCGATCGCGCAGATCAGCAGCGATGCAAGTCCGAATGCGATCAGCAGCTCCGGCGCGATATGCAGCCGCATGAACAGCAGCAGCGGTACATTGGCCAGCAGCATGACGATGATGGCCCCAGGCGCCACGCCCTCGGCCGCAGCGTTCACCAGCCACGACCGCAACGGCACCAGTCCGGCCAGGGTGGCATAGCCCAGCAGCAGAAAGACCCCCGCCGGAACCGGTGCCGGCTCGACCAGCAGCGTGCCAAGCAGCGCCAGCACCAGCCCAATCGCGCACTGCAGAACCAGGCGTGACATCGCCGTGGCAGCGGCCGCACCGCGTGCGGCTCCCGTGATTGCGGCTGCGGCGGCGACTGCAACCCCAACAGCGAACCAGGTCAGCGTCAGGTTATCGGCCAGCACCGCTGCCTGCACCGCGCCGATCAGTACCTGGCAGCCGATATGATAGCGGCGTGCCCGTCGCCTGGTGAGCGTCCGCGCGGCAAGCGATGCCGCGATGTCGCGATAACCGAACCAGCTCGTTGTCATCGCCACGAAGGCGTTGAGCACGACCAGTTGGGTCGCTGCCGTGCTGGAGTGCCACACCAGCAGGCACGCCATGGCAAACTGGATGCTGGCGGACCCGGCATTGATCCACGTGGCGATGCGCCAGGATGCGATCGCAGCCAGCACCGCCGCCGAGACCACCGGCAGCGCCACCACCATCATCGGGATCGCGCTGCTCATTGGCGCTGCCAGCTCTCGGCAAGGACCAGGGCGGGAACCAGTGGCAGGGCGACCGCCAATGCCGTCGGCAGCGCCAGTTCGGACTGGGCGCCCGCCAGCATGACCAGACCGTTCTGGGACGACAGGAAACCGAGCACAGGCGCAAGCGGGTGCGCGCGGAAAGCGATCAGCAGCAGGCCGAGCAATGCCACCGACGCGCCGGCCGCGACCAATCCGTCTGTCCCGACCCCCGCGAAGGCCATCCCGGTCAGTGCCATCAACGCCAGTGCCACGGTCCAGGACAGGAGGGCGGCGCCGCGCGCTTGCAGCATCGTCGCGCCGTGCAGGCGAGCGATCGCCAGTGGCAGCGCGACGCCATTGAGGGCGAACGCCAGGATCGCGACCGTGGGTGCCACCTGACCAAGCGATACGGCGGCGGACAACGCCTGCAGCGCGCAGAGTTGCGTTGCGGTGTCGATTCGCCGGGCCCATAGCAGCCCGATCGACAGCAGCAGGGCAGCCGCGCTCGCCACGCCGATCACGTGGTGCCCATGTCGGCGAACAGGAAGACCACGGCCAGGAGGCCGAGCAGCGCAGCGACACCGAGCATCTGTGCCGCGCGCGGCAGATTGATGCGGCCGTGCACCGCGTGCAGCAGCGCCAGCAAGGCAGCGAACAGCAGCGTCCTGGCCAGCCAGGCAGTGAGGCCGACCGCCCAGGCGATCGGTCCGGCGTCGGACCGCGCCATGCCGAACGGCAGGAACGCCGCGCCGATCAGGTTGAACCAGACCAGCAGCCGCAACGCCTCGGTGACCTCAGCCAGCGCAAGGCCTCGGCCGGCCAGATCGGACGCCAGCGCCTCATGGCGCATGGTATCGGCCAGTGCCACGAGCACGGTCGCGCCCAGTGCAATGCCCAGGCCGATCCGCCAGTCCGCGCCGCTCTCCATCTGCGCCGCGGCAATCAGGTCGAGGTCGAGGCTGCCTGCGAGCAGCGCGAGCGCGAACAGCACCAGCAACAGCGCCGGCTCCACGAGTGCGGCGAGCAGCATCGCCCGGCTTGCGCCCACGCCACCCAGCGCCGTGCCGGCATCCATCGCCGCCAGCGCCAGCGAGCAACGGGCCGCCATCAGCAGCCCGGCGATCGCCAGCAGATCGGCGAATGGGGCGAAGGTCATGCCGAGAGCGAAGGACGGCACCAGGGCGGCCGCTACCGCGGTGGTCGCGGCACCGGCCACCGGCCCATAGGTGGTCACGCCGGATGCGCTCTCGGCCAGCAAGGTCTGCTTGCGCAGCAGGCGGATCAGTTCCCGCCACGGCTGCAGCGGGGACGGACCCACGCGGCCGGCCAGCCGCGCCTGCATCCAGCGGAGAACGCCGACCAGCGTCGGAGCGGCGGCGGCAATCAAGCCGATGTGCAACAGCTGCGCGATGAGGCCGGCCAGCAACGTCATGGCGCGACCAAGATCGATGCGGCCCGCGTCACAGCGTCGCGACAGCGAGCGAATTGGCGGCCCAGCGCGGCGATCGGCAGCGGCAGGACCAGGACACGCTGCATCGGTTCGACGAACGATGCAGGGCCGTACTGGGTCGCCGGATCGCCGAACGGCAGCCATGGTGGCGGTGCCGCGAAGCCGCCCGACCATGCCGGCTCGCGCTGACGCTGCCCGGAGCCACGCATCGCACGCAACACGGCGATGCCCGCCACTGCGAGCAGGCCGACAACGACAACCGGAGAATAACCCGGCGTCTCGGCGCCGGTCCGCAAGGTCGCGAATGACCAGACGCCGGTCGCGTGGGTCCATCTCGGCGCCGGCAGCAGCGCGAGCGCCGGCAGCAGACCGAGCAGCGTGGTCATCGCCGCCAGGCCGCAGAGAACCAACCGGACCGGACGCGGCGCCTGTTCCGCGGCCGCGGTGCGCGGTGTGCGCGGACGGCCGAGAAACACCACGCCGAACAGCCGCACCGCAGCCAGCGCGGCCACGCCGACCGACAGCGCGGTCAGCACGGCGGCGCACAGGATCAGCAACTGCAAGCCAACACCGCCGATCCGAGCGGCCGCCAGCAGCGACTGGAACAGCAGCCAGAACGCGGCAAAGCCCGGACTGGGCGGCAGCACGGCGGCGGCGAACAGTCCGGCCAGGCAGGTTCCGGCGGCGATCGGCATGCGGTGGATCAGTCCGCCCAGCCGGTCGAGCCGCCGCGTGCCGGCGCCACTCTCGACCGCATCCGCGCACCGCAGCAGCAGCGTCCGGCACAGCACGTGGCCGACCAGCGCCAGCCATGCCGCATCGAGCGCCTGCGATGCGACCGACGGCAGATCGACCGGGCGCGCGAACAGCGCCACGCCGAGCGCCATCGCTGCCATCCCGAACAGGGGCAGCGAAGCAGCCGCGAGCACGGTGTGCAGTGTGTCCGCGAGCGCGGCGCGCAGTGCTCCGATGGTCGCAATCGCCGCGCCCGCCAGCAGCAACGGCACACCCCACCACAGTGGCTGGCCCTCGCCGCAGAGGTCGAACAGCGTCCGAAGCACGAGATAGGCGGCAATCGGCATGCTGACCCGGCTCAACACTCCCGCGGCGGCCAGGACCAGCAGCATCACCGCGGCGGCGCGCCATCCGTCCGGCGGCGTGGCGCGGATCGCGGCAAAGTCGCCCAATGGAGCTGCCAGAGCGAACGCCACGATCAGGCACACCGCGGCGGCGGCCGTGACACGCAGCGAGCTGGTGCCGCCCAGCAGCAGCAGGCCCACCACCAGCGCAAAGCTGTCGCCTGCCAGCACCGTGATCGCCGTCGCGGCCAGCCGCAGCGGCGCGGTGTCGGTGCATGGCATCACCAGGAACAGCAGCAGCAGGAAGCTTGCGGCCAGCGGATCCAGCGCGAGATGCACCGCGGCGCCGGGTGGCCCGATCGGCAGCTCCAACGCCGTGGGACCGCCGCCGTTCGCCAGCGTCAGCACGGCCAGCACGACGACCAGGCCGGAGATGCCGGCGGTGCCGGCCATCAGCGCCTTGCGCGGCACCAGCCCCGCCACGGCCGCCAGCAGCACCAGCGCCGCGATGAGGATCGCGAACAGTATCAGGGTCACAGGTTCACCGGCGCGGGGCGCGACTCGCTCACGCGGTGAAGGATAGCAGCGCTACGAAATGTCGAGCGACTGCTTGCCCCCCGGCGGTGGATGGGCGGCGTCGATCACCGCCAGGTCGTCATCCGTGAGGGTAATCGCGCCCACCCCTGCGTTCTCACGCACGTGCCGCGGCGTGGTCGCCTTCGGGATGGAGATCACGTTGCCATGGCGCAAGGTCCAGGCGATGGCGATCTGCGCCGGCGTCGCCTGGTGGCGTTTCGCCACCGTCGCCAGTGCATTCGACTGCAGCAGCCGGCCACCCTGCCCCACCGGCGAGTACGCCATCAACGGGATCCGGTGCCCGGCGCACCACGGCAGCAGGTCGTGCTCGATGCCGCGGCTCCCGACATGATACAGCACCTGGTTGCTGGCGCACTGATCGCCGCCTGGCAGCCGCAGCAGCGCCTGCATGTCGCTGGTATCGAAGTTCGATACGCCCCAATAGCGGATCTTGCCCTCGGCGCGCAGCTTCTCGAACGCCTCCACCGTCTCGGCCAGCGGATGGCTGCCGCGCCAGTGCAGCAGATAGAGGTCGATCCGGTCGGTGCGCAGTCGCTTCAGGCTGCGCTCGCACGCCGCCGGCACGCCGGCCCGCGACGCGTTGTGCGGATATACCTTGCTGACGATGAACAGCTTTTCCCGTTGCCCCTGAGTGGCCTCGGCCACCAGTTCCTCGGCGCGCCCATTGCCGTACATCTCGGCGGTGTCGATCAGCATCATGCCAAGCTCGATGCCGAGCTTCAGGGCCGCCACCTCGGCCTTCGCCACACTCGCGCTCTCGCCCATGTGCCAGGTTCCCTGGCCCAGCGCCGGCACCTCGGTCCCGTCAGGCAGCCGAACGGTGCGCATCACCCCGCCCTTTCCTCGGCAATCCGCAGCACGCGCAGGAAATTGCCGCCCCACAGCGCGGCGATCTCCTGCCGGTCGTAGCCGCGACGCAGCAGTTCGGCGGTGATGTTGGCGCTCTCGCCCGCGTCCCGCCAGCCGGTGAACCCGCCGCCGCCGTCAAAATCCGAGGAGATGCCGACATGCTCGATGCCGATCCGCCGCACCGCGTAGTCGATGTGGTCGGCGAAGTCGGCGACGGTGACCGCGTCGGGCTTGGCATCCGGCTTCAGGAACGCGGCCACCGCGGTGATCTGGATCACGCCGCCCACGTCGCGCAGTGCGTCGAGCTGCGCATCGTCCATGTTGCGCGGATGGTCGCACAGCGCGCGGATGCAGGAATGCGTGGACACCACCGGGGTGCGCGACAGCGCCGCGGCCTGCAGCATGGTGTCGCGCGAGACATGGGCGACATCGACCAGCATGCCGAGCCGGTTCAGCTCGGTGATCGCGGCGCGGCCGAGCGGGCTGAGGCCGCCATGCTCGGTCGGCGCGTCGCCGAGGTCGGTGCGCGGGTTGCAGGAATCGGCCAGCGCGTTGTGACCGTTGTGCGTGATCGTCAGGTAGCGTGCGCCCAGCGCACGGAAGCGCGCCAGCCGCGACAGGTCGGTGCCGGTGGCAAAGCCGTTCTCGACCACCGGGATGATCGCCAGCACACCGTCGCGCTTGGCGGCGGCTATCTCGTCGGCGGTGACCGCGACGCGCGCGGCAATGCCGTTCTCGCTGCGCCCCATGGCGCGGATCGCCTGCAACATGCCGATGGCGCGCTCGAACGCGGCGGCCTCGCTTTCGGGGGTGCGGGCGGCCTGCGGCACGTAGGCGGCGAAGCAGCCAGCCGCGAGGCCGCCACGCTGCATCTTGGGCAGATCGACCCGGCGCGGGCCATCCAGGAACGGGTCGGGCCCGGTCGGCCAGGGGATGTCGATGTGGGTGTCGAGGGTGAGCAGGCCGCGGTGCAGCGCGAGGGCGTCGTTCGGTATGGCATCGTTCATGGTGGCGCACGCTCGCAGATATCGGTGCGGCGCGGAAGGGACCGGTTCCTACAAGATCGAGACCTGTCGAGGGGAGAACGAAGCCGCTGGCGGCGTCTCATGGTTTCGAAGCATGAGACGGTGGTGTCGCAAATGAGAGCAGCTTGGGTGCATGTCGCGGACAGTCAGCCGGATGCCACGCATCGGAGGTGTCGGAACGCCGCCAACGGCGCGACCTCTCGCCGAAGCAAGCAGCAAGGCAAGGCTCAACGCAAATGCACGCGGATCAGAACGGATGCACGCAGATGGCCCTGAGTAGTCGATCAGCCGGTGCCCTGCATCAAAGAAGGCGCCGGCTTCGCGACGGCTGTGGGCACTCGGTGCAACTCTGTATCCAATGACCTGCCTTGCCGCGATTCCCACGAGCCTCGCACGCGTCGGTGCTTCCCGCGCGTCACGTTGCGGCGGTGGCCAGTTCGGAGTGGTCAAGCGCCAGCAGGATGGGGCTGGTGCCATGCACCAACTGTTCTACGATCGCCGGTTCGGGAGGGCCGAAATCACAAGGTGTCGGCAGGCCGCCCGCGGCTCGGATACGCCGGGTCCGGGCCGGGTGGAGCAGCGCGTACTGCTCGGCCTCGGTGAGTTCGCTGAATTCCGGCTTGGTGGGGGCGGGGATCGGCGGGGCTGCCTCGGCCTGGGCAGGTGCCGGCTCGGATAGCGGCACCGAGACATCGCGGAACCAATAACCGGCGCGCTCCATCGCGGCCGGATGCATTGCCGCCAGGGCCTTGTCGCGTTTCGCCTGCCTGCCCTCGTAGTCGCGCAGCAGGCCGCGCATCTGCCGCAGCATGGCAGCCGCCTGGGCACGGCAGCGGTTGGTGACCGCGAGGTCGTCGCGGTACTCGCCGGCCTGGCGCACGGCATCGGCGTAGCAGGCCTCGGCGAGGACGATGTCGACCGCAAGCATGGCATCCAGCGCATCGGTCGGATGCAGGGCGGCGACCGCGGCCATGGCTAGCTCGTCGCGGGCGGCGCGGGTTTCGGGCGTATCGGCGCGGGGCGGGGCAAGGCTGGCGCAGAGTTTGGCGAACACTTCGCGGGCGATGGATGGGGTGAGATTGGGGAGACTGTGCATCTGTGTCCGCCGGTTGGAGAGGATAGGACGGCGGATCTGGGGGTTAGCAATACTGATTTCAAGAGAAAGATATGATAACTGATCTCCCCGGTCGGGCCTTCGTTTACCAGAGTATCCGGCTGGGCGGCCGCCAACGGCGTTAACACCGAACCAGCCAGAATTGCCGTCTGACGCGCCGGTGTTGCACATTCCACGTCATTCCCGCGCAAGCGGGCATACAGGAGGCCCCATGACCGATACGTTGGATGGCGGCTGCGCCTGCGGCCGGCTGCGCTGCCGGATGAGCTAGAAGCCGATGTTCGTGCACTGCTGTCACTGCAAGGATTGCCAGCGCCAGACTGGCACCGGCTTCGTGCTCAACGCATTGATCGAGGCCGATCGGGTCGAGACGCTGTC
>DASXNR010000471.1:0-2352 GCA_036494925.1 Acetobacteraceae bacterium
CGGAGTCTCGTCGCGGGCTAAGCTAGCGGCCATGGAGGTCAATGATGGCAACGCGTTTTCAACGGCTTGGAGCGTTTCGTTGCTGCTACCCCGCAGCCATTCCCCGCGTGGCCCTGATCGGCAGCTTCAGCGTTCTGCACAGAGCAGCCAGGTTGCCATCTCTTGGTCGGCAGTGATCCCTCTCCCAGAAATATATGCTGGCTTGGCTGACGCCTACCTTGCGGATATCCGTTCGGCAGGTCGACACAGGCGCCGGGCACCGCGCACGCGCGATCAGCCTGGCGCGCGCACGTGGCAACCGACCAGCCTGCCATCCGGCATGCCGGTAAGCGCTGGCACGTCGGTCTTGCAGCGCGCCACCGCATAGCCGCAACGCGGATGGAATGGGCAACCGTTCGGCGGATTGATCGGGCTCGGCACCTCGCCTTCGAGGATCGCGTCCGGCCGCCGGGCGCGCGGATCGGCAACCGGCGCCGCTGCAATCAGTGCTTCGGTGTACGGATGCACGGGATTCGCGAACAACGCCTCGCTGTCGGCCAGTTCGACGATGCGCCCGAGATACATCACCGCGATGCGATGGCCAATGTGACGCACCACCCCGAGGTCGTGCGAGATGAACACATAGGCCAACCCGAATTCCTCCTGCAGATCGATCAGCAGGTTCAAGACCTGCGCCTGCACCGAGACATCGAGCGCCGACACCGGCTCATCGGCGATGATCAGCGCCGGCCGCAGCGCCAGCGCCCGCGCGACGCCGAGCCGCTGGCGCTGACCGCCGGAGAATTCGAACGGATACTTCCTCAACTCATCGCTTCTGAGGCCAACGCGTGCCAGCAGCGCGGCCGCACGATCGTGCCGCTCACCGGCACCGAGCCTCTGGTAGTTCTCGATCGGCTCAGTGACGATCTGCTCGGCCGTGAGCCGCGGGTTCAACGAGGAATACGGGTCCTGGAACACCATCTGCGCGCGGCGCCGATATGGCCGCACCGCGTTTGCATCGAGGCCGGTGATGTCGTGACCTTCGATCACGATGCGGCCTTCGGTAGGCTCGATCAGGCGCAGGATCAGCTTGGCCACCGTGGTCTTGCCGCAGCCGGATTCACCGACGATGCACAGCGTCTCGCCGGACCCGACGCTGAACGAGACGTCATCGACCGCGCGCACTTCTGCCACGGTGCGCCGGAGGAAGCCGCGCTCGATAGGAAAGCGCTTCACCAGCCTCTCGACGGTCAGAACCGCAGTCGGCTCGCTCATTGCACCGTCTCGCCGGCGCGCCAACATGCGGCCTGGTGTCCGGGGCCGAGCGGCTGCATCGGCGGCGCCTCCACACGGCAGCGATCGATCGCCAACGCGCAGCGCGGCGCGAAGCTACAGCCCAGGATCGGTTCGCGCAGCGACGGCACGATGCCGGCTATTTCCGCGAGCCGCCGACGCCGTATCGTGGCGCGCGCCGGGGTCGCGCCGAGCAGTCCGCGCGTGTAGGGATGCGCCGGGCGATCGAACAGTTCGAATACACCGGCCTCCTCCACCGTCCGGCCCGCGTACATGACAATGACGCGCTGGCAGGTTTCCGCCACCACGCCAAGGTCGTGCGTGATCAGGACGATCGCGGCGCCGATGCGCGACTTGAGTTCCAGCATCAGCCGGAGGATCTGCGCCTGGATCGTCACGTCCAGCGCGGTGGTGGGTTCGTCAGCGATCAGCAGCTTCGGCGAACATGCCAGCGCCATGGCGATCATTACCCGCTGGCGCATGCCGCCGGAGAACTGGTGCGGATAGTCGCCGAGGCGGCGCTCCGGATCGGGAATCCGCACCAGCCGCAACATCTCTGTGGCACGTGCCAATGCGGCGTTCGTCGGCAGGTTCTCATGGATGCGCACGGCCTCGGCGATCTGCTCGCCAATCGTGTGCAGCGGATTGAGGCTGGTCATCGGCTCCTGAAAGATCATCGCGATCCGATTGCCGCGGATCTGCCGCATCTCGGCCTCGGCGAGGCCAAGCAGGTCGCGGCCCTCGAACCGGATCGTCCCGCCCACCACACGCCCGCTCTTGGGCGGCAACAACTGCATGATCGACAGCGCCGTGACGCTCTTGCCGCAGCCGGATTCACCGACGATGCCAAGCGTCTCGCCGGGCGCCACAGTGAAACTGACGCCATCGACGGCGCGGGTGATCCCGTCCTCGGAAAGGAAATTCGTCTGTAGATCCACGACTTCGAGCAGGGCGGAATTGGCCAAGCTCACATTCTCCGCGCGAGCCGCGGGTCCAGCAGATCGCGCAACCCGTCGCCGAGCAGATTGACCGCCAGCACGACCAGGGCGAGGCAGATGCCGGGACAGAAGATGGTCCACG
>DASXNR010000472.1:0-5258 GCA_036494925.1 Acetobacteraceae bacterium
CGCGATGGCAACGCCGTTCTTCTTCACCACGGGCGACCCGGACGGCAAGATAGCCACGGCGACACGGCCGGATGCCTCGGGGAAGTTCGAGATCGAATCGGCCGATGATTTCGTGCTGACCAGCGGTACCACGCTGACCAGCGCCACGTTCACCGGCCTGATCCCGGCGGGCAGCTCTGTCAACAACGTCGTGGTCGAGGTCTATCGGGTGTTTCCAAACGACTCGGACACCGTCCGGACCCCCAATGTGCCGACGCGGACCAACTCACCATCGGATGTGGCCTTCGAGTCGCGCGACTTCTCTGGGGGGACGCTCACATTCGCCACGAGTGCGCTGGGGCCGTTCGATGTGCAGAACAGTGTGAAACCTGGCGGCATTCATCCGAAACCAGGTCAGACGACCGGCGGAGATGGAGCGGTTGCCGGTGAGCAAGAGGTGCAATTCAACATCTCGTTCACCGACCCGTTCTCCTTGCCAGCGGATCACTACTTCTTCGTGCCGCAGGTCGAGCTGGATACGGGGGATTTCCTCTGGCTGTCCGCCCCAAGGCCCATCGTCGTCCCGCCCGGTACAGCGTTCCCCGCAGGCTTTACGGACCTGCAGAGCTGGACACGCGACGCGAATCTGGATCCGGACTGGCTGAGGATCGGGCAAGACATTGTCGGCGGGGATGCGTTCCCGACCTTCAACGCGGCTTTTTCGCTCACCGGCGTTACGGTTCCCGAACCTGGCACGCTGGCGGTGTTCGGGACCGGCCTGTTGGGGCTGATGCTGCTGCGCCGGTCGGCATCGCAGCGGTAAGGGTCGCAGCCGCCAGCAGCCTCCGGCGTCGACCGGCCGCGTGGACCCGGCGACCTGTGGACCTCGACGCGGGTGATCGGCGTCGATTTCATGCGCGCATGGCACGCGCAGCAACCGGTCGTGGTGGCAACGGCCGCACAGCGTCCTTCCGAGCCGTTCCGCTCGGAAGCAAAGCCCGGGTCAACCGACCGCAGCAGCCAGCTTCTTCAGATCCGCCTGGGGCCGTGCGCCATAGTGGCTGATCACCTCGGCCGCTGCCACCGAGGCAAGCCGTCCGCACACCGGCAGCGACTTGCCCGCGGTAAGGCCGGCAAGGAACCCGGCGGCATACGCATCTCCTGCCCCCGTGGTATCCACCACCCGCGTCGGTTCGGCCGCGATCTCCACCGTCTCCGCGCCGCGCAGGATCACGCTGCCGGCCTCGCTGCGGGTGAGCGCCGCGAGTGCCACATCGGCGCGGGCGCGTTCGGCAGCGGCCTCGAAGGTGTTCTCCTCGTAAAGGCTGGTCACCTCCGTCTCATTTGCGAACAGGATATCGACGTCCTGCTTCACCAGCTCGAGGAACGCCGCGCGATGGCGGTCGACGCAGAACGCATCCGACAATGACAGCGCGACCTGCCGCCCCGCTTGATGTGCAGCGGCTGCGGCGCGACGGAACGCACGCTGCGCCGCCGGCGGGTCGAACAGGTAGCCTTCCAGATAGGTCACCGCCGCGTCCGCCACCAGCGTCTCGGCAACATCCGCCTCGTCGAAGCTGACGCAGGCACCGAGATAGGTGTGCATCGTGCGCTGCCCGTCCGGCGTCACCACGATCAGGCAACGCGCGGTCGGTGCGCCGCCGTACAACGGCGTCGACGGAAAATGCACGCCGATCGCCGTCATGTCATGGCGGAATACGGTGCCCAACTGATCGTTCGCCACCTTGCCGAGATAGGCGACGCGCGCACCCAGGGCTGCGGCGACGGCACAGGTGTTTGCCGCCGAACCGCCGCTGCTCTCCTGACCGGGCGGCATCGCCGCGTACAGCGCGCCGGCTGTATCGGAATCGATCAGCGTCATCGAGCCCTTGCGCATGTCGTGGCGCGACAGGAACGTGTCGTCGGTCTGCGCCACCACATCCACGATAGCGTTGCCGATGCCGAGTATGTCAAAGCGTGCGGTCATGTCGGGCCTTTGATGTGACGGGGGAAAAAGTGATTTGAAACCACGGATGGATACAGGTGCGCCTATCCGTGTTCATCCGTGTGCATCCGTGGTCCAATTGCTCAATGCTATCGCGTCTGTGGCGGATGCGCGCGCACCGCCGCCTCGTTCACCTCGACACCCCAGCCGGGTCCTTTCGGCACGATCAGCTCGCCGTTCTCGATCGCCGGCGCGTTGATGAACAGCTCGTCGCGCCACGACACGCTGTCGATGTCGATCTCCATCACCCGGAAATTCGGCACCACCGCGCAGAAATGCGCGCTGATCGCCGAGCAGAGATGGCCATAGTAGTTGTGCGGCGCGCAGTTCACCTCGTACGCCTCGGCCATCGATGCGACCTTGATCGACTCCAAAAAACCGTTCCAGATCACGTCGATGATCGCGACGTCGGTCGCGTAGGCATCGAAGAACGGCCGGAACGCCCGCCGCCCACACACCGACTCCAGCGACGCGATCGGGCATGGCGCGGCGCGGCGGATCAGCGCCAGTGACTGCGGGTCCCAGGTGTCAATCTCGAGCCACGTCATGTCGAACGGCGCCACCGCCTTGGCGATCTGCAGGTAGCCTTCGGTCTTGAAGTGATAGTTGACGTCGAGATGCAATCCCATCTCGGGGCCAGCGCCGGCACGGAACGCGCCGAGCAGGTCACGCACCGCCTGCAATGTCTTGCGATCGACGTTCAGTTCCGGCCAGCCCGGCGAGCGGCCGAAGCCAGGACCGAAGTTGGTCAGCTTGCCGCCCTCGAACGGCAGGATGTTGGTCTTCAGCGCCTTGAAGCCGCGGCGTTTCACTTCGGCGCCAAGCGCGGAAATGTCGTCGTAGGTGCGCAGCGGCGGCGCGCCGACCAGCTCATGGTTGCGCACGCGGTAGGAGCCGCAATGCGACCAGTATACCGGGATGCGCTCGCGCACCGGTCCGCCGAACAGCTCGTACACCGGCACGCCGAGCGCCTTGCCCTTGATGTCGAGCAGCGCGTTCTCGATCGCGGCGATCGCGCGCGAGTTCACCCCACCGGGCGCCTGCACCTGGCGCACCCACAGCATCGAGGCGATCTGCTGCACCGGACGCGGATCCAGCCCGATCAGCGGCTCGGCCAGGCCGCGGATCACTCCGGTCAGGCCGCGGCTGCCATCGGCCTCGGTGTATTCCGACCACCCAGTGATGCCGTCGTCAGTGGTGATCTTCAGGAACGAGAAGGTGCGCCATCCGGCGTCGCAGTGCAGGTCATCGATGCGCGCAATCTTCATGGGCGGATCCCTCCGTGGTGCGTTGCCAGGGAGGGTAGCCCCGCCTGTCACCGATTGGCGACCCCAGGCCGGTCTTGCTCAACGCGCCCCGAACGGTTGGCCGCGCAAACGGATCAATCGTCTCGCTGCAACGCCGCCAGCATGAGTCCGCCAACTTCGCGTGCCGATGCCGGATTCTGGCCGGTGATGAGATGGCCATGTGCCACCGCCATGGGTTGGAACGGCGCGCCCTTGAGCAGTCGGGCACCCAGCGAGCCAAGTTTCTCATCCAGCACGAATGGGACCTTGTCCTTCATCTCGACATCGTCTTCCTCCTCCGCGGTGAAAGCCGGGATCCAACGGCCCGCGACCAGCGGCCGGCCATCCGGAAGTCTGGCGCCGATGAGGCCTGCCGGACCGTGGCAGACAGCCGCCACAGGCTTGCCGGATGCGAACATTGCGCTGATACCGCTGGCAAGCGCCTCGTTGCCGGGCAGGTCCCACATCGTTCCATGCCCGCCCGGCAGGAAGACCGCATGGTAGTCCGCGAAGCGGATCGCGCTCACCGAGCGCGTCGACTGCATCGTTGCCATCAATGCGGGATCGTCGCGATAGCGGCGGTTCTCGGGCAATCGGTCATGCTCCGGGCCCACGCTTCGTGGATCAATCGGCACGGTACCGCCGGCGATCGACACGACATCGAGCTGATGCCCAGCGTCCCGCAGCATGTAGTAGGGCACCGCGAGCTCCTCAAGCCACAGGCCGGTGGGCGGCCCACCCTCACCCATGCGGGCGGTGGATGTGACCACGAACAGCACCTTCTTCGACATGAGCAAATCTCCCGCATTGTCGGCCGACGAACGATGCAGACTCTTCGTCGGTGAGCCTTGATCGGCGTCAACATCACGGGAATTTGCCCGCTTACCCAGTAGCGGTGCGCGCGCGCGGTGGCGCCACCAAACCGACGCCGCGCAGATGGCTGAACAGTCGCTTCAGCTTGTCGCGGTCCGCCTGCGGCAGCGGCGGCCGCAGGATCGATTCGATGTTCGAGCGCAGATGCGCCTGATCGCCGGTGCCGAACAGCACCACATCGACCCCGGGCTCATGCCGCACGTAGCGGTACGCCGCGTCGGTCAGGCTGGTCGCGCCGCCCGGATGGATCAGGAAGCCGAGTGGATCGGGATCGTCGGCCAGCGACGGAGGCACCTTGCCCTGCGCCGCCAGCTCCCGCATCGCCTCCACGACACGCTCGCGGCGGGCGAAGATGCTGCGCACAGCGAACATCAGCAGCGTGCCGACCCGATGCTGCAGTGTGGCGGGAAACACCGCCTCGCGGGTGTTCTGGCTCATCAGGTGGAACGCCACCATCGCCACGTCCCACAGTCCGTCGGGGATCGCTCGCAGCAGCATCTGGTGTTCGAGATCGTTCGGCGATGTCTCGGTGATGCCGAGGAAGCGGAATTTTCCCCGTTCCTTCTCCTTCAGCAGCGCAGGTGCGATCACGTCGCGCACGTAGTCGTAGCCGGAGGGCGGCACGGCGTGCAGCTGGAATACGTCGATGCAGTCGATGCCGAGTTCGCGCAGCGAATTGTCCAGGCTGGCGACCACGCGCTCCGGCGCATAGCGCTCGCCGCCGCGGATGACCGAGGCCTTGGTGGCGATCACCACCCGATCGCGCGGAACGCTCTTGATCGCCTTGCCGACGACGCCCTCGGTGTCATAGGGCGCCGCGGTGTCCAGCAGGTTGACGCCGTGGTCCAGCGCGGCGTGGATGATCGCGATCGCGCCCGCCTCGGTGCCGCCGGTGTTCAGGCCCAATCGGCTGAAGCCACCGCAGCCGAGGCCCGCGACACTGACCTTAAGTTCCGTCCTGCCCAGCGTCGTGTAGTCCATGCGCGCGCCCCCTGTCGAAGGCCGGCAGGCTACCGTGCCCGTTCACACAGAGGAAGCTGACGGCGTCAGCAGCCGGCTTTCGATTGCGTTGCCAATATCGGCGTCCGGTATACCATTGCGGCGATCACGTGGCC